>JBAXHG010000053.1:0-9686 GCA_037139015.1 Actinomycetes bacterium | reverse complement strand
CCACACCAGCACTGGCGCATCAGGGCCAGCGCGAAAGCCACGGTCTTGCCTGCCTGACGCGCAAAGGTGGTGGCAAGAAGGGCCTCATGCGAGTTGATCGTCTCTGAGCCAAGCCAGCTTGCCGGAGGCTTGACCGTCAACAGACCACGCTCTTGAGCGATAGCGGTCAGTTCGTCTGCGCCCAAACGGTTCGGGCTGGGGAGGGCAACTGGGATCCAAGCTGCTGGAGCCCCAAGGGTTGTGAGGATCCGCTCAGCAACCAACCATGCTTCTGGATCGACCGGGTCGAAGTAGAACGCGTTTTCCCCGTCGCCATCATCCTGCGGCGGGAGCGCATCCTCCGACAGGTCAATCAGCCGTGGATCAGCCACCCGTCGGCTGCTCGCGCTGCTTCCATCAGCGCTTCCGAGAGTGTTGGATGCCCGTGCACGATGCGTGCAACTTCGGGGTATCCACCTTCAAGTGCTGCGGCGTTAACAAGCTCTTGGATCATCTCGGGAGCCTTGGCTCCGCAGATGTGAGCTCCGAGGATCTCGCCGTACTTGCGGTCGCCGACGATCTTCACGATGCCAGTGCGGTCACCGTAGACAGTGCCTGCGCCAACAGCTCCGTACTGAACCTTGCCGATAACGACGTCGTGTCCGGCTTCCTTGGCCTGAGCCTCGGTGAGGCCGAACGAGGCAACATTTGGCGTGCAGAAAGTTGCGCGTGGGATCTGGTCCATGTTGATCGGATGGGCTTTGAGTCCAGCCGAGTCTTCAACGGCGACAATGCCCTCGTCTGAAGCCTTGTGCGCAAGGGCGGGACCTCGAACAAGGTCGCCGATCGCCCAGATGCCCTCAACTGAGGTGCGCTGGTAACCATCAACATCAATCAGGCCACGGTCGGTCAGTTTTACGCCGGCAGTATCAAGGCCAAGGCCTTCGACATCCGGTCCGCGACCAGCTGCGATCACCACAAGGTCAGCTTCAACAGTCTTGTCACCAACAGTGAGAGTTGTGACGCCAGCGTTGTGTGCAACGCCTGAGACGGGGTTGCCGGTCAGGACGTTGATCCCCTGCTTCTTGAAGCCTCGCCCGGCAGCTTTGCTCACATCAGCATCTTCAGATGGGAGAACGCGGTCAAGTGCCTCAATCAAAGTCACTTCGCTACCAAGTCGTGCGTAGGCAGAAGCAAGCTCAGCTCCACTGGCGCCAGCGCCAACCACTGTGAGTCGTGCTGGCGGCTCAGAAAGCGCCCAGCCTTCCTCAGTTCCGACGATTCCTTCACCAAAGTCAAGACCTGGGAGTGGCTTGCGGACCGAGCCGGTCGCAAGAACAATGCGCTTGGCGTTCAATTCGCGGTCGCCGACCTTCACGCCGCCATTGCCAGTCAAGGTCGCAGTGCCCTCAACTACTTCGATTCCGTTCTTCTTCATCAGTCCGTTGACGCCACCAACAAGGGTGCTGATCACTGATTCGCGCCGCTCAACAACCTTGGCGTGGTCAACCGTTGGCTCAGCAACCTGAATGCCGTACTCATCCGCCTCTCGAACCTCAGTCAGTACGTCCGCAACGCGGAGCACGGCCTTGGCGGGAATGCAAGCTTTATTGAGGCAGCGGCCACCAATGTGATCACGCTCAATCACGACGGTCTTGAGGCCAAGTTGCGCACCACGAATAGCGGCAACGTAGCCACCTGGGCCTGAACCGATAACGATGAGGTCGAACTCTTCAGCCATTGAAACCTGACACTACCGAAGCTTCGTTAGAGCGGCTTAAGACTGAGATTCGCCATGCGCGGCATGGGCGGTCGCCTGGATTCGCCCCATTGCACGAATCAACTTCCAGAAGAGGGTTCCGCCGCCAATAATGATCACAAGCGGCAGCAGGAACCCGAGGAGGTTGGACGACACGATGATGGAGAGAGCGGCAAACACGATCGTCACACCAAGGAATGCCTCAAACATGACAACTGCGAAGTACACGGAGCGCCAAAGGGCCACCGCGGCTGCTGTCAGAAGGACGGCAAAGACAATTCCCGTAATCGGCCGGGCCGTGCCACCCGTGGTCGTCCACCCGGACAGCAGCAGGGTCAGATTGACGATTGCCAAGACAGCCGAGACAACAGCTGCCGCGGTAACGGCGCCAGGTCGTTCGCCTTCGCCGAGTGGTTCAAGGCCAGCGCGAGCCTCTGCATTACGCTCATCAGCCGACTTGCGCGGAGGGCGAACCGAGGGTTCCGGTTTGACGTCTTCAGTCACACGACAAGTGTCGCACCACCGGGCGGGGTTACGATTCCCCAACGATGGAAGTTGATCCACTCATTGACGCTTGGGAGGCTGCGTGGTCAGGCAGGGATGCTTCAGCGTTCCGTTCCGTCTGCGTGGGCGACCTGCATTTCGAAGACCCACTCGGAGACAAGCCACTTCTGGGAGTCGAAATGCTTGAAGCGCGGGCCCGCCGCCTCTGGAAGGGCTTTCCGGATTTGCGCGTGGAATCCGCTGGACCCCGCCTCACAGATGGAACCCACATAGCTGCGCCGATCCGCGCAGTCGGGACTCACAGAGCATCAATCGCAGGAATGCCACCCACCGGCCGAACGCTTTCCCTTCACGCAGTGTGTTTCTGCGAGGCACGCCACGGGCTGCTCGCAAGGGTGCGGATCTTCTACGACCTCCATGACGCGCAAGTCCAACTGGGGGCTGCCCCCGAGCCTGGGAGCGTCAGCGACCGTGCAATGCGGATGGTTATGGGCTTCGGTCTGCGCGCCCCAAAGTTGCCGGGACTGTTCCAAGGCCCCCCTCGACGCTGACGCCTCGCTAACTTCCCTCTTCAATGCCAAGACATCTACTCACCGGTGAAGAGCTTTCCCCCGACGAAGTCGCAGGGATTGTTGACCGTGCCCTGGAGTTGAAAGCAGCTCCGCTCTCCTCAAACGCGCTTCAAGGAAAGTCAGTTGCCCTGATGTTTGAGAAGCCATCAACGCGCACACGCGTGTCCTTTGAAGTCGGCGTGTCTGAGCTTGGCGGCCACCCCGTGGTCCTTGGTGCGGACGAACTTCAGATCAGCCGTGGTGAATCACTCGCCGACACTGGCCGCGTGCTTTCCGGTCATGTCGCAGCCGTTGGCCTCAGAACCAGTGGTGATGAGCGCCTTGCGGAACTTGCTTCCGAGAGCACCATTCCAGTCTTCAACATGCTTACCGCTGGTCACCATCCGTGTCAGGCGCTTGCCGACCTTGTGACGCTCAAGGAAACCTTTGGCAAGCTCGAAGGCCTGCGCCTCGCCTATGTCGGTGATGGAAACAATGTTGCCCGCTCACTTGCGATCCTCGGACAGCTTGCGGGAGTCGAGGTGGCGATCGCCTCCCCAGGCGGCTACTCCCTTGAAGCTGTCGCCGGCGCCCAGCTCGTCGCCGATCCGGCAGAGGCCGTAGCGGGAGCCCACGCGATCTACGCGGATGTCTGGGTCAGCATGGGAGACGAGGACACTGCTGACGCCCGACGAGCAGCGCTCGCCCCATACAAACTTGATGATGCACTCCTCGACAAGGCAGCCGACGGGGCCATTGCCCTGCACTGCCTTCCCGCCCATCCGGGTGAGGAGATCAGCGCTGAAGTCCTTTACGGCAGCCGCCAGAGGATCTGGGATCAGGCTGAAAACCGCCGGCATGCCCAGAAGGCAATGCTGGAACTGATCTGCGCCAGCTGACCCAGCCTGCGATGCTGACCCTATGAGCTCCGAACCGACCCCACCAGGCCAAGGCCGCGCTTCCCGCCCAAAGCCGGGAACAGAAATTGAACTGACCGCTGGCCCACTCGCTCACGGTGGAGCCGCCGTCTGCCGTCACGAAGGGTTCGTTGTCTTCGCCCAAGGCGCCGTCCCAGGCGACCGGGTTCGAGCAGTATTGGGCAAGGTCAAGCGCAGCCATGCAGAAGCGCGCGTTGTTGAAGTTCTCGAAGCAGGGCCCGACCGCATTGAGCCAGTTGCCGATCACCCCGGCGCGCCATGGCAGATCCTCAACTACGACGCACAGCTTGCCGCCAAGCAAGACATGGTTGAACAGGCCCTCAGTCGCCTCGGCCATTTCGACAATGTCGAAGTAGCGAAGATCGTCCCTGCGGATCAGCAGTGGCGTTATCGCAACAAGCTTGAATTCTCATTTGGCACTGCTGACGACGGCTCAATCGCCTGTGGCTTTCACGCCCCCGGGCGCTGGGATGTTGTTGAGCCGCTTGACACATGCCTTCTGGGCAGCGAGCGGGCCGACAAGGTCCGCAAGGCCGCGCTCGACTGGTGTGTAGCCGAAGGGCTTGAACCATTCGACCGCCGTACCCACACGGGTTACCTGCGCAACCTTGTTGTTCGTGAAGGAATCAACACCGGCGACATGCAGGTTCGGCTCGTCACCTCCGAAGGTGAACTTCCAAACGCAATCGAGTTCGGCGAAGCAGTTGACTGCGAAGGCGTCTTCCACACTGAAATTGAAGGCAGTGGCGAAACCACTTCTGGCGGTTCCCTGAGCATCATCAGCGGACAGTCCAAGCTGATGGAAGAGATCAGCGGACTAACAGTCGGCATCAGCCCCGAAGCTTTCTTCCAGACAAACACTCTGATGGCCGAAAAGCTCTACGCAATGGCCGCAGAGGAAGCAGCACTCAAGGGCCACGAGCGCCTCTTTGACCTCTGCTCTGGCATTGGCACCATCGGCCTTGCAATGTCACCCCGTGCCGGTGAAGTCTGGGGACTTGAAATCGTCGAGCCCGCCGTTGAGGATGCAATTGAGAACGCCAAGATGAACGGCATCACGAATGCCACATTCTTCGCAGGTGATGTTCGCCGCGACATGCGAGAGCTCGTTGAGCGTGCTGGCAAGCCAGACACGATCGTTGTTGACCCGCCACGCGCAGGCCTGTCCGGCAAGATCATCCGCCGCATTGGCGAGGCGGGCGCAAAGCGCATCGTTTACGTGTCATGCAACCCGACGACACTCGCTCCAAACGCAGCAGCACTGGGAGAGCTCGGCTACGACCTGATCAAGGTCCGGCCAATCGACCTCTTCCCGCAAACGCCTCACGTTGAGTGTGTTGCCCTGCTGCAGCGTCGCGCCTGAGTCGCTCCCTCGTTCTATCGGACTTGCCCGGTCTCGACTACCCGACCGGCTCTGCGTCGGTCGCTGCGCTCCCTCCAGACGGCGCCGGATCGGGCAGTTCAAGACCGGACTGACTGAGGGTCCAGGAGCGATTCACGCGCTCCTTAGGTGAGTGAGCCGGATCAGACAGTGCCCAACCGTGCCTATGTGAGTCCCAGGTCGCTTGGGGGAGTGAGTGGTTGTTTTGAAGTTGCCCGCCGGATCGGGCAGTTCAAGACCGGACTGGCTGAGGGTCCAGGAGCGACTCGTGCGCTCCTTAAGTGAGTGGGCCGGATCAGACAGTGCCCAACCGTGCCTGTTTGAGCGTCAGGTTGCTTGGGGGAGTGATCAAGCAGCTCTGAGTCCGGGGCTTAGGCCCGACCCGGGACTGGGTCCGTAGACTCGCCCCCATGAAGGCAGTCATCACTCCCGGAGACGGGTCACTCACCATTGAGGAGCGCGAAGCTCCTACTCCCGGTCCAGGCGAGGTCCTGGTCGCAGTCAAGGCAGCTGGTCTCAACGGTGCTGACCGATTGCAGCGCGCTGGTTTCTACCCGGCGCCTCCCGGTGCTCCAGCAGACATTCCTGGCCTTGAGTTTGCCGGTGAGATCTCCGAACTGGGTGAGGGAGTCACAGACTTCGCAGTGGGCGACCGCGTAATGGCGATCACCGCTGGTGGCGGACAGGCCGAGTTCTGTGCCGTCCACGCTTCGCACCTTCTCCGAGTCCCAGACGCAATGGACTGGGCACAGGCAGGCGGTTTCGCTGAGACATTCTCAACCGCTCACGATGCGCTGCTCGGTCAGGCCGGTCTCAGGAAGGGCGAGCGTGTGTTGATCACCGGCGCGGCAGGTGGGGTTGGCACGGCAGCGATTCAAATCGCCCTTTCAGTTGGCGCCACTCCAGTCGCCAGCGTTCGCAATCGAAACTTCTGGGGTTCAGTCTCAGCCTTGGGCGCGCAGGTAATCGCTCCGGACGAACAGGGAGACCATGGTCCCTATGACGTGGTCCTCGAACTTGTCGGAGCACCAAACCTCCCGACTGACCTCACGGCCTTGAACATCGGCGGCCGAGTCGTTGTGATCGGCGTTGGGGCCGGAGCAAAGACTGAGATCAACCTTCTGGTCGTAATGGCCAAACGGGCGAAGCTGATGGGCTCCACTTTGCGGGCGCGTTCAGTTGGAGAGAAAGCCTGTGTCGCAGCAGGGGTCACAATTGATCTCCTCCCACGGCTTGAAGCAGGCGAGCTCACCGTCCCCGTTGAAGAGACTTACCCGCTCGCAGAAGCCGAAGCTGCCTACGCCCGCTTTGAGGCCGGCGCCAAACTTGGCAAAGTCGTACTGCTGTTCTCCTAGTCGACGTCAGCGATTTCTGCAGCACAGACTGAGCAGAGGTTCGGCCCTTCCGACTCCAGCACTTCAGCCGCATCCTTTTCGTTCAGTACAGCGCCGCACTCCACGCAGTGCGCTTCAAGGTCTTCAATTGTCTCCTCTTCAAGTCCCATGCCACGACGGTACGCGCCTCAACCTCCAGCGCAACTGAACCCACCTCTCCAAACGGGTTTCGAAACGGGGCGGTGTCGGATGCGGAACTGGCGGGAACGCCAGGGGCGCGCCGACGCAGCGGCCAGAGCTTGTTTCCCAAACACCCCCAAGGAGGGTCCGCGCGACGAGCGTCTGGTCGCAAGAGTGCCCAACGGGTTTCGGAACGGGGCGGTGTCGGATGCGGGTCTGTCGGAACACTCGGGCGGCCCGACAGGATGGAGGGCTGCCGTTCCGCAGACCCGTACCGACGCAGCAGCTAGCGCCCGAATCAGTAAGGCGGCAGACTCGACCACCAGTTGCCGAGTTCGCGGAACGCAGACCAGAATGCGCGCTTCTCACTCTCCTCGTCAAGGCAGAGGTCAATGTCCGGGACGGTCAGGACTTCCCGGTTGGGTGCGAGGCGCTGAAGCACGCCTGGTTCGAAACGGATCTGTTCGGCGAGTGGGAGGCCAAGTTCGTTGATGATGTCGACGACTTCTTCGCCCATCAGGACGAGAATCTTCGGGCGCACGATTTCGATTTCTTCAACAAGCCGGGCGATGCAGGCTGGGTCAGCAAGGCTTGAGTCTGAAACAGGGCACTTGATGCAAAGGGTTCCGTATACGGCGAGCGGGTCAATGTCGAGCCGCTTGAAGGATTTCATCAGCGCGTTGCCGGAACGGCCGTAGAAGGCGACGCCTTCTTCAATTTCTGAGGCGCGTGGCGCGTATTTGATGAGCATGATGTCCGCTTGAGGATGGCCGGAGCCAAGGACTGGGGTCATGCTTCCGCGTGGGCAGGCGTCGCAGTCGCGCAAGTCGTTTGCAAACTCGTTCAGTTCGCGAATCGCACGCTCCAGGTACTTCTCGCGGATTTCGTCATCAGTGATCGACACAGGTGCTTCTTTGGACACGGAGGGATCAGGCTCCTTCCCTTGCATCAGGACTTGCGTGAGGCCTTCCGCACACGACGGCGTTTGCTCGCCGCCTTTGCACTGTTGGGAGTGGCCTTGGTTTGGATGAACTTCAATGCTTGTACGAAGAAGAGGGAGCTTGGGGTGCGTGCAATGTCAGCTTCGCGGAGCGATTCAAGGAACTCTTCAGGCCCGTCAAAATCGCGCATTGTGATTCTTACCGAGCCCAATCCTTGGGCTACATGTGAGTCGGACCCAGCGCCGGCGGGAAGTCGGTACTTGGCGGCAAAGCGAGCGGCTTCCTCGTTGAACGCCCCGACTGCGACTCGTGCGTTGTAGACCTCAAAGGCGTCAATCCGTTCCAGTTCTGCGAGCAGGTGCTCGTAGTCGGGAACGCTGTGCATTCGGTCGAACGGATGTGGAACGTACGCAAGTCCGCCTTGAGCGTGAATTTCGTCAAGTGTTTCGCGGAGTGTCATGCCCTGGGGAATGCGCTTCTTGATGAAGAGTCCGATGACCTCACCTTGAGTGGCCGTCTTGACTTCTTCGGAGACGATGATCTTCACGCCGTTTGCTTTGGCCTCAGCTTCAAGTGCGCCGGAGATCTCATTGTGGTCGGTTACTGCGATCGCACCAAGGCCCTTGGCGCGGGCTTCGGCGAGAAGGACTTCAACGGGTGTGGCGCAGTCGTAGGAATGGTCGGTGTGCATGTGCAAGTCGACGTCAATCAGGGGGCGGTCAGCGATGCGCGCTGCAATATCTGGTCGGGCGCGAGTGTCGTGGCGGCGGCTGACCAGTTCGCTGCAGGCGGATTCGACATGGTCGAGCAGCACTTCAGGGGCGAGGCGGTCGCGCAGTCCAGCAGCTTGGTCCACCCAAGCCTTTGCCTTGTCCGGGTTGGTGATGATCACTTCAAGCTGTGCGGCGAGAGTTTGCTGGTCTCCAACGCCATAACAAGGCCCAAGTCGGCCGTCCTCGAGCAGGTGCTCGTGGACTGGGACTGTCGTCGCGACAGGCACGGCTCCTTCTGCAACCGCTGCAAGGATCGCAACCGGGCGTGGCGTCGCAGCAGTGCCGCCAATGATCACCACGTCAGCTCCCGCGATGAAGTCTTGTTCTTGCCCCGAGTCAACTTCAACGATTTCCACACGGTCGCGAATGTCAGCTCCGATTGAGGCGGGTGGTGGTGAGCCAGGCTGAAGGCCGATTCGGGCATTCCAGTCACCTTCGGGAAGTTTGCGCAGGGCGCGAAGGGTGGTCCTGAGTGAGGCTCTTTCGCCGCCGATCACTTGGGCGATTGTTACTCCGGTTGATCCTTCTGCGCCGTTCTTGTCCGAAGCGGTGACGGATGGAAGAACGACGTTGACTCTGGCTGGGAGAGCATCGTTGATCGCAGGCACGGCAGTTGCGAAGTCGGCAAGGACAGTGTCAATCCGTCCGTAGAGAGCATCACCAAACCGCTTGCCAACGTCCGACGCGGGGAATCTTGGGTGTGGCCGGTGGAAGTGACCGATGTTCAAGGCCCGTGAGTAGCGCAGCGCGGCCCCTGAGACGCCTCCGGGGAGCGGATCGTGTAAGTGGACCACATCTAGCTCCAGAGCCTCCAGAGCGTCTTCAAGTGATCTGGCTGCCCCGGCGGGAAGGGAACGCTTGGTGCGGCCGGTCAATGGCAGCGCTTCACCGACTGAAATCACGATTGGATCTGCGCCCGGTGCTGGAAGTGCTGACGCAGGGTTCTTCTTGGCAGCAGCAATTGCGCGCCGTCCAGCTGATGCGTCACTGGTGCTTCTGCCCGGGGCTAGTACGACAACCTGATGGCCACGCGCTGCCAGCCCGTTGGCGATCAGCCTGACCTGACCTGCGAGATGGCCTGGTGCGTCCCAAGGGACGGGCGATACCTGTGCGATTGCGAGAGGTTCACTCACTTGTAGGGGAGGATAGGCCGGCGCAGCAACTCACGCTGTGGTTGGGCTCAGAAGTTCGCGAAAAAAAGACCGCCTTTCGGCGGTCTGGCAATCAAGGAAGCAATCACCGGTGGGCGCGCGAGCGCCCACCGGGAAGCAATTGCGTGACTATTTCTTTGCGGCTGCCTTCTTGGCTGGAGCCTTCTTTGCCACGGTCTTCTTGACCGGAGCCTT
>JBAXHG010000052.1:0-9754 GCA_037139015.1 Actinomycetes bacterium | reverse complement strand
TGGTTGAGGACAGGATTGTTCTTGTCAACGGGGATCTTGACCGCAAGGATGATGGACGACCCACGATCCTTGTCCGTGCCGTGAAGGATTTCGAACCCTCACAGGAAGAAATTGACTCAGCGGAGGAAGCAGCTCAGCGAGTGGAGGAAGGGATTACCGTACGGGTGCCAGCTCATGGAGTTCCGGGCAGCGCACTTGAGGATCTTAAGGATCTTCTCTCCTCAAACCCTGGCAGCAGCCCAGTGACACTCGAGCTGCCTGGTCCCCAAGGTGTTCGGGTTATCCGACTCAGCGATGACATGAAGGTCAACGCTTCAGCCGGCCTGCGCGGTCAGATAGAGGCCCTGCTCGGGGCAGGGTCATTCGCTCAGGCTGCCTGAGCTCTCAACTTCTGCCCGCTTGCGAGGATCTTGCGGAGGTTCTTGACATCCTCAAGTTGAGCCTCAGCTCCTGCGGTCCCGGGCCCTTCAAGGATCGCCGGGAGTTCAGCGAAGCGGGGCTCGGACATGAAGAGTCCAAGGCCCTTGGCCTTGATGAGTCCTTCGCCTGGGGTCGCATGGCGGTCTCGGTTGGAGCCAAGCTCCGTTTTGGAGTCGTTTATGTGAAGAGAGCGCAAACGGTCTATTCCAATTGTTGAGTCGCATTCCTCGACGGTTGCGTTGATGCCGTCCAAGGTCCTGATGTCGTAGCCCGAGGCGAACAGGTGACACGAATCGATACAAACGCCAAGTCGGTCATCGCCTCCGGACGCCTCAAGCAGTTCAGCGAGTTCGGAGAATGAGCGCCCGAGTGTGCCTCCTGCCCCAGCCGTGTTCTCAAGGTGGAGTTGGCATGAATCAGTTTGTTTCAATGCTTCGCTGATCACCTCTCCGGCTCTTGCGATTGCCTCTTTTGGGTCCCCGTCCTTTGCTGAGCCGGGGTGGAGAACCACTCCGTCTGCTCCGATTGCGTCACCGACGGCAAGTGAGTTGATCAGGCCCTGGAGTGACTTGGCGCGGAGCTCGGGATCGGCAGAGGCGCAGTTGAGCAGATAGACGGCATGAATGAGAACGGGCCCAATTCTGCTTTCTTCGCGGGCTCTACGGAACTCTTGGATCGACTCATCGGAGTGGTTTGTCGGCTTCCACGCGCGAGGGGATTGGGAGAAGATCTGGATCGCATCGCACTCGCGTTCAACTCCTCTTGAAATGGCGTTTGGCAACCCGCCCGCCGGTGAAACATGCGCTCCAACTACCATCAGTATTCCTCCATGAGAGTTCGATTCGCACCATCCCCTACAGGCGCCCTCCATATTGGTGGGGCCCGCACCGCCCTTTTCAATTGGCTGCTTGCTCGCGGCCAGGGTGGTGAGATGGTGCTGCGCATCGAAGATACCGATCGTGAGCGGTCGACCGAGGCCAACATCGCGCAGATTCTCGATGCGCTCGAGTGGCTGGGGATCGATTGGGACGAGGGCCCCCTGATGCAGACCTCCAATGAGGATCGCCACCGGGCGGTGCTTGCTGAGCTCGAGGAGAGCGGGCGGGCCTACCGGTCTCAGGCGACCGGAGATGACGTCAGGGCGTGGAAGGACATCCATGGTGCTGACCGTGGTTACAGGGGTGAGGCCGAACCTGACGGTGCCCTGAGGCTTCGGGTCCCTGATGAGGGGGAAACCGTTGTCGCCGACGCAGTGCGAGGGGAGACCGTTTTTGCTCACAAGCATCTTGACGACCCCGTCATCGCCCGAGCGGACGGTACGCCGCTCTACAACCTCGCCGTTGCAGTTGACGACCTTGACGCGGGGATCACTCACGTTGTCAGAGGTGAGGACCACCTTTCCAACACGCCAAAGCAGGTCCTCGTCCTTGAGGCTCTGGGGGCTCCACTTCCGACCTACGCGCACCTCCCGCTTCTTCACGGTCCTGATGGAAAGAAGCTGTCCAAGCGCCATGGTGCTGCGTCCGTTCAGGAACTGAGAGACAGCGGCTACCTTGCTGAGGCGGTCGTGAACTACATGGCACTCCTTGGAGCGGGCTATGACTCGGAGCAGGAGATCTTCCCGGTTGGGGAGCTGCAGCAGCGGTTCTCCCTGAGTCGGGTATCGAAGAGCCCCGCTGTGTTTGACGAGAAGAAGCTGAGGCATATCAACGGGCTCTATCTGCGTGAGCTTGATGAGGCAGATTTGACTTCCAGACTTGAGCGCTTCACCGGAAGATCGGACCTTGGGCCAGCGGTTTCGATCTCCCGCGAGAAGATCCAAACGCTGAATGATTTCGAGCCACTCTGCGGGTTCATTTATGACGGGGTAACTGAGGATCCGAAGGCCTTCTCCAAAGTGTTTGGCAAGCCTGAAGCTCCAGCTGCCCTCAAGCGAGCGCGAGAGGTCTTGGCCGCGGTGGACGACTCCTTCACGGAGCAACTGATTGAGACATCGCTTGAGCCTCTCCCGGCGGAGTTCGATGTCGGAGCCGGGCGCATCTTCCAACCAATTCGCGTGGCGCTCAGTGGAACAACGATCTCCCCGGGGATCTTTGAGACCCTCGCGCTTTTGGGCAAGGACGAGAGCCTCCTCCGAATTGACCGGATGCTTGAGCGCTTGGCGGCTGAGCCTGACGGGCCCTCGGCATAGGATCAATCCGTGATCTCAATCACAGCAAAGTCGCCATATGGCATAAGCGCGCTTGTCGAGCTTGCGATCTCCCCTGAAGGCAAGCCGGTTCCGGCAGCGGAGATAGCCCGAAAGCGTGGCATTCCACCCCAGTTTCTTGAGCAGATATGCGCCACTCTTCGGCGCGCCGGGCTGCTTGCGAGTCAGAGGGGGGTCAAGGGCGGGTTCAAATTGGCCAGGCCAGCGGCTGAAATTTCTGCACTTGAGGTTGTTGAGGTTTTGGACGGCGAGCTTGGGGCAGGGTCAAGCGGAGTCTTCGAAGAGGCGTCAGCGGCCGCCCGCAAGGTTCTTGGCGGCCGGACGATTGCGGATCTTGCCGAGGCTGAAGCTGGGGGAGCGTCCCCCATGTATTTCATCTGACGGTCTGATCCTGCCCGTTGGGGTTCGGCTACTCTTCTCAGAATGTCCCTAAATCCGGTACGAGTAGAGGAATTGGTTGGGGGCACCCCAATGGTCCCCATCAAGCGTCTCTTCCCTGGGGCGGTAGCGTCGATCTTTGGCAAGGTTGAGTCCCGGAACCCGGGCGGCTCGGTCAAGGATCGTATTGGTGTGGCAATGATCGATGCCGCAGAGAAAGAGGGCTTGATCAAGCCAGGAGTGACCCGGATAGTTGAGGCGACTTCTGGCAACACCGGAATCGCTCTCGCATTCGTCTGCGCAGCAAGAGGCTATGACCTTGTGCTCGCTCTCCCGCAGGGAATGTCCCGAGAGCGCGAGACGCTCCTACGACTGTTCGGCGCCCGGGTTGAACTGGTCGAGTCCATGGGTGGAATGGACGAGGCTGTATCCAGGGCGGTGGCGCTTGGCTCTGAGCCCAACAGCTGGCTTCCCGATCAGTTTGCGAACCCTGCCAATCCGCTGGCGCACTACACGGGTACGGGCCCTGAAATCTGGGAAACCCTTGAAGGCGACGTGGACGCCTTGGTTTGTGGCGTTGGAACTGGAGGCACGATCACGGGGGCTGGGCGCTTCCTCAAGGAGCGGAACCCAAGCCTTCGAGTGGTTGCTGTGGAACCCGAGGCATCGCCGGTGTTGAGCGGTGGACGTCCGGGCCCGCATCGAATTCAAGGGATTGGTGCTGGTTTCGTTCCGCCAGTATTGGACCGTGAACTGATTGATGAGGTGATTCCGGTCAGCGACGACGATGCGATTGGGACTGCCTGGTCGGCGGCTCGCGTTGAAGGCCTTCTGCTCGGGATGAGTTGTGGTGCAGCGCTTTGGGGAGCAGCCCAGATTGCTTCCCGTCCCGACTTCGCGGGAAAGCGAATAGCTGTCGTTCTGCCGGACTCCGGTGAACGCTATGCCTCAGCTCCCTTCTTTGCCCCGAGCGACGCCTGAGGGCTGTCAGGTCTCAGGCGTGCCGAGCTTAATCCTCTGGCGTTAGAGTCAGAGCATGGCAATTCCGGGGCTGGGTGCCCTCAGACGAGTCGCAAACGAGGTGCGCCACGATGTGGGCGCAGCGATTGATCGCGACCCGGCCGCCCGCGGAGTGGGAGCGGTCACAGTACTTGCCCTCTGGCCAGGGGTTCACGCGGTTCTCTCACACCGAGTTGCTCATGCCTTGCATGAGAACGGGGTCCCTTTTGCTCCAAGAGCAATTTCTGCTGGTGCGCGGCTCCTCACGGGAATTGAGATCCATCCTGCGGCCCGGATCGGCGAAGGGCTGTTCATTGACCATGGCATGGGCGTCGTGATCGGCGAGACCGCCTCACTGGGTTCCAACGTGACGCTCTATCAGGGAGTCACCCTCGGTGGCACGGGGTTTGCGGTTGGGAAACGGCACCCGTCAGTAGGAAGCGACGTGACCATTGGTTCCGGAGCGAAACTGCTCGGCCCAATCACAGTTGGTGACCGGTCCAAGATCGGAGCCAACAGCGTTGTAATTCATGATGTTCCCGAGGACTCAACTGTTGTGGGCAATCCTGGTCACCCAGTTCGTGTGGATGGCAAGCGACCAGACGGACCCGATGCAGATTGGGCTCACCTTCCGGATCCAGTTGCTGATGCTCTGGGCTCGCTCGCGGAAAGGCTGGACATCGTCGAGAAGCAGTCGGGCACCAAGCCTGGCGAGGTCAGGCGAATGACCCCGAGGCGCGGGCCCACCAGCGCAGGCGGTTAGTCGGTCAGGACTCGTTGGCGCTGGAGACGGCCGACGGGGTATCAACCCGGCGACGAAGTGCGAGCACAGCCCACATCGCTTCTATTGCGATGCGGCTGGACATCTTGCTGGTGCCCGCCCGCCGGTCCCTGAAGACAATTGGTACCTCAACAACTTTGAGACCCTGAAGCAGGGCTCTGTATGTGACCTCAATCTGAAACACGTACCCCTCGGCCTTGACAGTGTCGAGCTCGATCAGTTCAAGTGTCCGCCTTCTAAGACACTTGAAGCCTCCGGTCAGGTCGGCAACCTCTGCGCCGAGGATAGTGCTGGCGTAGCGGCAGCCACCGCGGCTCAGGACCCGGCGCATTGTGCCCCAATCCCGCACCATGCCACCTGCCGCATAGCGCGAGCCGATCACAACATCGGCTGATTCCGCCGCGGAGAGCAGACGTGGGATGTCCTTCGGATCGTGGGAAAAGTCTGCGTCCATCTGGATAACGAGCTGTGCTCCGCCGGCGAGTGCATGTTTGAAGCCGGCCACATACGCCCGGCCGAGACCTTCCTTCCCTGGCCTGTGGAGGACCTCGATCCGTCCGCCGCTCTCTTGGCTCAAGCGGTCGGCGGTCCGCCCAGTTCCGTCTGGAGAATTGTCATCAACTACAAGGACATGCCAGTTGCCAGTTGCAGCTGCCTCCAGTTGGACGGTGATCGCATCGAGTATCGACTCGATGTTCTCTGACTCGTTGTAGGTGGGGAGGACTAGCCAGACGGTTGGGGACACGGGGATTGATCCTACGGTGAATCCCGGCCGGGTTGCCCTTCCCCGGGTTTTGCATCGGAGTTGCGGCATACTTGCAATCGAGTGAATCAACCCGATGACAGGAGCGAAACCCGGCTGCGGGTTTCTTCAGAGGCAATCCACCAGCGCAGACGCCGCGCCGCCGGCGCTGGGGCATTGGCGCTTGCCGCAGTTGTCGTATGGGGCGTTGCCTCTCTGGGTGGAGGCTCGTCATCCAGCGCCCCCTCGGATGCGTTCGCCTCACGGATTCAAGCAATCGGAGGGATCGGGAGCGGTTCACTTCTTGCGAAGGTCACCAAATCCGACGCAGCAGCGGTTGATTCCGTGCTGGTCACGACTCCTTACATCGTCAAGGGTGGCGGACAGAAGAAGGCCGTTGCGTTGACCTTTGATGACGGACCGAGCGAGTACACCCCAAGAGTGCTTGCGATCCTTCGCAATCAGGGCGTGTCCGGAACTTTCTTCAGCCTGGGAGGGTTGATTTCAACCTTCGGCCCGAACAGCGTCAGCGCAAGAGACGCAGGAAATGTAATTGCTGACCACACGTGGACTCACCCGCAGCTTCCAACGATGTCGCTCGGGGAGCAACAGAGCGAAATCAATCGGACTTCGGCTGCGATAACGGGACTAGGGCTTGACGCACCACGGCTTTTCAGGCCTCCATACGGGGCCTATGATCAGGGCACTCTCGCCGCGGTAAAGAAGAAGAACATGCTTCTGGTCCTCTGGGATGTCGACTCGCTTGACTGGTCGCGCCCCGGGGTTGATGCAATCGTGAACAACGCTCTTTCTCAAGTGCAATCAGGGTCGATCATTCTGATGCATGATGGTGGAGGCCCGCGCGAACAGACCCTGGCCGCGCTGCCTCGAATCATTGAGGGCCTGCGGGCGCGGGGCTACAGCATGGTGACCGTCCCCCGACTTCTTGCCGAGGACCCACCTCGTGCAGGTGAGACGCCGCCCGCCGTCGGCGCTGGGGCCTAGAAGCAAGTCATCTGGCCCCTGCCGCTGGGGGCGCTACCGTGATGCGGGCGATGCCCGCTCCCACTGCCAAAGACGCCGCTCAGCTTCTCGAGCGCCTGAATCCGCCCCAACAGGCTGCAGTCACGCACGACCAGGGCCCCCTCTTGATCCTTGCCGGCGCCGGTTCTGGCAAGACCAGAGTCCTCACACATCGCCTTGCGTGGCTGGTTGCCACAGGGCGAGCCCAAGCGACCGAGATTCTCGCAATCACGTTCACAAACCGCGCAGCAAAGGAGATGCGTGAACGGGTTGAACATCTCCTCGGCCGATCAACTCAAGGCCTTTGGGTCATGACATTTCACTCGGCCTGTGCGCGACTGCTCAGAATTGACGGGGAGCGCATCGGTTATACGTCCGGCTTCTCCATCTTTGATCAGGATGACTCCAAACGTCTGATCAGACGGACGCTCGACGACCTTGGCCATGATCCGAAGAAGGTTGTCCCATCTGCGGTTCAGTCGGAAATCTCCAGAGCGAAGAATCTCCTTCTCTCTCCCGCCGAGTACTCCGACACCACGGGATCTTGGTGGGAAGAGACCGTCGCGGAGGTCTACAGATCGTATGAGCGGAGTCTGCAACAGCAGAACGCGATGGACTTCGACGATCTTCTGGTCAGGACTGTGAGGCTCCTTGACGAGCATGAGGACGTTCGCGAGCGGTGGGGGCGGCGCTTCAAGCATGTGATGGTCGACGAATATCAGGACACCAACCATGCCCAGTACAGGCTGCTCCAGCTGCTCTCAGGTGGACACCGCAACCTTGCTGTAGTTGGAGATGACGATCAGTCGATCTATTCCTTCCGCTCCGCAGACATCCGCAACATTCTCGACTTCGAGAAGGACTACCCGGACGCGGTTGTCGTCAAACTTGAGCAGAACTACCGCTCCACGCAGACCATTCTTTCGGCGGCCAACGCCGTCATCTCCAACAATGCTGAGCGCAAAGAAAAGACGCTCTGGACCGATTCGGGCGAGGGTGACCTGATCAGGATTGTTGATCTTGAGGACGAGCACGCTGAGGCTCGATTCGTTGCGGGTCAGATCGATCGTCTAATTGATGAGGGGTCATCGCGAGACGACATCGCGGTGTTCTCGCGGACAAATGCAACATCCCGAGTCATGCAGGACAGGCTTACCCGCGAGGGAATTCCGTTCCAGGTTGTAGGCGGGACAAAGTTCTATGAGCGAGCGGAAATTCGTGATGCGGTTGCATACCTTCAGATCCTTTCCAATCCTGCTGATCAGGCTGCTTTTGCACGTGTAGTGAACTCGCCTCGTAGAGGCATTGGACCCACAACTGTGAGTCGCGTTCTTGCCTGGTCAAACAGCTCGGGCATTCCCGTACTGGAGGCAGCGTCAAGTCCAGACACCGTCCCGGGCCTTGGTACGGCTGCAGTCAAGGCGCTGAGCCGTTTCGCCGAACTGCTGCGAAGCCTTCAAGACACGAAAGCGGGAGGCGCGCCAGTTGGTGCCCTTGTAGATGAGGTCGTCAATCGCTCGGGCATGCTCGAGGCTCTTGAGGCTGAACGGACCGTTGAGGCCGAGGGACGGATGGAGAACCTCAGGGAACTTATTGAGGTTGGGCGAGAGCACGAGCGCAGTGAGGAAGACAGCTCACTGGCGGCCTTCCTTTCACAGGTTTCCCTCGTCGCCGATGCAGATGAGCGAGAGGACGGCGGTGGTCTAGTGACGCTGATGACGCTCCACAATGCCAAGGGCCTTGAGTTCCCGATTGTCTTTGTTATTGGCTGTGAAGAAGGACTGTTCCCTCACTCACGCTCAGTAGAGGAAGGCAATGTTGAAGAGGAGCGCAGGCTCGCGTATGTGGCAATCACCAGGGCTGAACGGGAGCTTTGGCTTACATGGGCTCAGCGACGCATGGTGTTCGGCAACTGGATGGGTGGCCTTCCAAGCCGGTTCCTGTTTGAGATTCCCTCACACCTGATTGATGGAGGTGGGGAGGAGCCTGCCACCGAGGCGCCTGACTGGATGATGGCGGCAGTTGAAGGTGGTCGTTCGATCTCTGAAAGTTCATCCACCGGTTACCGAATGGGCGACGACGTGGTTCATGAACAGTTTGGACCTGGGGTCGTGACTGGTCTGGAGGCGGGGGGTGTCGTTGCTGTCAGATTCAGTTCGGACGGAGCTGAGCGAAGGCTCGTTGCTTCGATCGCGCCCCTTGCCCCGGCGTGACAACCGTCGGCCCGCGCGGATAATCTCGGCTCGTGACCGCGAAACTCATTGATGGCAAAGCAATCGCTGCTTCGATACGGGGCGAGATTGCAACAGAGGTTGAGCAGCTTGTTGCCTCAGGCGGCCGTCGGCCTGGGCTCGCAACGATCATTGTCGGTGACGACCCTGCATCTGCTGTCTATGTCGCCAACAAGCACAAAGCCTGTGATGAGGTTGGATTTCTGGGCTTCCACCATGAGCTATCGGGCTCTAGCCGGTTTGAGGAAGTGGCATCGCTGATTGCCGAGCTCAATTCAGACTCGACAGTGGACGGGATCCTGCTCCAGTTGCCGGTACCGGACTCTCTCGATGGTGGCCGCCTCACATCACTTATCTCTCCGGACAAGGATGTCGATGGCCTGACGGCCACAAGCGCAGGTCGATTGGCCTTGGGTCGGAGCGGACTGCGTCCATGCACTCCGAGTGGGGCTCTTGAACTTCTTGACAGGACGGGAGTTGAGCTGGAAGGAGCGGAGGTCGTGATAGTTGGCCGGTCTGACCTAGTGGGCAAGCCGCTGGCTTCCATGTGCCTTGAGCGAAATGCCACGGTCACTGTCTGTCACTCCAGGACCAAGAACCTTCAAGGTGTGGCTCAGCGTGCGGACATTCTGATCGCTGCGGTTGGCGTTCCGAACCTCATCAAGGGAGATTGGGTCAAGGAGGGGGCAACGGTGATTGACGTTGGAATCAATAGAACCGAGGCTGGGTTGGTCGGCGATGTTGACTTCAATGAAGCCAGCCAGCGAGCCGCTTTCATCACGCCCGTGCCGGGTGGTGTGGGACCGATGACAATCGCGATGCTGCTTCGGAACACGCTGGCGGCATATGGTTCCATGGCATGAACGCGCGCCTTGGACGACTTAGATGGATTGACCTTGTGGTTTTTATATGCGCCGCTGGTCTGCTGCACCTGCTGTTCAGCCAGGCTTGGTTTGACTCGGGCTCTGTTG
>JBAXHG010000051.1:0-9854 GCA_037139015.1 Actinomycetes bacterium | reverse complement strand
AGGGGGCCACCGAGCACAATCTCAAGGACGTCACGGTCAAGTTCCCCCTTGGTGTCCTGACATGTGTCACAGGCGTAAGCGGGTCAGGGAAAAGCACCCTGATCAATGACATTCTGCTGCGCAGCGCAGCCGGTCAGCTGCAGCGCGCCAAGCAACGACCAGGCAGACATGCGGGCATAACTGGACTCGACAAGCTTGACAAGGTGATCGCAGTGGATCAGTCGCCAATCGGGAGAACTCCGCGGTCCAACCCAGCGACGTACATCGGACTGTTTGACCAAATCAGGGATCTCTATTCCAAGACGCCAGATGCAATGGCCAGGGGCTATCGGCCAGGGCGCTTCTCCTTCAATGTGAAGGGAGGGCGCTGTGAGGTGTGTCGTGGTGACGGCCAGCTGAAGATCGAAATGCACTTCCTCCCGGATGTCTATGTGCCGTGCGAACAGTGCGACGGCAAGCGCTACAACCGGGAAACTCTTGAGGTCAGGTACAAGGGCCGCACCATCGCGGATGTTCTCGCCATGAGCTGCGAGGACGCGCTTGACTTCTTCGAGGCAATTCCGAAGATCCGCCGACGTCTCCAGGCGCTCTGTGACGTTGGGCTTGACTACATGCGACTGGGCCAGTCCGCAACCACACTCTCGGGGGGAGAGGCTCAGCGGATCAAGCTGGCTGCTGAACTGTCGAAGATTGCAACGGGAAGCACTCTCTACATTCTCGATGAGCCGACAACAGGCCTACACTTTGCTGATATTGAGCGGCTCCTGGAGGTCCTGCAACGCCTGGTTGACAGCGGCAACACGGTCGTCGTGATCGAGCACAACCTTGATGTAATCCGCGCTGCCGATTGGATAGTTGATCTCGGTCCAGAAGGAGGCGACGGGGGAGGCGCGATCGTTGCGACCGGTTCGCCTGAGCAGGTTGCATTGGTGCCAGAAAGCTACACAGGGCAGTTCCTCAAGTCTGCGTTGGCAGCCGGGCGTCCGACTGCCAGCGAGAGCGGTAAGACAGTCAAGAAGCCTGCCAAGTCAAAGGCCAAGAAGCCGGCGAAGGTGGCCTAAGGGCCAGTGATCTTGCGTGGTTGAGCCAACAACAGGGTGGACCCTATGGCGGCGCAAATGGGGCTGGTACCACCGGGACCTCTTTCCCTGGCGAAGAGTTGCGCTGCACCGTCACTTTGCCAAGGCTGGGGCATTTGCCCGCATGCCGCTTCACGGGGAGCCGCTTGAGCTGCTCCGGCAGGGTCGGCTCGAACTTGGGATTGGCGTTGTCCTTGAACCGCTTGTCTGGCTTACAGGAGGGGACTCTGGGCGCATATCACTTGGGGATGGGGCGCTGATCAACATTGGTGTGCTCATCGCCGCTGTTGACCGTGTGGAAATCGGGGCAAACACGATGATTGCGAACGGCTGCGTTGTGACAGATGCAAACCATCGTTTTGACGATCCCATGGTTCCCCTCACTCACCAAGGGTTCACCTCCAAGGGGCCAACGATTATCGGGAACGATTGCTGGTTGGGCGCAAATGTGGTCGTAACCTCCGGCGTAACGGTCGGCGAACGCTGCGTGATCGGCGCCAACAGCGTGGTTACTTCCGACCTCCCCGCCTACTCTGTGGCGGCTGGTTCACCGGCGAAGGTGATCGGGGCGGTTCCCCAAACCTGATTTGTCAGGGAAGTGGCTTTCGGTCTGCCATAGTGGTAGCAGAGTTCAACTAGCACTGGAGAAGCCTTGACAATCATCATCATCGTCGCAGTCCTCGCCGCAGTGGTGGGCATTTGGTTCTTTGCGATGTACAACACTCTTGTCAGCCTGCGGGTTTCTGCCGAGGAGGGCGAATCTGAAATTGACGTCCAGCTCAAGCGGCGTCACGATTTGATCCCGAACCTCGTTGAGAGCGTCAAGGGCTACGCGGCGCATGAGAAGGGAACGTTCGAAGAGGTAACGGCCGCGAGGGTCGGAGCAGTCAACGCCCAGGGTCCCGCCGCACAGGCTCAAGCTGAAGGGGCTCTCAATCAGGCTCTTGGCCGACTCTTCGCCGTGGCAGAGGCTTACCCGGACCTGAAGGCAAACCAGAACTTCCTTCAACTGCAAGGTGAACTGACGGCAACGGAGGATCGACTTTCCGCTGCACGCCGCTTCTACAACACGACGGTCAAGGCGCTCAACACGAAGTGCCAGACAATCCCAAGCAAGTGGGTTGCTCCGGTTGCAAAGGTTACTGAGCGAGAGTTCTTCGACCTTGCGGATCCGGCTGAGGCCGCCGTTCCGAATGTTTCGTTCAGCTGAAACCCTGGTCCTTGGTCAGCCCTGAATCTGATCAGTAATGCCTCCTCTTGACGCACAGATAAAGAGCAACCGGAGGAGGAGCCGTGCGCTGTTTGGCATGTTCTTCCTGATTTACGGGGCATTGGGGTTCGCTGTTTCGCTCCGATTTGGACCTGCTGCTTTCTACATCTTTTGCGCAGTTGCCATTGTGATTGTCCTTGTGACCCTGACAATGGGTGACGATCTTGCGGTGACCGTGGCCCACGCCAAGCAGCTGCAGTCGCGGGAGGAATGTCCACCGGTCTGGGATGCAGTCGAAGTTATGTCGATAGCGGCGGGACAGCCAATGCCAAGGGTTTACGTGTCGCCTGACCCGGCCCCGAACGCCTTCGCGGCAGGCAAGGACCCCAAGCAAGCGGTTGTCTGCGTCAATCAGGGGCTGCTCGACATCCTTGATAAGGAGGAGCTGGAGGGCGTCGTTGCCCATGAGATGGCCCACGTCCGGAACCTTGATGTGAAGCTGATGACCTATGCAGCTGTGCTGGCAGGAGGGATTGCCCTGATTGCGGAGTTCATCTCTTACATGATCTTTTGGGGAGGAGGTTCCGACGAGGACAACGACCTTGGGATTGTTGGGGTCGTGATCAGCATTCTCGTCGTGATTCTCGCGCCGATTGCAGCCATGCTGATTCAGATGAGCATCAGCCGCCGACGGGAGTTCCTGGCAGACGCATCATCGGCTGAGTTCACGAAGTACCCCCAAGGCCTTGCGAGCGCGCTCCGCAAGCTTGGTGCCAGCGAGGTTCCAGCCCAGACCGGCTCCAGCGCTACGGCACACCTCTGCATCGTCGCGCCGCTCGGCGGGAAATCATCAAGCCTGTTCAGTACCCATCCACCTCTTGAGGAACGGATCGCAAAGCTTGACGAACTCGCGGCAGGGCAGATCCACACGAGCCGTGCGGTGGGCGTTACCTCGTCCTACTAGGGGAGCTCGGCGCCCGGCGGTTTCAGCGTTCGTCGGCTGGAGTGTTGATGGAACCCAGAGTTTCGCGCAGCTCAGAAAGCTCGCTAGGCTCAATCGAGTAGACATGCTCGGGGCCTGGGTAGATTCCGGCACGCACCTCGTCTGAATATGTCGTGACCGCAGCGATGGCCTCTCCCCTGAGGTCGGCGTAACGCTTTACAAACTTGGCATTGGGCCCATCCCGAAGCCCAAGCAGGTCGTGATAGACGAGGACCTGTCCGTCGGTGTCCCTTCCGGCGCCAATTCCGATGGTGGGGATCCCAAGCCGTTTGGTCAGCTCTTCCCCTACTGCGGCGGGTACGGCCTCAACGACAACGCTGAAGCAGCCGGCCTCCTCCAAAGCCTGCGCGTCTCGGATTACCTTTTCCGCTGCTGCGGCCGTTCTGCCCTGAGCCTTGAAACCTCCAAGGGCTGCGGCCGTCTGGGGAGTAAGTCCGACATGTCCCATGACAGGGATTCCGGCGCCGACGATTGCCCGCGCCCGCTCGACGCTAGTCCCTCCGCCTTCAAGCTTGACTGCATCGCATCCAGCCTCCTTGATGAACCGCTGGGCGTTCATTACTGCGGTCTCGTTGCTCGATTCGTAGGAACCAAAAGGCATATCCCCAATGATCAGTGGGGTTGCAGCTCCCCGGCGGACAGCCGAGCAGAGCATGATCATCTCGTTCATTGTGATTGGCACAGTTGAGCTGTGGCCGAGGACCACCATTGCTGCGCTGTCGCCGACGAGGATGAGATCCACGCCCGCGTTCTGGGCGACCTCGGCCGACGGATGGTCATAGGCGGTGACCATCACGATTGGGTCCCCGGCGCGTTTCATCTCGGCGAGGCGGCCAAATGTGACGGTGCTCTCCCTATGTGTGGCAGATGCTGTGGGTGTTTCAATCGGCAGGGCTGACATGTCAACGTCTCCTTGGCTTCGAATTACCGGGTCGAGGCCGCGAGGGTCGCGGTCGCTGCCCGGTCAGGTTGATTTGGGGAACTTAAGATGGGGGCGTTGTCGATCAGCCGAACTCCATCGGTGATGGCGGCGACGAACATTCTCGCGTTGGGGGTATCTGAGATGGATCCGGAGACTGGTTGAAGGCTTCTGCCGTCCCTGATCTCCAAATAGTCGAGCTCAATCTCGGCGGAGGTCAGCGCAAGGGTTGCCTCTTCAACCAGATCCTCAGCAGTAGCGCGACTCGGGCTGGAGCTGTCTTGTTGGGAGTTGAGGAGGGCCTTGGGGATCGCGCTTGCCCGTAGGCGGCCGGCAGGCGTGAGCCGCGCGTTGCGGCTTGAGAGAGCAAGACCGTCTGGATCGCGAACCGTTGCGCCCGAACGGATCTCAATTCCAGGGAAGATGTCAGCGGACATGCTTCGCACAACTTGGAGCTGCTGCCAGTCCTTCTCGCCGAACCAAGCACTGTCCGGAGCCACGAGCCCGAACAGCCTGGCTACTACTGATGTCACGCCATCAAAGTGCTGTGGGCCACGAGAGGCTCCACAAAGACATGAGGTCAGGGATGGGTCTGCAACCACCCGGGTTGCGAAGTCAACGGGGTAGATGTCTGAGACAGATGGAACGAAGGCCAGGCTCACTCCAGCTTGCTCAAGCAGCTCGAGATCACGGTCTTCGTCTCTGGGGTAGAGCTCAAAATCCTCACCGGGGGAGAACTGCGTTGGGTTTACGAAGACGCTTGCGACAGTGAAGTCTCCTGCCTGCCGAGCCGCACGAACGAGACTGATGTGGCCTTCATGGAGCGATCCCATAGTGGGTACAAATGCCACCCTTGACCGTGCTTCCCCAGCACGCGGCCGGAGAGCTGCTCGGAGTTCTGCTGTTGACCGCGCGATGATCACGAGCTCACCTTCGGGCTGCTCAATTCACGCGTTGCCTGACAGAGAGAGTCGAACAGTTCCAGAAGCTGAGGAGCATGTTCCTCGACGGCAGCTCGTTGCCTGGCGACGGTTGCTTCGTCTCCTCGCGAGATCGGTCCCGTAAGTGCCCCGGCTGATCCCTTTGACGCCCAGTTTTCCACGGTGGCTCGGACCAGTGGCACCAGGGCTTCGCGCGGGAGGCCGGCCTGTCCGGCCAGCTGCTCTGCCGCTGCTTCAACAGTCACCAGAAAGTTGGAGGCGATGGATGCGGCCGCGTGATACGCGGGACGGTCGTCTGGGGCGATCCGGGTAGACCGCATCCCGATGGACGCCGCCAGCTGATGGGCAAGCTCAAGCATGGCTTGGTTGCTCCCATCGACTGAGGCAAATGCACCCAGGAGAGCTTCCGGTTTCGAATCCTCGGTGATGGTCATCAGAGGGTGGAGGCTGAAGCCTCCCCGGACACCGAGCAGCTCTGCTCCGTGGGCGCCGCAGCAATGACCAATGATGACTTCCGCTGGCACAGCAGCAGCTACATCCCCAATTGACTCATCGGAAACACAAAGGAAGACGACATCCGGGCTTTCATCGAGAGTCTGGCCTCGCCTCAATGGCCCGGTGACGCTGTGCCCCGCGTCGATGAATGCTTGGGACAGGAGCGTGCCTGCTCTCCCTGCTCCGATCACGGTGATGGCGAGTCGACCTACCGGTTGAGCACGGAGAAGCTCCTCCCCAAAGGAGGGGTCCTGATGCGCTGTAGGCGCCTGTGGTGATTTTCTGTCCCGATCCAGTTCTCGCATATGAGATACCGGTCGACTTCATCTACTTCAGTTGCCTCACTGCCAAGGTCCTGCCGGTTTCCCGTGCCTGCCTCAGAGGCTGTGTCACAACTGTAACGGTCTCGTGGGCGTTTCGACGCGTTCAGGCAGAGAGATTCAGTTGCACGAGTAATCTGGATGAATGTCCGGCTCGGAATCGAAGGGACCACTCGACGCTCTGAGGCTCGCCGCCAACGGCTGCCACGCGTGTGGGCTTGCAGCCACTCGGAATCAGGTGGTATTTGGAGAGGGGAATCCCGAAGCCTCAGTGATGTTTATAGGGGAGGCTCCCGGGAAGGCGGAGGATGAACAGGGGCGACCCTTCATTGGTCGGTCGGGCATGCTTTTGGACCGGCTTTTCGAGGACTGCGGAATCGATCGATCCGACGTGTTTATTACGAGCATCGTTAAGTGCCGACCCCCAGACAACCGGGATCCGAAGCGGGATGAGATCTCTTCCTGTCAAAACTGGATTGAGGCTCAAATCAGGCTGATCAACCCAACCGTTATCTGTACCTTGGGCAACTTTGCACTGAAGCTCATTCGTAATGATCCAACCGGGATCACTCAAGTTCATGGGCAGGAGGAGTCTCGGACTGTGTTTGGGTCGAGGGTGTGGGTCTACCCGCTCTTCCACCCCGCAGCCGCGCTTCGTTCAACCACCACGCTAGGGCTTCTCAAGGCCGACCTGAAGCGTGTCAGCGAGCTCGCCTTGCGCCCCATCCCTCCGGCCAGCTAAGCCTCTCTCAGAGCTACGGGCTCCGACTCAAACTGGTGAAGCCCGGTGACCACCAGCTGAGCTTCCGTGCCACGGCCTCCAAGGGATTGCTTCCTCAATGGGGACGACGAGGCTCGAGCTCGTGTCGCGGGATCGCGAACGGAGCATGGACGGGATAAGGCGAACACCCCCGAAGAATCCTCGGACGAAAGGTATGAGGTTGCCTGAGCGGAGCGCATTCAGCTTCCACGATATTTGTCTGTAGATCACAGGTCCGAGCCAGCGAAGAGGGAAGTGGCGGGCGATCAGGAGGATCGTGTTCCGCTCCACCCATTGGGTTGCTCCTCCGGAAAGGGCTGCCTCCGAGCCCCCTCCAGCATGCAGTGCGACGCATGGCTCGTAGAGACACTTCCATCCGAGGAGCCTCAGCCTAAGTCCAAGCTCAACATCCTCCATGTACGTAACGAACCGCTCGTCAAACCCGCCTGCGTCCAATACTGCCTGCCGTCGATAGACAGCCGCCCCGGCGCAGGCGGACCAAACCTCTCCAGGCTCGTTGAAGGCTCCAGTGTCAGGCTTGAACCGTCCGCGCTGCTCACAGGCGCCGTCTCTCCTAAGGAAGTCTCCGGTGTCGTAGATCCTCGTTCTGTCATGCATGTCGAGCATCTTGGTGGCGACGCTCGCCGCATCAGGTCTGAGGCGCAGGGACTGCGAGGCACGCCGAAGCCAGTCTGGCTCGAGGACTATGTCCGTATTGATCAAAGCGATCAGGTCCCCGGCTGCGTGGCGGATACCGTCGTTCGCCGCGGCAGCAAAGCCACGGTTTTCATGCCAGTGGAGCACCGTAACCTCGGGCCAATTCGCCTGAAGGTAATCGACGGAGCCATCGGTGCTGCCATTGTCCACCACGACTATTTCCAGTGGCTGTTCATCCTGTCTCTGTATAGAGGACAGAACTCCGTCAAGCCAGCTGAGACCGTTCCAGTTGGGAATCACGATGCTCGTCCCAGTCGACTCCTCTGTGTCCGGGGATTGGAAGCCATCCAAATGGGTCATCGTGACCTGCGTGCCTTCCTGAGGCCTGCGATTCGGTTGCGCTCCCGCTGAGTGTCGCGCCTCAGGATCGACTTGATCAACATTCTGTCCGCATGGGTGATGTACTGGATGGCGTCATCTCGCCATTGTGCTCCCGTCCCGAGGCGCTGGCCAACCACAGCCCGTCTGCGTCGGGCAAGAAGCTCGCTCGGTTCTCCAACAAAGGCATTTCGGGTCGAATGGCCCTCGCGATGAATCACTCGAGAGTTAGGCATGTACCAAGTCTCAACGCCAGCGTCGGCAGCCCGAAGGCAGAGGTCAAGGTCCTCTGCATACAGATGGACACGTGGGTCAAAGGGTCCCAGGCTTTTCAGGGTCGCAGTCCTTGCGACAAGGCAAGCTCCTACCGCCCAGCCGACCCGAAGAGGGCTTTCCGACCGGTGGGGCTCGGCAACGAGAGAGAGGCGACCGGGGAGGGCAGGGGCGGGCACCAGCGCGCGGAGTAGCTCGGCTGGGGTGCCCGGGAGAGGGTGGACGGCGTCCTGGCGAGTTCCATCTGGGTGGATCAGGACGGGTGAGAGAATGCGGTCGGGAGCCAAAGGCCCGATCAGTTCGCTGGCGAGCGAGTCAAGAGAAGCGTCAACCAGCTCCACATCCGGGTTGATCAAAACGGTGATCGGTCTGGTTGCCTGGCCTATGCCCAAAACGCATCCAGCTCCGTAACCGGCATTCCCATCAAGAGAGAGGACACTTGCCCCACCGGGCCATGTGGATGCGACTGAGCTTCCTCCATCCGTGGACCCTGAGTCGACAACGATCACCTCTGCGCCGGGGAGATGTCGGCTGACACTGGAAAGAAGCCTTGCGATATCGGGGGCACTGTCGTGAATCACGCTCACAAGAGAGAGTGATGCGCCCGGTCCATTGTGGTCGGTTGCAGCAATCTGGCTATCGAGGGCGCTTGGTCCAGTATGCGGTTCGCTAAGACCCATTGGGGCTAGTGAAAAAGCAGTGCGCTGCCACTTGGTTGCCTGAGTCTCAGCATCGAACATTGAGGCCACTCGACGCCGGCCGGCCTCGCCCATGGCATGGGCCAAGACAGCATCGGAGGTGATCTCCTCAATTGCCTGCGCGAACGCAGCCGTGTCGCCAGGGGGCACCAGACGTCCACAATCAGGTGTGATGATTTCCGCGGGGCCAGCAGAACGGCAGGCGACCACTGGACGGCCTGCTGCAAGTGCGTCGATCAGAGCCCGGCCAAATGGCTCTGCTGGAGCCGGGTGGACGAGGAGGGTCGCATCCTCCAAAGCCCTCCCGCCATCGATCAATCCCGGGAACTCGACGCGCCCTCTGAGGTCTGGGAGCGACGCACGGGATTCCAATCGGGTGAGATAGTCGAGATTCTCCGAGCTGATTGGAGCTCCTGCCACGATCAGCTTGAGGTCGGGTATCAGCGCGGCAGCCTCCAGCGCAGTTGCCTGGTCCTTCCATGGCTCAATGGCGGCGAGGACAAGAGCGACAGGGGCTGGTCCTCGACGGGCCTCTGCAGCCTCGGGCAACTGAACTCCTGGGTGAACGACCGATATCCGTCCCGACGCATGCCAGGCAGGGTCAAGATCACGGGCAATTGCCTCTGACAGGCAGATGACACGGTCACATTTGAGCAGGGCTCGCCGCGCCAACTCGCCCTGCGGGCCGGATGGAAGGAGGTCAACATGCTCGGCAACAAGCGGTATCTGAAGGCGCTTCAAGGCGGAGGTTGCAGCTATCGCCGAACGCATTCCCCAAGAGAGGATCATTGAGGGTTCAAGGTCTTTGGCAAGAGACCTGATCTCACGACCATGTCCAAGCATGTGCCCTGCTGCCACCGCCGGGGCTGCCCCATGGCGTGCCTCAAGGGGTCGGGATTTGACACGGACAACCGTCACTCCGTCTCCCTCTGCGCAGTCCGCCAGATGCCCGGGGGGGCAGGCAAGGACGGCAGGCCGGTCCATACGGCGAAGGAGGTCAAGGAGTATTCGTTCTGAGCCTCCGAGGGGCCCAGAAAAGGCGTGAATGAGTATTGGTTGGGTTGTCGCCACTGTTCCTCTTCCCCGAGGCTACCGTTAGCCTCGACAGCGGTGGAGGGATT
>JBAXHG010000050.1:0-10072 GCA_037139015.1 Actinomycetes bacterium | reverse complement strand
TTGGTCAGTGAAATGGCTTCAACGGACCCAACTCCGTGGCCTCCAACCTGCACTTCATCGCCCTTGACCAGCTGTCCTGCTGTCTGGAAAAGCACCCGATACTGGTGTCCTCCACCCCCACCAAGCAGCACAAAAGCGAGCACGAGCACCGCCGCACCGAGCGCACCAACAGCTGCTCCGCGGGCGAGCGACATCCTTACTCCATCCCCAACGGACCCTGTGACTCGCCTGACAGGAACTGCCTAACGAACGGGTTTGAGGATTCGAACAGGTCGGTCGCAGCACCGGACTCGACGATCTGGCCACGCCAGAGAACGGCGATGTATTCAGCTACCCGACGGGCCGAAGCAATGTCATGGGTAATGACGACGTAGGCGCCGCCATTTTCAGCATGGATCTCCTGGATCAGCTCACACAGAAGAGCTGTACGGACAGGATCCAAGCCAGAGTCTGGCTCGTCGAAGAGCACGATGTCAGGGTCAAGAACGAGTGCCCTCGCGAAACCTGCACGCTTGCGCATGCCGCCTGAGAGTTCGTTTGGCATCTTGTCATTCGCGTCTCCCAAACCGACTTCGTCAAGGCGCTGATTGACAATGTGGGCGATTTCGTCTTCGCCCTTGTCGGTGTGCTGCCGAAGTGGGAATGCGACATTGTCATAGAGGTTCATTGAGCCAAACAGGGCCCCGTCCTGGAAGAGGACGCCAAACTTCTTGCGCATCTCGAAAAGGTCGTCATCTGGCATTGACTGAACCGACTGACCATGCACCAGGACATCACCGTCATCTGGGTACAAAAGGCCGACCATGTGCTTGATGCAAACGGACTTACCAGTGCCCGATGGCCCCAGAATCATTGAGATTTGTCCCTCAGGCAGCGCCATGTCAAGTCCGTTCAGGACCTGGTTGCGGCCGAAGGCCTTCTTTACGCCGATGAACTCAATTGCAGCGTTTTCAACGGCAGTGGTTTTACCCGTGTGCCATTCAAATTCGTCTGTTGACTTGTCAGTTTCCATCCTCTATCCCCCGATCGGTGCGCGCGGATTGGCGCCCCAGAAGAGCTGTGTTCCCAGCATTCCTATTACGTGAACCAAGACAATGTTTAGAACCATTGACTTCGCCGTCGCGGTACCAACCCCTACTGGCCCACCACTGGCGTTGTAGCCGTAGTAACAGCCGACCAGAACGATCGCCGTTGCCATGCACATTCCCTTTATGACGCTGTAAAGAAGATCCGGCGGATTCTGGAACATCCAGAAAATCAGCTGGTAACCACCCGATGACACCTCGCCGATCTGCTGGACCACCGCCAGATAACTGGCCAGGAATCCTGCGCCGACGCCGCTGAGGTAAACGAATGGAAGGACCATCCATGCGGCCAGAAGCTTGGTTGAGCAAAGGAATGTCATGGATGGAACGCCCATTACCTCGAGCGCGTCGATCTCATCGCTGATTCGCATGGAGCCAAGCTCAGCCACGATTCCCGTTCCGACCTTGGCGGACATCATGTAGCCGAACGAGTATGGAACGAGCTCTCGAAGGTCACACCATGCGGCGAAAACCCCTGCGTACGCTGGAGAACCGACGGATCGGTTGAAGTAAGCGCCCTCGATGCCGCACTGCAGGCCAATGATGAAAATCAGGCTCCAGATGACAATCGTGGAGGAGAGAATCAGAATTCCGGCCTGCCGGAGCGATTCTCCGAAGTACTTGAAGACCTTGAGGCTGTAGACCTCACCCATGATCCGCCCACAGAAGCGGAGCAATACGCCCGTTGACTCAAGCCAACTGTTGCCCTTGGTGTTGATTGCACTCATCGGATCACCTGGATCTCAGGATGTGTTGCCAAGAGTGTCTGGGTGAATACGTAGTTGAAGGCGAAGATTCCGAGGAAGGCGATAACCACTGCCTGGTTGACCGCGCGACCCACTCCTTCAGCACCACCAGATGCAGTCATGCCCTTGTAACAACAGACGATCGCGATAATCGCGCCGAAAAGAGTGCACTTGACCACTGAGCCCCAAAGGTCAACCGTTGAAGCGTTCGTGAAGAATGTGGCCCAGAACGGTCCGAGCGGGGCGCCGTTCACGAGTGTGGCAATGATTCCGCCGGAGATGCCGAAGATCAGTGCATAGACGTCGAACAATCCCGTGACGAGCATCAGGGCAAGGAAGCGGGGCACAACAAGGTTCTTGATCGGGTCAACACCAAGAACCTGAAGGGCGTCAAGTTCTTCCCTGATCTTTCGGGCTCCAAGGTCTGCGGTGATGGCGGTGCCGGCAACGCCTGCCAACACGATCGCCGTCACGGTTGGTGCGAACTCGCGGATCGAGGCGAGAACAAAGAAACCGCCGAGGCGGTCAATTGCGCCGAAGAGGACAAGGAAGTTGGAGGCCTGGAGGCCTGGGGCTCCGTAACCGAAGGCCACGGTCGAAATGAGCAGTGGGAACCAGCAGAGCTTCAGGGCAAAGAGGAACTGGCTTACAAACTCTCCGCCGTATGGGTACGGAGGCCTGAGCGCGCTGACAAGCGTCTTTCCGGTCAAAATAACCATGTCGCCAGCCTCCTCCAAGAGGTTTTTGGCCGGCATTAATGCTCTTTCGCCTACGGATGGCACCCTAAATCTCTCTCCCTCTCCCTGTCCCTGATTCCCGCAGCCCGGTTGGCTGCAGTACGGGGGCCTTGAACTGTACCCCCGAGGAGTGTTCGCCGCCAACCGGTGCACACCCTCTTTCTCATTGTGGCGCGAATCGAACAGGATTACGGCAGTAGAGATTCCAAGCTGGCGCCCAACCGCGCGGTGCATGTGGGCTTCGGTGGTACGCTGCCGCGGCTGTGAGGAGTCGACTTACAACCATCGTTGTGATCTTTGGTTCATTGAGCCTGAGCCTCACTGCGTGCGGTGGCTCCAACTCCGGAGCGAACCAGTCGAAGGCCGATGGGACCTACAGCGTCTCACTCGTCACCAAGTCCTTTCCAAAGCTCCAGCGTCTTAACACGGAGGCCGTGCTTCGGCTCTCAGTTCGCAATGACGGCAACCGGGCAATCCCGGATGTGACTGTGACGCTGACAACAGGTGCTGACGGAACGAGCGTCCCAGCATTCGCAAAACTCGACACACAGCCAGGGCTTGCGGAACACTTCAAGCCCGTTTGGATTCTTGACATTGGGCCGGTTAACGGTGATACAGCGCTCGCCAACTCATGGAGCCTTGGCAACTTGGCTCCAGGGCGGACCGCGAACTTCATTTGGCATGTACACCCCGTAATTGGTGGACCGCACGTGCTCAACTGGAAGGTTGCCCCTGCGATGCTCGGCGGGAGCGCTGTCTTGAGCGATGGCGGACCTGCCCAAGGGTTGCTTCCCGTCGTGATCGAGACGAAAGCGCCCTCCGCGACCGTCAAGAAGAACGGACTTGTCGCGAAGGACTATTCGACCAAGAAAGTCTCACCGGGCTCCAACTAGAAAGTTGGGGAGGTGAGGGTGACGGAACCCCCCGGCACCGTCACCCTCAATTGCTGCCCCCGGCGATACAGCCGTTTTCTAAGCGTCGGACTCGGGGTGAACCTGCAGCGTTTCCTCTCCGGACTCTCCAGTCCGGATTCGGTATGACTGCTCAACGGGCATCACGAAGATCTTCCCGTCACCCACGTTGCCAGTGCGCGCGTGCTTGAGGATCGAATCAACGATCGTCTGCACATCACCGTCTGAGACCGTGCACTCAAGCTTGATCTTTGGCCTGAGGTAATTAGTCACCGATGCGCCTCGGTAGTGCTCGGTTATCCCCTTCTGCCTCCCGGACCCTTTCACCTCACTGATGGAGAGTGATGGGAATCCGAGGTGGAGCAGATCCTCACGGATTGGCTCGAACGCCTCGTGCCTTATGTATGCGACGACCATTTTCATGCCGTTACCTCCGGGTCAGATACGGGCCCTGTGCCAAAGCGGTCCAGGGCTGGGATTGCGCCATAGCCGGTCAGTTCAGCCGCGGGGATGAACTGCTCGGGGTAGCCGTACATTCCGTGCTCGCTGATGTCGAGTCCGGCGTTCTCTTCCGCTGCTGTTACGCGGAGGCCGTATGTCTTCTTGATCACCCAGAAGGTGACGAAGGACATGATGAATACGAACGTGAAGGCAACTGCAACAGTGAACGCCTGGGCGATCAGCTGCTTGAACGAACCGCTGTACCAGAGGCCACCCGCAGGGTCACCCCATGCGTTGTACTTGGCGAGCGCAGGCACTGTGAAGATGCCGCAGGCCAGGGTTCCCCAGATGCCAGCAAGTCCGTGTGCTGAAAGCGCGCCGACGGGATCGTCGATCTTCTTGTCAATGGCGTAAACGCCAAGGACCACGATGACTCCACCGACAGCACCGATGATCGGCGCGGCCCAGAGGGCCACATAGCCGGAGCCGGCGGTGATCGCAACGAGTGCCGCGATCATGCCGTTGCCTGCCATGCCGATGTCGATCTTGCCCGTCTTGAGCTTCGCGACAAGCAGTGCGGCAAGGGTGCCGGCTGCTGCAGCGAACATCGTGATCATCACAACTTCAGGGAAGCGACCGTCAATTGCCATCAGGGTGGAGCCGCCGTTGAAGCCGACCCAGCCGATTAGCAGGATGATCACGCCAAGCCCGAAGAGCGGCATGTTGTGACCTGGAATTGCGCGTGGCTTGCCGTCCGTCCCGTACTTACCGCGCCGTGGCCCGAGCAGCAGCAGCGCTGCAAGTGCGCCGGTCGCGCCGATCAGGTGGACCGCTGTGGAACCAGCGAAGTCCTGCACGCCAGTGAGTCCAAAGCCGAATGCGTCTCCGACCTGAAGGAATCCGCCACCGAATACCCAGTGAGCAGCAACCGGGTAAATGAATCCCGCGAAGACAATTGCGTAGAGGATGTAAGCACCGAACTTGATGCGCTCAAGCGTGGTTCCCCAAACAATCGCCAGCGAGACTGCGCAGAACGAGAATTGGAAGAGGAACTTCGATGGGACGGTTGCCGAGGAGAATGACATTGCACCGAAAGTGCCTTGCCATGCATCCGCAAAGCCACCGCTTGGAATGCCACCAGCAAGGTCGGGCAAGTTGAAGAACCAACCGCCTGACTGGCTGAACAGTCCACTCGAGTTACCGAAGTACTTACCGTTGCCGAACGCAAGCGCGAATCCGCAGATCCACCACATGAAGGCCGCGATTGAGAAGTTCGTCAGGATCTTTGCGACGATCGTGCCGACGTTCTTGCCACGCGAGAAGCCGATCTCCAGAAAGGCAAAACCTGCCTGCATGAAGATCACGAGTGTGGCTGCGATCACCACCCACATGGTGTTGATTGAGGACCCGACATTGAAGTCGGATGGGACGGCACTCGCATCATGGGCCATGGTTGGTGGCTTGGGAGCATCGGCTGCAAAGCCGATGGCCGGAACCACCAGTAAGGCACCAATCGCTGCGAGAGCAAACAGCGCAATTCGTTTGCTGCTCATTCTTCCTCCTTAAGGGAGAGGGGGTTAGGGGCGTGGTTACTGACTACGCCTCGCATCCTGTCTGTCCAAAGGGAGAAGGTCATTGGCCCGGCGTATGAAAATTTGGGCGGACCGTTCGCCAAAGCGGTGAAGTTGTAGGGTTTGGAAACCGCCGTTTTGTCTGTTGGACTATGGAAGATCCGATTGTTTGTCCACAGGGACAGTGCGGTGGAGGCAAGGCGCTTCTACGCTTCGCCTTAATACCGCTTCAGTGGCCCTTGGTCGCGCCGGCACCCCGACAGACAACAATCAGGAGGAACCCCCGAAATGGCAAATGGCAATCGCTCTCAGAATGTAGCCGCGGCACGCTGGTCAGCTGACGGCAGTGAACTGGGTCGCAGCGACCTGACCGCACCAGGAGCAGATGTCTTCGGCTCCAAGGTATTCGGACCAACAGTCCTGAAGCAGCGCCTTCCGAAGCAGGTTCACAAGAAGCTTCTGCGCACGCTTGAGAACGGCGAAGCCCTTGACCCAACACTGGCCGACGCGGTTGCCACGGCAATGCGCGACTGGGCGATGGAAAACGGCTGCACTCATTACACGCACTGGTTCCAGCCACTTACCGGGTCAACCGCTGAGAAGCACGACTCTTTCTACGGTCCTGCTGGAGACGGCACGGCAATCGCCGAGTTCTCCGGCAAGGAGCTGATTCAGGGCGAGCCTGACGCTTCCTCTTTCCCAACCGGTGGGCTTCGCGCAACCTTTGAGGCCCGTGGCTACACGGCTTGGGACCCAACAAGCCCTGCGTTCATCCTTGACAACCCGAACGGTGCGCTCCTTTGCATTCCGACGGCTTTCGCATCGTGGAAGGGCGAGGCTCTTGACACAAAGATCCCGCTTCTGCGTTCAATGGATGCCCTGTCCCGTTCTGCTGTTGCAGCACTCAAGCTGATCGGTGATCTGGAAACGCAGCGTGTGTTTTCAACCGTCGGCCCGGAGCAGGAGTACTTCCTGATTGACGAGCAGTACTACTTCGAGCGCCCTGACCTTCTGAACACTGGTCGCACCCTGTTTGGTGCGAAGCCACCGAAGGGCCATGAGCTGGACGACCATTACTTCGGTTCAATTCCAGAGCGCGTCCTGGCCTGCATGATGGAGACCGAGCTTGAGCTTGCGAAGCTTGGTGTTCCGATCAAGACCCGTCACAACGAGGTTGCTCCAGCGCAGTATGAGGTTGCTCCGATCTTTGAGAGCTCCAATGTCGGAGCGGACCACCAGCAGCTGACCATGCAAGTGCTGCAGAACGTTGCCCGCCGTTACGGCCTCGTCTGCCTGATCCATGAGAAGCCATTCGCTGGCGTCAACGGATCCGGAAAGCACAACAACTGGTCTGTTGGAACCGATGGTGGAGAGAACCTGCTCAACCCAGGTGCGACTCCACACGACAACCTTCAGTTCCTGTTCTTTTGCACCGCAGTGATCCAGGCCGTGAACAAGCACCAGGGTCTGCTTCGCGCAACCGTGGCATCAGTTGGCCAGGATCACCGCCTTGGAGCCAACGAGGCTCCGCCGGCGATCATCTCGATCTTCCTTGGTGGAGAGCTTGAGCGCGTCTTTGACGCAATCGCGAAGGGCAAGACGACACGCAGCAAGCCAGGTTCATTCCTTGGTCTTGGCTCGGATGTCCTGCCTCCGCTTCCACTTGATGGTGGCGACCGAAACCGGACCAGCCCATTTGCATTCACGGGCAACAAGTTCGAGTTCCGCGCCCCAGGTTCAAGTCAGTCGATCAGCTTTGTAAACACGGTGCTCAACACCATTGTTGCCGAGGCAATTGATGACCTTTCAGCGAAGCTGAAGAAGTCACTTGGAAGCCGTCGTTCAATCGAAGCGGCCCTGATGCCAGTCCTGAAGAACTCCGTCAAGGAGAACGAGGCAATTCTCTTCGGTGGGGACGGCTACAGCGAGGCGTGGCACAAGGAAGCTGAGAAGCGCGGCCTGAAGAACATGCGCACCACTCCGGATGCACTGCCAGAGATGATCGCTCCGGCGACCGTCAAGGTGTTTGCCAAGTACAAGGTGCTCAACAAGGTTGAACTCGAGTCCCGCTTTGAGGTTGCAGCCGAGCAGTATGTGACCAAGCTCAACATTGAGGGTGAGACGGCAGCCAACATGGCCCGCACGCTGATCCTTCCTGCTGCAACCCGGCACCTTGCCGAGCTGCGTGCAGCTGAAGTTCCAGCCCTCATTGAGGAGACCGCGGTTCTTGTTGACGAGCTCGTGTCAGCCATCCGGGCATTGGACAAGGCCAACGAGGGCCGTCCTTCCCGCGGCGGCGTAATTAACCACGCCAAGTACATGCGTGACAAGGTCATCCCGGCAATGGACGCAACCCGTGAGGTTGCCGACAAGCTGGAGGGAATTGTCGCCGACAGCCTCTGGCCACTTCCGAAGTACCAAGAGATGTTGTTCATCAAGTAACCGATCTCGTCAGAGATCAAGGAATTTGCTTCAGGGGGCGGTCCGAAAGGGCCGCCTTCTTTTTGGCCAGCTCTCCTCAGATGCTGAGTCGCTCGATCCGTGAGATCAGGTTCATGAAGATTCGGTCGCGCATTGCCTCGTCGGCAAACGGGGCCTCACGAAACAGCTCGTTGAGTACATCCATCGTCAGTCGCTCCCAGATCAGCCGCAACTGCTCGTGCATCTGGTCAGTTGTCACGCTGACAGCACGCTTAGCCTGCCCTTCGCTCATCAGTGTGGTGACCTCAGTTGCGACAGGCCCAAACTCCTTGGGTTCGCCCATCGCCCGGAACTCAAAGGTTCCGCCCTGGTCCAGCCGGACCGGGTTTCCGGACGGGTCCCAGAGGATGTTGTCGTCTTCGAGGCCAACAAAGTCCCAGTTGGCAAGCAGCGCATCCACCATGTAGTGGTCTCCCAAGGTGCTGCTTGGAGCCTCCTCCCCGTCCTCGAAGCAGTGCTTCCGAACCTCCCCATCAAGGGCCGGATAGGCGATCGCCGCCTTCTTGTTCACGCGGATCAGTCCAGCAATCGGGACCCGCGCTCGCATGATTCCGTAGATCCGATTGGCAACAAGTTCAGTCGCGACCCGGTCGACATTTCCACCGTAGGACTTGATAATCCATGCCCGCCCCTCGTCATCTTGGGCCCAGCTGGCACCGTTACTGCCACCAGCGGGGAATCCGAAGTTCAACTTGACAAGGCGATAGTCGGGGTAGACCCCCATCTCAGGACTCGGCTCCTCCGAGAACATGTCCAAGTTGGGCTCCCCTGGGATTGAGTCCGACCCCATCCCTCGGGCCATGGCCTCCCTGTTTTGCTCAAGCGCTTGGAAGTACCAGTCGGGTGGATTCCAGGTCGTCATGAGCTGACCACGCTGTCGGGGGCCACGTGAGAGTCGTGCGCGGGAGCGACTGACAGTCCGGCTTGCACACGCCAGATGACGGGCCACTCTTCCCGCAGCGGCAGCCAGTCCTCCATCGGCTCTCCGCCATAGGTGGGTTCACCTCTGCGCATCCACTCGGATGAGTCAAACGGAATTTCCACGATCCACTCTGACGGGGCATACACGCGCCTCGCACCTTCATTTTCTGACTCTGTCAATTCAAGGCTCCTTTCGTCATCTGCCTCTACTCCCAAAGGCTGGGCGACGGAGATGGATCTGACAGCCCAGCGGGGCGTAAGGGTCCTTCGCCTCGTCTCAGCGCTTAACGATGACCGACGGTTCGTCGGCATCAGCCCGGAGCAGGCGGAACTGAACCTTCATTCCGAGAGTCGACGCGTAGCGTTCAATCGTTGAGAGCTTGGTGTCGGCGGCTGATGTTTCAAGTCTTGCGACAAACGATTGGGATGTGTCCATCGCAGCGGCGATCTTGGTTTGGCTGATCCCCTGGCTTGTCCGCTCATCGGCTAACGCTCGAAGCAGCTCCCGTCTAGCTACCGCCTCAGCCAATACGGTCGGAAACTCAGGGCTAACGGCAGTCCGCTCAGCAATCACCTCATCCAAGAAGTCTTTGTCATCTGTCATCCAACCACCTTATAACACTTTCCTTGGTATCTCAAATTAGGTGTAGCTATTGACCTCTACTCCGCCAGTCATCAAGTCGTCTCTGGGCGAGCCGAATGGTCTGAGGTGGCGTTTTCTGAGTCTTCTTCTTGAAGGCAACCAAGGAGAGGAGGACCCGCCCCCGCTTGCCTTCTTCAGCAAATATCAGGCGGTAAGCCACTCCTTCAGAAGTTGCTCGAACCTCCCATAGGTCACCTTTCAGATGCCTTGCAGACCTGGTTCCTTCCTGTCTCACCTCGGCCATAGCTGCCAAAACAGCCGCCAGATCACGATCGGGAAGGCCCCTCAGGAAGTCTCGTACTTGCCTCCGTCCACTAGGAGTTGAGTAGTCACGCCAGCGCCTTCCAGCAGGTGAATTACTTGTTCGATTCCCCACCCATCCAGATTCGCGGATCGGGCTCCACTCAAACCCTCAAAGGCGAGACTCCCGCCTACCTCGGAACCAAGAAGAGATAGCCCTGCAAACTCTTGTTACTCCTTAACTCGTAATGAAGGGGTCAGCGTTCGTTGGGTGAGGGTCGCTGACCTGGCTGGCA
>JBAXHG010000049.1:0-10350 GCA_037139015.1 Actinomycetes bacterium | reverse complement strand
GGACTTGCGTCCAAGAGCGGTTTGGATGCACCAAACTCGGATCTGGTGAGGGACTCACTGGCCCAGGTGGTTGGTTTCTTCGCGGAACACGGCCCGCTGCTCAAGGGCGTAGCCGACGCCGCGGTTGAGAACGCGGAACTTGAGGTTGCGTACGAGGGCTTCCTGCTGCACTTCTCAGCAGAGGCGGGGAATGCCATTCGTGGCCTGGTGGAGGCTGGGATTGTTGACGTTCCTGATCCGCAGGCCATGGCTGAGGCGCTGAATGCGATGAATGAGCGTTACCTGCTCCGCGCACTTGGCCGGCATCCTCAGGAGGACCTCGAGGTGGTTCTCGACACGGTTCACGCGATCTGGGCGCGGACGCTCTTCTCTGAATCCCTCAAGGCCTAGGCCTCGAAGGATTCAGTTGGAGCAGGACTCCGGGCTGAAGGCCCGGTGCAACCGAACGGCTACGGCGTGCCGGTGAAGGCGCCGCCGTAGCAAGGCAGCAGGCCGCATACGTTGATCAGATGGCCATTTGGCTTGATGTATTCGGCGATCTGATGACGGAGTGTCGCCATCGTGCGGATGTTGTGGTCATGCGGATCCCCACCGACACGGTTTGGCTCATTGTCCGTTGGTGGAGCAGGAGTTCCGCAGAACGTCTGCTCAGTACGAACGCGACAAGGCGCCGGGTCAGTTGGGTAGCGCATGGGACCTATGTCCCAGACGATCAGACCGTTGTCACTCAGCGGCATTGTCCCCAAGGTTGTGAGACCCCATGGGGTTGCTGCGCCGGTCGTGTCACGGCCCGAGTCGAGGTATGGCTGGCGGACCTTGAGCCCCAGGGTTCGTGCCTCAACAAGCGTCGCGAGGTTCGAGACTTGGTGGTCGCCAAAGCTCATCTCCATCGTCACATGCTTGACAGGAGTGTTCGGCAGTGGGTCGCTGGTGATGTGGTTCGCGTATCCGTTCGGCTCGCCTCGATCCCATGAGATCTGCATGAGGCCCAGCAGCAGTGGTCGCTGAATCAGCTTGGTGTAGACGGGGAAGAAATAGGGCTTGTACTCATCAAAGTCAGTCGACCGCGGCAGGAGCATCGAGTAGTTCATCGCTCCCACATAGAGAACCGAACGGGTGATGTCAGGCGAAAGGGCCGTCAGGCCACCCCCGGCGATTCCACCCTGGCTGTTGCCGTAATAGGTGATGTAGTTCTTGTTGTATGAGGCGCTGTTCCCGTCCTTGGTTACGGCGAACGCGGCATCAGTGGTCAGGCCGTTGGTGTGTGAGAGCGCACGGCCCAAGTACATGAAGTTGAGATAGCCCTGCTGCAGTCGGTCAGAGATCTTGGCCATGTTGGACAGATCGGAAAGAACGCCTGCTGCAGTGACGGTGTCGTCCTCTGGTCCGAGGTCGTCTGCGCTTGCCATGCCGCTCCAGTTGGATCCGCAGACAACCATCCGGTTCTCATTACCAAACTGGCGTACGTTGCGTGAGCCGACTTCGTTGATTGACCCAAACAGCCCGTGGCCGTACAGGGTGGTGTACATCGGCCCACTGCCATCGGTTGCGCTCTGCGGAATTGTGCAGCGGAACTGCGCGAGCTGCTTGCTGCCGGGGAGCTGGGCGGGCAGACCGTCGGACCCGTAGTTGAAGACACCTCCGGTTGCGCAGTTGGCCGAAGTCAAGTAGCACGGCACCTCAATCGTTCCGTCAATCGTTCGGACGGAATCCGCGTCGCTCGGGCTGTCGGTCACGTTGGTGATGTGCCAGACCGGGGATGTGCCTTGAATGACATTGTCTGCCATCGTCGTGTCGCCCAGCTTCGAGAAGGCGTCATTCCTGATCTTCAGTGCACGCTCAGAAAGGCTGCGCGTGCTTGCAACGGTGAAGTCCCATGTGAGGTTCAGGCTTGACCGGTTGATGCCAGCGGCCTTGAGGGATGTGAAGAGATCTTCAAGGTGAGTTCGACGTGACTCGACAACGCTGCTCTTGGTTACAAGGCGGTCACGGTAGAGGCGGAACCCGTCGCTGGCTGGGATTGCTGTTCCGGATGCAGTCTTGAGGTTGCGCAGTGCGACGATGTAGCGGTGGCCGTCCAGCAGGTTCTTCGCTGGATGGATGACCAGGTTGGCGCTGTCTGCCGGTGTGCTGGGAACCTTGTCGATTGTCGCGTCGGTGTAGCCCTGTCCGTCCTCTGCCCAGAGCGGCTGACGTACTCCGGTGGCCGCGTCAATCAGGACCGCTGCCTGGTTTGCGTCTGAGTACTTGCCAATGTTGTTCACAGTCGGCATTCCGCTGGCAGCGATGGCTGCGTTGGAGGAGAGTCCTGGGACATGGGTGATCAGCATTGAGCCGGGGCTGAAGCCGTCGAACTTGTTCAGCTCATCTGGCTTGAAGTACTTGCGACCGGCGAACAAAGTCGGCACGGTGATTGGCATCGAGAGGAGCTTGTAGTTGAGTCGCTTGCCGGTTGCCTTTGTTGCATCGGCTGTGGTGAAGAAGTCATTTGGGAACGGGTAGAGGCATTCGGATGCGTCAGTGATGTCACACCGCGAAGCGGTTGCAGTGTCAACTACCGGCGCAAGCTTCACGCAGGTTGTTGAGTCAATGTAAAGAGGCTCAGTCGTCGTGACTGTCCCTGCCGTGACCACAATGTTTGCTGCTCCACACTTGGCAACGGCTGCGCGACCGGTTGAGCTGAGCTTGAGCTTTGCAGAGCCCTTGCCGCCGCTGATGCTGACGCTTGTGGAGCTTGATGTGAGGGCCTTTGTGACTCCGGCACGAACAAGTGAAGCGGAAACCGACACAGAGGAGACACCGGTGGCGCTGACAGTGATCGGAAGGACCTTCTTCGTCGCGATCACCTTCTGTCCCGCACCGGAGCTGGTGACCGTGAGTGTCGTGGTACCGGCTGCGGTTGAGTGGCCTGGCGTGAGCGCCATGAATGCTGCGGTAGTGAGCAATGCTGCTGCTGCGCCCGTCAATAGTTGACGGGAACTGATCGCGCTTCGTGTCATTTAATTTCCCCTCCCAAGGTGAACTTGCGGAACCCTACTCTCCGCGGGCTTGAAACGCGAACGGGTTCTCGTAGCCCAACGCTGTGTCAGGGGCTGAACTCAAAATCCGCCGCCTCCGGTCCTACCTTCCACTTAGATGCCAGCAGCTGAACAAACCAAACCCACGGTCGGAATCCTCGGCGAATTCCGGTCCTTCCTGTTGCGTGGCAATGTTGTTGACCTCGCCGTGGCCGTTGTTGTTGGTGCCGCAGCTGCAGCCTTGGTGAAGAGCCTTGTGAGTGACCTGCTCAGCCCGCTGATTGGCGCGATCCTTGGCCAGCCTGATTTTGCCCAAATGACCTTCAAGGTAGGAAGCGCGGTATTCCGTTACGGCAGCTTCATTGATGCCTTCATTGGGTTCATGACAATCATGGCTGCGGTCTTTTTCTTCGTTGTCAAGCCGATGGACCGCCTGCGTCATATCGCGGGGGAAGTGGAGGATCCAGGGCCGACTGATGTGGAGCTGCTTACGGAGATTCGGGACCTTCTAAAGGGCAAAAACGACTGAGCCAGCCGCGATGCCGCACTTGGCTCGCAGCGCTGAGTGCGTAGCCCTTGAGGGCTTGAGCGGAACCGTTGCATGGGCAGGAATTGGAGCGTGTCCGGCGCAATCCTCATTCAGATCAGTCAACTCGCTCACATTCTTTGAGCGTCTCTCTTAGGAGGAAACACCTTGAGTACAGGTTCAGACGCACCAACCCCGGACACCCCGGGAACATCATCATCAGGAAAGCCAGCCGGGAAGTTTTGGGCAATAGCCGGAGTAATCGCATTGCTCGTTGGAGTCGGCGGGTTCTTCCTCGGCGAGTCAGTCAAGGGCGCTCAGTACGACAAGGGCAAGGCCAAGTACCAGGCCATCTACGACACGGGTTACGCCTCAGGCCAGCGGAGCGGCAGTGCCGCAGGACAGGCCGCCGGTCAGGCGTCAGGCAACGCCCAAGGCCAGCGGATCGGCAAGGCACAGGGCCTTGTGATCGGCAAGCGTGCCGGAGAAGCAGCAGGGCAGGCCGCGGGTCAGAAGGCTGGTTACGCATCCGGTTATACGGCTGGTGTCGTGGCAGGTGCAAGTGATGCGCTCGGCGCACTAGGCAACTGGAACACGAATGTTCCGTATGTTGTCGAGCTGGACCCAAGTCCGGTCAAGGGTGTCCCGGTTCAGGTCTATTCAAGGACGCTGATGCTCAAGGGCTACAGCTACTTCCTCTGCCCAGATGGAAAGACAGCCTGCAACACGAAGTTGCTCGGCTAGAAGTCTTGCTCCGGGTTCGCCCGGAGCTCACGGTTTGACAGTCGGCCGCCCTTCACGGGCGGCCGATTTGCGTTCTGGTCAGCGGGGGCTGCAGCCCGACGAGGGACCGAAGTAGCTCACTGTCCACACTCCGACTTTTGCTAGGGGCAGGACTGGTCCGGTTGGCAGCTGCGGTATCGCACGCACGGCGTAGTCGCTGCTGGTCAGGAGGATTCCTCGGGTGGGGTCTGTGGGCGCGGCCGTCACTGCCTGAAGCGGCAGGTTCAATCTGCGGGAGAGAATCCTCGCGTGGGATGGATAGCCGGCAGTGGCAAAGGGGAGGCAGCCACCCAGGGCGTTCGTGCCTCCGGCTTTTTGAAGCGCCGCAAGCTGTGAATCAGAGCTCGCTTGAAAAGCAATTGCGTTGTTCCACGAGGAGCGCGTCCCGGTTGAGGCGGAGGCAAGTGACCAGGCAATGGCAAATCCAACGGCGAGGTATGCGCCAGCGCGCAGCCAACCACGTTGGCCTCCTGTGCTTGAAACCAATTCGAGCAGCCATCCTGCTCCGGCTCCAGCAAGTCCACAGAGTGCGATGCCGGCTGGAATTGCAAAGCGACTGATGCCTGGCTCAACGCCCGCAAGGTTCAAGGCGAGCGTTTCCACCAACCAGACCGCTGCTGCTGCTGCTGCAAGGAGAGCAAACCGTCCCCGTCGTTGGTGGCGCAGGACTGCGCCGGCGAGTAATCCCACTGGGATCAGAATCCATGCTTTCTGGGGCACCACCCGAAGCCACACTCCAAAGATTGCTGAACCGTTCGCTCCCAGGTCCATGAATTCGCTTGCTCGGTCAGAGGCCTGAAGCGCCTTGGCCCCAGCGCTAATCGGAAGGACAAACCAGAGGACGAACCAGATTGAAAGCGCTCCAAGTCCCTCACGCGCAGCTGTCCCCAAGGGCTCTCCGTCCTTGAGCATCCTCCAGGTAAGCCAAAGGAGCACGAAGACCCAAACCTCTGGGCGCACAAGTCCCGCTGCGATCGCGAACCCAAGCGCCAGCCGCGGACGGCCGGATGTTCCCGCGGTAATCGCAGCGAGTGACGCAGCGATAAGTACGGGTTCTGACATGCCAGCTATACCTGCTGTCAACCATGGGCCAATCGCGAGGGGAAGCAGTGCCGCGACTGCTCCGCCAAGCAGACCCCATTCCTTGCGCGTGAGGTCGAACAGAAGCAGGCTGGTCGCAAAGAGGCAGAAGCGCACAAACCAGAGCCAAAGGTGAGCTGCAAGTTGGCTCGACAGGAACTCGAAGGGAAGGCTGAGGAGCACGGGGAGTGGCTTCCACGAGGGGCCAACGCTGAAATTGATGGAATGGCCTTGAGCAAGTTGTCCTGCCCAGACGAGCCAAGAGTTGGCGTCGTTACCCGTCTCCTGGCCGAGGGGAATGAGGCTTACTGCGGCCGCGATGGCGCAGAACCCAAGCGCTGCAGCAAGACCAAGCCTCGAACTGCTGCCAGCTGGGGAATCAGTCTGGTTGGCCAACACCGAACACCCGCATCGCGTTCTCGCTGAGGAAGAGTCGCTTGCTGGTGTCATCAAGTCCCAAGGAGTCAAGGTCCTCAAGTGACTTCTGTGGAGCGATCATCGGGAAGTTGCTGCCGAACATGACCTTCTTGGGACCGTCTGCCTGCAGGTAACGGACGAGCTCGGGTGGGAAGCGGCGGATTGTGTAGGCCGAAGTGTCGATGTACACGTTCTCGTATTTGCGGGTCAGGGAGATCATCTCTTCTGTCCACGGATACCCAATGTGGCCGGCGACGATTTTGAGCTCCGGAAAGTCAAGCGCCACATCATCCAGGTACGGAATCGGCCGCCCTACCTCCGATGTGCGCAACGGGCCCGTGTGTCCGACCTGGAGGCAGAATGGAATGTCAAGCTCAACGCAGGCGGAGTAGAGCGGGTAATAACGACGGTCGTTTGGTGGCAGCTCCCAAAGCCATGGCAGCATCCGGAGCGCGACAAACCCATGGTCTTGCACGCAACGCCGAAGCTCCCGCACGGCCTCCATTGGCTTGCGAAGGTCAACGGACGCAGCACCTGCGAAGCGTGTGGGATAGGCCGCAACCCATGCGGCAACTTCCTCGTTGCTGATCACAGCTCCCTGTGGGCCGTGCCACCCGGTGAGGATTGAGATGTCAACTCCCGCGGCGTCCATCGCCGCGATGCTCGCTTCGATCGGGATCTCCTCCGTGGGGGTCTCCTGGTCAGTCCATCGCCGAAGTGAGTCAAACATCGGGTCACTGATGAACCGGAGTGTTGGGTGCTGAGTCCACGCGTCAATAATCATCGCGTGAAGGTTACGCCCATCACAACCGTCCTGGTAATCGTTGGTTGGCCAGGGGCCCACTTCGAGATGAGGGTGGCTGGGCGCCAACTGCTGGAGACAAGAACTTGCGAGTTCGCTATTCGGGACTGACCGCTGTAGTCTGGGACCAAGGCAATAGTGACCGCAATCACACAGGTGATTGCTTCAAAGGGGAAGACCAGTTGACCAACCGCACCCGCCGTTCACGTTCATTTGCAGTCGTTGCTGCCACCGCAGCGATGCTTCTGCTTCCGGCGTCAGCCCTCGCGGCAACGGCTCCCAAGGTGACTGTCAAGGCGACCTTCAAAGCGGGCGGCAGTATTGGCCAGATCTGGGTGACAGATGCAACTGCTGGCAACACGCTGATCCTCGCCAACTCCAGCAACAAGGTGCTGGCAACCGGCACAGCAGACTCGCTTGGCTCATTCATCTTCCGTGATGTAAAGGCCGCGAAGGGCTACACGGTCAGGCGTCAGATCGGCAAGGTAGTCGCCGGCACATCAAAGATCACAGTGCTTGCTGCCGGCAAGAATCCAGCCTCAACTTTCTACAAGGGAATCAAGCTCAAAGAGGGCCTCAACTACGTGAAGATGCGTGACGGCATTGAGCTTGCAATGACAGTTCGTCCACCCAAGATCAGCGGTGTTCAGAAGCACCTGACGGACGGTCCCTTCCCGACGATCATTGAGCACTCGGGTTATGAGACGGCAGCTCCTGGAGACCTCTACTCGGCGATCGCCTTTGGTGTCAACAAGTGCTTCCCGGCATCATCAACCTGCAACCCGCTTCTTCCCGACTCCTCAACTTCAATCGGTGCGTTGATTGCGCCGCTGCTTGGCTTCACCGCCGTTTCTATCCAGATGCGCGGCTCGGGCTGCTCCGGCGGTGCGTTTGACCTCTTCGACCTGCCAACGACATATGACGGCTACGACATGGTCGAAACGGTCGCCGCTCAGTCCTGGGCCAAGGGTCACAAGGTCGGCATGGCCGGCATCTCCTTCTCGGGCATCTCGCAGATGTTTGCCGCCGGAACAAATCCGCCGCATCTTGCTGCGATCGCACCGATGTCAATCACTGATGACACTTACACCGCAACCGGGTACCCGGGCGGCATCGTCAACAATGGCTTTGCGCTCTCCTGGATCTCACAGCGGATGGACGACGCCAAGCCAGCTCCGGGTGGAGGGCAGATGTGGGCGCAGGCAATGGTTGCCCGCACGGACGAGGCGGGCCTCAAGTGTCTTGCCAATCAGAAGCTGCGCCTTCAGACGCAGGACGCAGTCGCTCAGTCGAATGCCAATCCCTTCCGAAACAAAGCGATTTTCGACAACCGTGCAGCTGCGACTTGGGTCAGCAAGATCAAGGCTCCTGTATTCCTGATCGGTTCATCCCAGGACGAGCAGACGGGCGGCCACTTCCCAGAGGCACTTGGTGCTCTGAAGAACAACAAGAATGTCTGGTTGACGATTCAGAACGGCGTTCACGCCGACTCACTCGGGCCGAGCACCATCACCCGCTGGGCAGAGTTTCTGAACCTCTTTGTGGGGGATCAGATCCCCAAGATCCCGGACAGCGTCATGTCCTTGAGCAGCGCCCTGTATCAGCAGCTCGCGAATTCACCGGCGCTGCCTGTCCTCCAGTCACGCTTTGCAAACATTACGAACACAGCAGCGCATGTCGCGGCTGCCAAGGTGACCTTCAAGCAGGATCCCCGTGTTCGTCTTCTGATGGACAACGGCAATGCTGTCCCAGGCCAGCTTGGTGCGATCGGCGCACCGTGGGAGCTTGACTACAGCAGTTGGCCAATCAGTGAGGTGACACCAACCACCTACTACCTCGGCGCCTCTGGAGCTCTCACAAAGACTGCGCCTGTGTCCGCTTCAACCGCGTCATACACGGGTGATCCGAGTGCTCGCCCCGAGCTGACGCTTCACGGTGCCGGATCTGGAGACGACTGGAAGGCACAGCCTCGGTATGACTGGCAGCCACTGGCCTCAGGTAAGGGCATCGGGTTCACGACGGCTGCGCTTGCGTCCGACTTGGTAATCGGTGGTCCGTCAAGCCTCGACCTTTATCTCAGGTCATCGGCGTTGAATACAGACCTGCAGGTCACCATCAGTGAGGTCCGTCCGGATGGCAAGGAGACTTACATTCAGAACGGCTGGCTGCGCGCCTCACATCGCAAGTTGGATTCAGCCAAGTCAACCGCGGTAGACCCGTGGCCGACACACCTTGCAGCTGATGCCGCGAACCTGCCTGGTGGAGTGTTCACTCTGACGCGAGTTCCGGTCTATCCGGCAGCCCACGCCTTCCGCGCTGGGTCCAAGATTCGTGTGACCGTCGAGGCTCCGGGCGGAGATCGTCCGATCTGGAAGTTCGGGACGCTGGAGGACGGAACAATCACGAACACCATTTCAATCGGTGGCGTGCAGGCATCTCGCCTTGTGCTTTCGGTAATCGCCGGGGCAACAGCGAAGGGCACTCCGCTGCCTGCCCCAACCGCTCTTCGAGGAGAGCCAAGCCGTACTTACGTTGCGGCTTCCAACGGCGGCTGATTGAGCTTTATCGGCGGTGGGGGCTTTCATCCCCACCGCCGAAAAGAGCTGCCTGAGTCAGAGGCGGATTCCACGCTGGCCTATGGGCCAGCCGCCATCCTTCTGCGGGAGCTTTAGAAGCTGACGGTCTCCGCCAAGGCTTCGACAACTTCGGAGTACATGGTCTCCTTGATGGCCTTGACAACATCGCGTGTCTTGCCGGAGAGCGCCTGTGCGCGCTCAATGGATACGGACAGGACTTGGTCTTCAGGCACTGCGATGTCTGCGATTCCCCCAGCGACGGCGTCGTCTGCCCCAAACCGCCGGCCGGTCAGCATCGCCTCGTAGGCAGCCGCTGGGCCCAACTTGGCCTGCACGAGGCGGGCCATTCCCTTGGTGAATGGAATGTTGATATCCACTTCCGGGAGACAGAAGTACCCACGGTCATTGCGCATCACCCGCTGGTCGCATGCCAAGGCCAGCATTCCGCCTCCTGCGAATGCGTGTCCGTTGACGGCGGCAACTGTGGCTGCCGGGAAGGTGACAAGGCGCGAGTAGAGCTTCTGGAGTCCATTTGCAACGAGTGACGGCCCGCCCTGTTCAGCGTTGGCCATCATCCAGTCAAGGTCCAATCCGTTGCAGAAGAACTTGCCCTGGCCCGTGAGCACAACGGCAGCCGGGCCTTCGCTCTCCTCCACTTGAGTGAGAGCCTGGTCGAAGGCATCGAGCATGGTTGGGTTGAAGCGGTTCTCCTCAGCGACCATTGTCAGGATGAATACGTCGTCGGTTCTGGTCACTTCGATCATTTCGGCTCCAAGTCTGTGGGCAGTTGGCCTGCGGGCGTGGAAGCTTATTGACCAGCCTTCACGACTTCCGCGTGCAGCCCCAATGGAGGCGATGGCAACGACTCGTCCGGGAGCTGTAGCGGCTGGAACAAACTCTCGGTATTGTGATCTTAGTCACACGACCAAAGGGACCTGTTCACTTCATGAGGCATTCAATGAGATTGCGACATCTGCTGGTCATCGGAGCATTGCTGGCCGTCGTGGCACCAGCAACAGCCTCCGCCAGCCTGACCTCGACGCAGAAGAAGGCGATCCAGAAGGTTGGCTCCGACTCCTACATATACGGCTATGGCCCTGTCTACATGCAGCGCAATGTCACCAGGTTCCCAGCGAACATGGTCGTCAA
>JBAXHG010000048.1:0-10458 GCA_037139015.1 Actinomycetes bacterium | reverse complement strand
GCCGCTGTTACTGCCTGCCTGTAGGTGCTGTCAACCAAGTCCCCTGCGCCGAATACACCCGGCAAATTCGTCCTTGTTGAGCGACCGTCGACTGAGACATAACCCTCATCATCAAGGTCTATCTGCCCCTTGACCAGTCCGCTGGTCGGTACGTGGCCAACGGCGATAAACGCTCCGACTGCATCCAGCTCCTGTTTCTCACCGGTCTCTGTGTTGACAAGCTTGAGCTTCGTCAAGGCCCCGTTCTCACCAGGGGTGAACTCTTCCACTCCAAATGGGGTGAGTAGCTCAAGGTTCTCGGTCTCCCGGGCGCGGTCAACCATGATCTTCGATGCGCGGAACTCGGCCCGCCTGTGAATCACAAAGACCTTGGAGGCAAACTTGGAGAGGAACATCGCCTCTTCCATTGCCGAGTCTCCGCCGCCGACGACAACGGTGGGAACATCCCTGAAGAACGCGGCGTCGCATGTGGCGCAGTAGGACACTCCGCGTCCACTGAGCTCTTCTTCCCCAGGCACACCAAGCTTGCGGTGTTGGGCCCCCATGGCGAGAATCACTGTCCGAGCGCGGATGACTTCGTCTCCGATTTCAACCTCGTGTATTCCGCCTGGCTGGTCAGACAGCCTGACCGCTGTGGCCTCTTCCGTCCGGAGGCGCGCGCCGAAGCGTTCGCATTGGTCGCGAAGCTGTTGCATCATCTCCGGGCCCATGATCCCTTGGGGATAGCCCGGGAAGTTCTCGACCTCGGTGGTCTCTTGAAGCAGTCCACCCCAGGCGAAGCCCTCAATTACGAGTGGTTCAAGGTCTGCTCGGGCTGTGTAGAGGGCTGCCGTGTACCCGGATGGCCCACTTCCGATGATTACAACGTTCTCAATGCGGTCTGAATTCATGTCGCGAGTGTACCCGTGGAGACTGGGGCCTCGTCGTCAATCGCATCTTCCGCTGCCCACCCGGTCGCCCTTCTCCTCAGTTGAACGAACGCGATCGCCCCGGGAACAGTCGGAAGCCAGAAAGAGAACGCTCGGTAGGAGAGAACCGCGACAAGTGCGAGGCCTGCGTCAAGACCAAACGCTGCGAGCGCTCCGACCATTGCGCCTTCGACTCCACCAATGCCGCCGGGCAGGGGAAGCAGGTTCCCGAGCTGTCCAACGAAGTAAGCCATAACAACCGTGACTATTGCCGGGTCCCCATTAAAGGCACGAATGCACGCCCAGAGAACTGCGATGTCGAAGTACCACCAGGCAACCGCCCCGAGCATTCCAGGGTGCCGCTCCTTGAGGAGCCGCAGCGCGACGCGCGTGCCAGCAGCGATAGCCGCTGGAGCGACGGCGAGTCGACCTGCAACCGAGGCAACTTCGCCACGGCCATGCGACCACGCTTTCAGGCGCCTTTCGCTATCGCCCGGAACGAGCGCAAACAGCAGGAAGATGATGATCACAGTCGCGGCAAGCACTGCGGGGACCACTGTCAACCCAATTGGGGCGGGACCATTGAAAACCCCGGTGCTCAAACCGATTCCTCCGATCACCACAGTGACCATGAATACGGAATAGAGACAGACCATAAATGCGGTGATTCGAACGGCGACTTCCCTGCGGGGAACTCCGGTGCGTCTGATTCCCCAAAACGTCAAAGCGATCCCACCTGCTCCTGCCGCGGCAAAGAGCCTCGTTGCGGCAACTCCGGCCAATGTGACGAGGTATGCCGTGGTCCATGTAAAGCGACCCTTGTTGGACGGAACGACCGCCTTGAGAAGCAAGACATACCCGGTGTAGGAGCCAACCTCAAACAGGGCAGCGATCGCGAGCCAGCCTCCATTGCCTTCATCAAGGCGATGCCATGTCTGGTTGAGCCCTCCTATCTGGGGCAGGACCACGTAGAGGAATGCGATTGCCGCAGCAACGAAAACGAATGCACCGATCACCGCACGTCGATTCAGGCGGAGCTTGGGTCCGTTGCCTTCAAGCCCGAAGTCCTCATCCCCATCCTCACGGTCCACAGGGTTCGGCTGGCGGTCGGTGTCGCCCGCCGAGGTCAATTTCCCGCTCCAAGCCGCTGGAGGCGTTCCAGCCCGGCAGCCAGAGAAACTGCGGTCGACTTGAGGGGGCCACTCGCCAGCACCACTCCCTCAGCGAGTGCGGCTCCAGCGAGCAGGTCAATCACATAGTGCTCGCCCAGATAGACGAGAGAGAGCCCGAGCGTTCCTGCGTAAGTCCATCCAATAGCACCCGGCAGTCGCCCAGTTCTTCCGAGAATCCGGGCTGCCATGACTGATGTGGCGAAGTGAAGTGACGGCATGGCAGCAAGCGGATTCCCTGCAAGCGAAGAGTAGAGCGGACCCCAACGATGCTTCCAGAACTGGGAGCCGTACTCGATCATCATTCGCCGAACACGCGGTGTGTGCCCGTCATCGAACCGGCCCTGCTCTGCTGCATACCAAGGTGGGGCTGTGGGAAGCAGCCAGTAAACGGCAGCCCCTAGGTCAAATACAGCGTAAGTAAGTACAGCTGCCTCGGCAAACTGTTCCCTCCTGCGCAAGAGCACGTAGAGGGCAGTTGAGTGAGGAACCAGGAACCAAACCCAGTGCGCCCAGACGAATACCTTCTCGTAGCCCTGAATCTCACCTGGGTGGGCAAAGAGGCCTTGAAGCCGGTGCGTTGGCGTCTTGCCAAACCCAAGTACCCGGTCCACTCTCAACGGGTAATCAACATGAACTCGAGCCTCAAGCGCCTCATGGTCGTCATTTGGGATCTCGTAGGCGGCCATGTACGCCCACATTTGAAGTGCGCACACCCCGATGTCCCTCTTGCGGGATCTGGGAAATGCGACGCTCAGGCCAACCGGAGCGGCTGCGGCAGTTGCAAGGGTCACGAGCGGGGGAAGCTTGAGTCGACGACGCAGCAGCGGAGCAGCGACGCCAGCAGCAACCGAGCCCAATGCAATTGCCCTGATCAATGATGCCTTCCTCACCTCGCCGAGCCTACAGGTGGGGTCATACTTCTCCAATGGCGAAACGCACTCGAATAGCAATTACTGGAGGGGCTGGGTTCATCGGCCTCGCAACAGCAAGACGCCTCGTTGATGAGGGACACGACGTCATTGGTCTCGACGTCAACCCTGGTGGTGAGGCGGCCCTTGCGGCCGTCGGAGCCGAGTTCATCAACTGCAGCACATCTGACCGAGATGGCCTTGACCATGCGATGAGAGGCGTATCGCGGGTTGTACATACCGCAGCCATCGTCTCCGACCACGGCCCGATGGAGGATTTCATTGAGGTCAACGTCCGGGGAACACGGAATGTGATCGATGCTGCTTCGGCTGCTGGGACTAAGGGTCTTGTTCACCTCAGCTCGGTTGCGTCATGGGGATATGAGTTCAGCACCCCACCGGTTGACAGCTCATGGCCGAGGAGGCAAGGCGTCCCGTATGTAGACACGAAGGCTGCAAGTGACGAGCTCGCGCTTCGTCGAGGCGCTGCGGTCGTCAGGCCGGGAGATGTTTACGGCCCCAGGTCTGCTCCATGGTCCGTGCGACCGCTTGAGGCGCTCAAGCGGGGACGGTTCATCCTTCCTGGCACTGGCGAGGGCCTAATGACCCCTGTCTATGTTGACGATCTGGTCGACCTTGTCCTTCGTGCGCTCTGGGAGCCCAAGGCTGCAGGCAGGGCCGTAACGGGCTTTGCTGGGGATCCGGTATCCGCCGCAGACTTTTTCGGTTATTACTCGAGGATGCTTGGGAAGGAGAAGACCCCAACCGCCCCACGGGCACTGGCAGTTGTTGCAGCGACCGCAATGGAACTTGGAGCGAGGGCACTCGGGAGAACACCCGAGGTCTCCAGAACTGCCATGACTTTCATCAGCAGGCGTGCCGGCTACTCAACTGAGCTAGCCCAGACCCTTCTGGGCTGGAGTCCAGCGGTTGGCCTTGATGAGGGAATGAAGCGCACAGAAGAGTGGTTCAGGGAGACCGGACTGCTGCCAACTGTCCCCGTCTCGTAGGATCGGCGCCGTGAGCGAATGGATCGCATATGACGAGTACGAGAACATTGAGCTTCTGCGTAATGGAGCAGCGGCGAGGATCGTTCTGAACCGTCCCCACGCACTGAATGCCTGGGACAGCGGGATCGGAGCCGACCTCAAGGATGCAATCGCAAGGGTCGAGACTGACACTTCCATCCGCGCGGTTGAGATCCGTGGCGCAGGCCGCGCATTCTCGTCAGGTGCCGATCTAAAAGAAGGCTTCAGTGACCTTGATGAGAATGGCGCACCGAATTTGGAGAAGGCTCTGCATGACCGCTATCACCCGGTAATGCTGGGGATCAGGCGCATGCCGAAGCCCGTTTTGGCCTCAGTTCACGGTCCAGCAGTGGGAGTCGCATGCTCCATGGCCCTTGCCTGCGACCTTGTCCTCGCTTCCGAGAGTGCTTACTTCCTCCTCTCCTTCGCATCCATCGGCCTCGTTCCCGACGGAGGAGCCTCGGCATTCATTCCCGCCCGGGCTGGTTTCTCAAGAGCAAGCGAGATGGCTTTGCTTGCGGAGCGCGTAAGTGGAACCCAAGCCGCCGAATGGGGTCTTGTCAACAGGCTTGTCAGCGACGACGAGTTTGAGGCGGCGTCAGACGCACTCATCCTCAAGCTTTCCAAGGGTGCCACGAGCTCATATGCAGGCGCAAAGGCCCAGCTCAATGCCTCCTGTTTCCCAAACCTTGAAGCCCAGCTCGCACTTGAGGCAACGCTCCAACAAGGCCAGGCCGCGAGCGCAGACTTCCGTGAGGGCGTCACCGCGTTCCTGGAAGGCCGCGACGCCCGATTTGGTGAGGATTGACATGCCGATGAGACGACCAATTTCAGGCACACTCCGCCACGCCCGCTCGCGACGGTATGATCCCGCCGCTGTGAGTTCCTCCTCTTTTTCAAAGCCCCGTGTAACCTCGTTCCTCGCTCTGGCGGCAGGAGCAGCCCTGCTGCTCGCACCAGCCTCAGCGTCGGCGATCACCGCTGTTCCGCGGTCGGGTGGATCACCAAATGCGAATGCGATCGCAGATCTTTACAAGATCATCATGTTCTTCGGGATGATCGTTTTCCTTGGCGTCGAGGTGTTCCTGATCAGGAGCATCATCAAGTACCGCGCGTCAACGGGAGCAGTTGCCTCAGGGCCTACTGACAACAACAAGCTTGAAATTGGCTGGACCATCGGGGCAGTCGGCCTTGTGGCAGTCCTAGCAGCTGTGACCTTCATCAAGCTTCCGGACATCACCACTCCCCCCAACGGACAGCCCATCGCTGAGTTCGCTCAGTCATCGGCCTCCGCGAGCCTTGTTTCAACACCAAATCCACCTGATGGCAAGAAGATCACCATCAATGTCACGGGACGACAGTTCATCTGGCGTTACACATATGGCAACAAGCTGGACAGCCCATTCGCCTACACACAGATGGTCGCTCCTGCCGAAACCGTTGTCGTACTGAGGATTCAGGCCACCGATGTAATCCACTCATGGTGGATTCCGGCTCTTGGTGGAAAGTTCGACGCCGTTCCAGGCTCGACTAACTACACATGGTTCAAGGCCCCAGCGCCAAAGAATGCTGCTGGAGATGTCTACACCGGCCAGTGCGCTGAGCTGTGTGGCCGCCAGCACGCCAACATGCTTGCTTCTGTCCGAATCGTCACGCCTGCTGCGTTCAAGGTTTGGCTTGCAGCCCAGAAGACCCGTATTGCTGATGCCAACCAGCAGAGCATCAAGACCCGTCAGAAACTGACCCGCCAGGGCCAGATCACAGACCTCACGCCGCCGTCGTAAGGGAGACCACGAGAATGTCAGCAACAGTCGAACACCCCAACGCCGGATTCCCCGAGCTGGTAACCCACAAGGTTGCCAAGCCGCCGGTCAAGCAGCGTTGGGCATCGTGGTTCACTACAACCGATCACAAGAAGATCGGGATCATGTACATGGTCACAACCTTCGCTTTCTTCCTAGTTGGCGGAGCAGAGGCAATGATGATCCGGCTTCAGCTTGGCGTTGCCAATAACTCGCTGATCACCCCTGAGCACTACAACCAGCTCTTCACGATGCATGGCACGACCATGCTCTTCCTCTTTGTCGCACCAATGATGGCCGGCGTTGCCAACTATGTGCTTCCGCTGCAACTTGGCGCAAGGGACATGGCCTTTCCGCGTCTCAACGCACTCTCTTACTGGCTCCTTCTGGCTGGTGGAATCGTCTTCTACACCACGCTTTTCTTCACTCCGCCTGAGGCTGGCTGGACCTCGTATCCACCGCTTTCCTCAGCTGTTTACTCACCGAGTGGCGGTCAGGACGCCTGGATCTTCCTGATCCACCTGACCGGCGTTTCGTCGCTTCTGGGTGCAATCAACTTTGTCGCAACGATCATCACGATGCGTGCTCCAGGTATGAGCTGGAGCCGTATTCCGCTCTTCTGCTGGACGATCCTGACCTACTCAGTGCTTCTGATTGTTGCCCTTCCGGTCGCAGCTGGAGCCGTGACGATGCTCCTGTTTGACAGGAATTACGGAACCGCGTTCTTTGACCCAACCCACGGTGGATCGCCGATTCTCTGGCAGCACCTTTTCTGGTTCTTTGGTCACCCAGAGGTTTACATCATTGTGCTGCCAGCCTTCGGCATGGTCAGCGAGGTCCTGCCTGTTTTCGCCCGTAAGTCAATCTTCGGCTACAAGGCAATAGCGACTTCCACTCTCGTCATCGGACTCATCTCGATGCTTGTCTGGTTCCACCACATGTACACGGTGCCAAGCCCCGCAATCGTTTCGGCAATCTTCATGGTCACAACACTTCTTGTTGCAATTCCGACTGGTGTGAAGATGTTCAACTGGCTCGCCACCATCTGGAAGGGCTCGATCATCACTGCGTCACCTTTCTATTACGCAGCCGGTTTCCTTTCCGTGTTCATCTTCGGCGGTGTGACCGGCATGTTCCTCGCGGTATTCCCAGTCGACTGGCAGCTTCAAGACACCTACTTTGTGGTCGCCCACTTCCACTACACCCTGATGGGCGGAGCAGTATTCGGAGTATTTGCAGGCCTCCACTACTGGTATCCCAAGTTCACCGGTCGGATGCTGAGCGAAAAGATGGCCAAGGCCGCGTTCTGGCTGATACTGATTGGCTTCAATGTGACCTTCCTGATCCAGCACTCGCTTGGTCTTGAGGGAATGCCTCGCCGAATCTACGAGTACGGAACGGCAACCGGATGGCAGACAGAGAACATGATCTCCACCGTTGGTTCATTCATCCTGGCCGTCGGCATCCTTCTCGCCACTTACAACTTCATTCGCAGTGCAAGCCGTGGCGCAGTCGCCGGACCTGACCCATGGAAGGGCAACACCCTCGAGTGGTTCGTCCCATCACCACCTCCGGCAAACAACTTCGATGTAATCCCGACCGTCCGCTCCGTTGAGCCAATGAAGGACATTCGCGCAGAGCTAGAGCGCGCCGGCGCCAAGGCGTAGCGTGGAAGCGTCACGCCTCCCCGCCATGGAGGGCTCTTCAATCTCAGGTATCAGGCAGATCCTGAACGACTATGTCGTTCTTACAAAGCCGAAGGTTCAGTCACTTCTGCTCCTTACAACCGTTGCGGCAATGGAGATCGCGGGAAGCCCCTCGATCAGCCTGATCATCCTCACATGCCTTGGTGGCTATCTCTCAGCAGGAGGCGCTGGGGCCGTAAACCATTGGTATGACAGGGACATCGACCTTCAGATGGAACGGACGTCCACGCGCCCTGTGGCGTCCGGACGCGTCAAGCCTAACGCTGCTCTTGCTTTTGGCCTGATCCTCGCTGCCGTCTCGCTGATCGAGATGACATTGTTCGTCAACCTGCTCTCCGCCCTGCTGGCCTTCAGCGGATTCCTGGGCTACACCCTTATGTACACGGTGTGGCTCAAGCGTTCAACCCCGCAGAACATCGTTATCGGAGGCGCAGCTGGTGCGGTTCCGCCACTTGTTGGCTGGGCTGCAGTTACAGGCTCGCTTGAGCTCGCAGCGATCTATCTCTTCGCGATCGTCTTCTACTGGACGCCCCCACACTTCTGGGCCCTCTCACTGATGATGAAGGACGAGTACGCCAAGGTGGGCGTCCCGATGATGCCCGTTGTGAGAGGCGAGGATGAGACGCGCCGTCAGATCGTTCTCTACACGGTCCTGCTCGTAGCTGTAACGCTTCTGCCCGTGGCAGGAGGTCTGTTCGGCTTGATCTATCTCGTGGCAGCGATAATCCTTGATGGAATCTTCCTCACCCTTGCAATACGACTTCAAAAAGCAGCAACCCGGCCTGCCGCACTCCGGCTCTACCTTTACTCTCTTGGGTACCTCGCGCTCCTCTTTGCGGCGATGGTCGTAGACTCCAAGATCTGAACCCTCGGGGGATTGAAATGAACAGAGACATCGCAAGAAGAAACATCAAGATCGGACTTGGACTCGGAGCTGTTTGCTTCGTCATGTTCGGACTTTCATTCGTGGCAGCCACCCTCTACAACGCGGCCTGACCATGAGCGACAACCAACCAGTCCAGATTCCAGCTGCTCCTGCCGGTGAGGAAATTCATCTCCCTGGCCCGTCAGCCATCCCACTTTTCACTGCAATCGCCATCACTCTGGTTGTAATCGGTCTCGGGCTGAGCCTTGTTATCAGCGCGATTGGTGCGGTTCTGCTTGTGATCTGCATTGTCAGGTGGATCTCAGACACCCGTCGCGAGATTGCTCAGTTGCCTGAAGCCTCGCTTCCTGACTGATTCCGGAAGGTTCGTCGTATTGGCAGGTCAACCAACACCCTCTGATCCAGAGGGTGTTTTGCTGCGTATACAAGTCATGCCAACTCAACGTCCGACAACAATCCGCTACAGAACCAGTCTGTTCGAGGATGTCTGCGAATTAGTCGAGGCCGAGTACAGCCATGATCTTCAGCTGGACGACATTGCTAAGCGCATTGCTTCCTCTCGTCGACAGCTTCAGCGCGCTTTCTCTGAAATCGGGAAAACCACATTCAGGGATTACCTCACAGCCGTGCGAATGACTCAGGCCGCTGAGCTCCTTTCTCACGATCGCTTGACTGTGCGGCAGATTGCGCGAAGTGTCGGCTACCGCCAACCAGCCCAATTCGCCAAGGCATTCAGGCGGCACCACGGAGAAGCACCTTCCGAGTTCAGGGCTTCAGCCCTTCGCGCCGGGGCCGGTTCACCGCTTGTAAGTCAGCCTGCCTGAGCGCAGCAGAATGGGCTCAACCTGGCTGCTCCTCGATTCTGGGCGCGCAAAAACACCGTTCGGCAGACCATCTGTCTCGCCGAATGACTAGAGTGCCGGGGCGATGAAGAACCCTCGTGACGTTACCCGCACAGACGTAGTCCGAATGCTCGCCGTAGGCATCCTTGCCTCCGCGGTTGGAATCGCTATCGGCCTGTCCATTGACTGGTTCCCAACGGCGGCTGCCACGCAGGCCGGCCCGATCGACACGTTCTACGACGTGCTGATCATCATCTCGGTTCCAGTCTTTGTTCTTGTCACCACTGTGGTCCTCTTTTCAGTCATCAAGTTCCGCATGCGCGCTGGTGAAGAGGAGCTCGACGGCCCTCCAACGCACGGAAACACGCGCCTCGAGGTGATCTGGACGGCAATCCCGTCGATCATGGTCTCAATCCTTTGTGTTTATGGAGCGTCCGTTCTCAGCGAGATCGACGCAGCCAAGGCAGATCAGCTTCAGGTCACGGCCTACGCACAGCAGTTCGCTTGGAGCTTTGAGTACACGGGGCCAAATGGCAAGAAGTTCATCGCTAATGAGCTTTATGTCCCATGTGCCCCCAGTGGCGCTGCAACTGGTGAGGGCGCCGCTTGCAATGGGACACAGGTTAAGTTCGACATCAAGGCAGTTGACGTGATCCACTCCTTCTGGATTCCATCGATGCGGATGAAGCAGGACGCTGTTCCCGGGATCACGACACACACCAAGGTGAACCCGAATCGAATCGGAACTTACTCGGTCGTTTGCGCAGAGCTGTGTGGCATAGGCCACGGAATTATGCGCTCCACCGTCCACGTAGTAACACCAGCCCGATATGCAGCATGGTTCGCAGCCAAGAGCGCTGCCAAGACCGCCTGATCCAAGGAGACACTCGATGCCCGCTCAACTAAAAGCACCAGGTTGGTACCGCGCAGGAGCTTTCATCCTGCTTGGACTCGCGTTCTGCACAGGTCTTGTGACTCTCATCCGGAGTCTCTACGGCTATACCCCGCTGATTGACGGAGAGGCCATCACGATCGTCTCGATGATCGGTGTCCCGCTCTTCTTCCTCGTAGGCCTTGGTGCTTTCGATTACTGGTTCTACTGGGCTTCCGGCAAGGACACACGTCCGGAAGACCACGCATCACACGGAGCTCACTCATGGCGTGACTACTTCAAGGTCAACACCGACCACAAGGTGATTGGCATCC
>JBAXHG010000047.1:0-10467 GCA_037139015.1 Actinomycetes bacterium | reverse complement strand
TGGTCGAGGCCCAGAGCACAACCTTGTCGGCTGCTGCCGTGGCTGCAGCTGTATGTACGCGTGCAGCGGTCGCTGTGACTCCTGCTGCTGCCTTCGCGTAGGTAAGTGCGACTGGCCAGAACGCTGCCTGACGCTGAAGTCCGTAAGGAGTTCCCGCGCCGGTGCCGTTTACCGCCCAGGTAAGGAGTCCATTCATTTCAGGGTGAATCGTTCCCGCATATGTGTACCTGGTTGCTCCTGGGCTTGGAAGGGTGATCAACTTGAGTGCTGGCCCGGTGACCCTGCCGGCAGGGCCGGAAAGTGGGTATGCGACCACGCGACGTGACAGATACGGAAGTTGTCCAACCATCCACCAGCCACCGCTTGGCTCTTGGAGGACGGTGAACTGACCGGAGATTGTGCCGCACATCGTGCGGATTTCTGTAACGCTGCCATCGGTGTTCACCTGTGCGACGTGCGCATGGTGGCTGCCATCAATGCCATAAACGTACTGAGCTGAGGTGGTTGGATCCTTGGTCGCTGCGGCAGCCCAGATCGTTGCTGGGCGTGGCATTGCCGTAACGGTTGCCTGCCCTGCATGCGCTGGATCGAACTCCGCGCGGATGCCGCCTTGGAGCTGGAAGCCCCATGTGCCTGGTGTTACCTGCTTGACCTCAGCCCCGTACATTGCGACATGTCCGTTAGGAAGCTCGAACGGTGCACCTGGCCAGACCCAACTGCCAGCTGGAACGCCACGCAGGGTTCCTACGTAGGCATTGTTCAGGGTGATCGCATTGCGAATGAAAACCCCGTTGTTCCAAGAGTCGCCATAAACCCATGTCTGCCCTGCCGGAGTGGCGAGGCTGAATCCCACATCGCCGGCGCGGAGCGCTGCGGCTGAGGTGGCAGGCATCATCGCTGCGGATATGGCCAGTGTGATGAGGGCAGCGAACACGGTTGACATGGTACGCATGAGACGGGGGCTACGGGTGAGGTAAATCGCGGTGTTGTTCATGCCACCATCTTTATACCCGCTGAACAAACTGCGGGCAACTACTTAGTAAGGATCAGGTAAGAACCGAAGCTCGAGGTTAAAACTCCGCAAAACCTATGGCTTCTGAAGCCGCACGCTCACCTGAACGGATAGCGCCGTCAATGAAACCGGCTCGCAGCGGACTCGTTTCAGTCCCCGCCCAGTGGATGCGACCGAACGGTCTCGCAAGTGCATCTCTCGCGAAGGTCAATGCCCCTGGCGGAGCGATGGCCACGGGGCCCCCTGCGCTCCACTCCTGGGCTGCCCAAGCCCGCTCCCACCATCCGTCCGGACGGAGGGCCTTTTCCCCATAGAGGCGTGCAAAACCCGCCAGCACCAACTCCCGTCGCCCATTGCTCTCCAAACCCTCGAGTGTCCTCGCATCGTCCCCACCTGCGAAGCCGACGAGAATTCCACAGCTGCCGTCCGGTGGCGATACGTCAAAGGTCAATGCCCCTGGCGCTGCATCTGTGAGCGCTTCACCCGTAAACCCATCCTTCCTCCAGAATGGCTCGTCGTAAACAGCAAAGCACTTGGTCAGGTTTCCCATCTTCCATCCTGTCGCTGCGCTTGCAGCCTCAACCGGAAGTTCGGGAGAAAAGCTGATTTTGGAACGAAGCGGTGATGGCAATGCCACAACAACACGCCCTCCGCGGAGCTCAAACGGTCCATCAGGACCCTGTCCTGAGACGGTGACACCAGTGCCATCGTCAACAATGGCCGAGACCGGATGGCTCAGCTTGAGCGCTCCTTGGGTAAGGCTCGATGCCATGCCCTGCGCCACAGTGGACGCGCCGCCCTGAAACCGCCAGTGCTGTCCGCCTCCCTCCGTGTCAAGAAGCGCGTTCAGCCCACCAGCCGAACTTATGTACTGAAGGACATAAAGCATTGACATTTCCCGCGGCTCAGCGCCCCAGACAGTCCGGCCGGCAATCGCCAGCAAGCTAGTTGCCACCTCGCCAAAACGATGGTTGCGAAGCCAGTCAGCCAATGTGATGGCGTCAAGGAAGCCTGCATTGCGAGCATCCCATGGGGAGGCTGGGTCAACCTTCTTGGCTGCCCGACCTGCGCTGAACTGAAGGCGGCCCATGTCCAACAGGGGGCCGATGCCAACCCGGGGAATGGTTCCCGAGTACGAACGGAGACGACCACCGAGGTCAACAACGTTCTTCCCCTCGGCGTACTGCTCAAAAAGCTCCACGCCGAACCGCTCAGCCATGTGCAGGATCCGGTCCTGAGCAGGCCCGGCCCAGGTTCCCCCGAGGTCAATCCAAGCTCCACCCCCAAGGTCCTCTGTCTCCACCCGTCCGCCAACCCGGTCCCGTGCCTCCAGCACAGCAACCTGGCCGCCAGAGTCGGCCACAGCCACAGCGGCAGCAAGACCACTGAAACCGGCACCAACAACAATCACATCAAAGTCAGGTGCTCCGCTCATGCGCTGAGCCTACTCCCGAGCCCCACCGTCACCTGAAATCGCACCATCCCCGCAAAAGCTGGGCCCCGCTAGTGCGGGGCCCGAGTACTTCTCAATCTATTAGCGGAGAACTCCGCAGTTGAATCAACCGCAGCCGGTGTTGTTTCCGCAGCTTGGGCACGTGTAGCACGAGCCTGTGCGCTGCATCATTCCACCGCACTGCTGACATGCCGGCCCAAGTTCCAGCCCAAGCATTCTGGCTGGCTGAACCGGAGGCGAGTCCGTAAGGGAAGCCGCTGGCGCACTCGACCCGCCATTTGCACCATTGATCGGGCCTGCCGTGTCTGAGTTGATGGACGTTGCCGTCTCCTCAGCGATCTTCTTGGCCCTGACTGCGTCGGTCATGATGCCCAGCTCTTCCTGCATGTCCGCTCCAAGGAAGCGAGATGCAAGCCAGCGCATGATGTAGTCCGGCATTGACTTGGCGAACGGAATCTCCGGGTTCTGAGTGATGCCTTCCGGCTCAAACCTCATGTAACAGAACTTGTTGACCAGAGTCTCAAGTGGCACGCCGTATTGGAGGCCAACGGAGATTGATGTCGCAAACGCGTTCATCATTCCTCGAAGAGTTGAACCTTCCTTGCCAATGTCGGTGAGGAAGATCTCTCCCACAGTTCCGTCCTCGTACATGCCGGCGGTGATGTAACCCTCGTGGCCACCAATTGAGAACTTGTGGGTGATCGACTGGCGCTCGCGCGGCATGCGCCGGCGACGTGGTCCTGCGACCTCCTCAGCCTTGGCACCCTTCTCGTCCTGGGCATCAGTCTTGAGCGCTTGGGCTGTCTTGGATCCGTCACGGTAGATGGCCAGAGCCTTGACTCCGAGACGCCATGCCTCCGTGTAAGCGTCAGCGATGTCTTCGACTGTCGCAGTGCTAGGCAGGTTCACTGTCTTGGAAATGGCACCTGAGATGAATGGCTGCACTGCGCCCATCATCTTGATGTGACCAAGGTGGGTGATGGCGCGCTCACCGACAGCAACGTCAAAGACCTCAAGGTCTGAGTCCTTGAGGTGTGGGGCTCCAATGATTGTGCCGTTCGAGTTGATGTGCGCCTCGATCTCTGCAATCTGCTCCCCGGTGTAGCCGAGCGTCTCAAGCGCCAGTGGAACTGTGCGGTTGACGATGGTCATCTGTCCACCACCGACAAGCTCCTTGAACTTGACGAGTGAGAAGTCAGGCTCAACGCCGGTCGTGTCGCAATCCATGAGGAAAGAGATCGTTCCGGTCGGTGCGAGCACAGTGGCCTGGGCGTTGCGGTAACCGCTCGCCTCGCCAAATTCAACCGCGTCATCCCATGACTGCTGGGCTGCTGCGAGCAGTGGCTCGTCGGTCGTGTTCTCCGTGTCGATCTCGTAGGACGCGTCACGATGCATGCGCATAACACCGTTATGGGCTTCAGAGTTCTCCGCGTATGCCTCATAAGGCCCGATTGCCGAGGCGATCCGTGCGGAGGCGCGGTATGCGCGACCCGTCATCAGTGAGGTGATCGCTGCCGCTGTTGAACGTCCCTTGTCTGAGTCATACGGCATGCCGTTTGACATGAGGAAAGCGCCCAGGTTGGCGTAGCCGAGGCCGAGCTGACGGAAGCGAACGGCGTTGGCTCCAATGCCCTCCGTTGGGTATGAGGATGCGCCGACGATGATCTCCTGCGCAAGGAATGTGACATCAATGACGTGCTCGAAAGCTGCGACATCGAATGACCCGTCGTCATTGCGGAACTTCATCAGGTTGATCGAAGCGAGGTTGCAGGCTGAGTCATCAACGTGCATGTACTCAGAGCAAGGGTTTGAGGCGTTGATGCGTCCCGAGTTGGGGCATGTGTGCCAGTTGTTGATCGTCGTGTCGTACTGGACTCCCGGATCAGCGCAACGCCATGCTGCCTCTGAGATGTCGCGCATGATGTCACGGGCGGGGATTGGCTCTCCAACAGGCTTGCCGGTGGCACGTGCGATCAGATTCCAATCGTCACCGTTCTCAACTGCGGTCATGAACGCGTCTGTGACACGAACCGAGTTGTTTGCATTCTGGTACTGGATCGAAGTGAAGCCATCACCGTCGATTGACATGTCAAAGCCTGCGTCGCGGAGGGCCTCAGCCTTGTCCTCTTCCTTGGCCTTGCACCAGATGAACTGTCGAATGTCCGGATGGTCAACGTCAAGCACGACCATCTTGGCCGCACGGCGGGTCTTGCCGCCTGACTTGATGGTGCCGGCCCATGAGTCAGCTCCGCGCATGAAGGAAACGGGGCCTGAAGCGGTTCCGCCCTTCTTGAGGGTCTCCATTGAACCGCGAATGTTTGACAGGTTGATGCCTGAGCCTGAGCCGCCACGGAAGATGTTGCCTTCCTTGGTGTTCCAGGCGAGGATCGACTCCATTGTGTCCTCAACCGAGAGGATGAAGCAGGCGGAGCACTGCGGCGTCTCTTCAAACCCAACGTTGAACCAGACTGGCGAGTTGAAGGCAACCATCTGATGCAGAAGGATGTACGTCAGTTCGTCCTCGAAGGACTTGGCAGCCTCGTCGTTGGCGAAGTAGCCGCGGTCAAGACCCCAGCCGGCAATCGTTCCGGAAACCCGGCCGATCATCTGCTTGACCGAGTACTCGCGCTCAGGCGAACCAACCTGGCCGCGGAAGTACTTCTGGGCCACGATGTTTGTCGCGTTCTGAGACCAGCTCTTCGGGAACTCGACATCGCGCTGCTCGAATGAAACCTTCCCGCCGAAGCCGATTACGGCGTCGCGGGTTTCCCACTCAACCGAATCGAAAGGATTTTGGCCGGGTTTGGTGTAGACCCTCTCTACAGCTAGAGCGTTGCCCTCCACTGCCAGTTCTGCCTTTGTGTGCTCTGCTGCTTTAGCCATCTTTTTCTCCCTGTATCGGTCTCTGTCTGTGGTTCCTTCGGCACAAGACACACGGGGGCGAATGGTCTGCGTGAAGGGGTCGATTAGTGTCTACCTTGGCTCGGACGGAACGACATCTGAGTTGTGGTGACTGATCTGTTTTGTGAAGTTGGTTCCAATCTAGCCCCGGCCCTTGGGCGCGTCAGAGCTTTCCCCGGAACCTCCGGGAAAGCGTTCTCCCAATAGGCTGCAGTCAATGCGTCTACTGGTGACAGGTGGTGCCGGCTATGTCGGCTCGGTAAGTGCCCGGATTCTCCTCGCTGCGGGGCATGAGGTCACAGTGCTTGACGACCTTTCTCGTGGGCATCGGGAAGCGATCCCCGAGGGCGCGAAGCTAATCGAATGCAACCTTCTGGACCTGCCCAAGCTGACCGAATCGCTCGGTGGCGGCTTCGAAGGAGTCCTCCATTGCGCCGCGTTTGCACTCGTCGGAGAGTCAGTGACGCAGCCGGAGCTTTACTGGCGAAACAACATCACCGGGTCGCTCAACCTGCTCGATGCAATGCGAGCCAATGATGTCAAGCGACTCGTGTTCTCCTCCACCTGCGCCTGCTACGGGGAGCCAGAGGTAGTCCCGATCTCCGAGGACTGCCCCACCCGGCCGGTCAACCCCTACGGGGAAAGCAAGCTTGCAGTGGACCGCATGATCAGCGCAGAGGCTGCGGCGCATGACCTTGGGGCCATCTCATTGCGCTACTTCAATGTTGCTGGAGCCAGCGGTCCATGTGGTGAGGACCATGAGCCCGAAACACATCTGATCCCTAACATCCTCCGGGCAGCTCAGGGACTTCTGCCCCATGTGAGCATCTTTGGCACTGATTACCCCACTCCAGATGGAACCGCTGTCCGCGACTACATCCATGTTGAGGATCTGGCCAATGCACACCTGCTGGCGCTCGAGCAGACAGTTCAGGGATCCCACAAGATCCTCAACCTCGGCAATGGCAATGGCTTCAGCGTTCGGGAAGTAATCGAAGCCGCTCGCCGCGTTACCGGCCTTGAGATCCCAGTTGTTGAGGCCCCAAGGCGCGAAGGCGATCCACCGATGTTGGTCGCGGCCTCAGCGAAGATCCGTGCCGAACTGGGCTGGGAAGCAAAGCGCCCAGAGCTGGACGCAATGATTTCCGACGCATGGGCTTTCGCCCAAAGCCACCCAAGCGGCTACCACTCCCACTCCTGACAACAGGCCCGAAGCCTCACGGCTCAGGGGAGAAGGTCTGAGAGAGCGTCCAGTCCTGCGAGCAGAAGTTCGTCCTGCCCCAATGTTGCGTCCAAGACGCGGAACCGCTCAGGTTCGGCATCGGCAAGCCTGTCGTAAGCGTCAGCTATTTCGCTGAAGAAAGACTGTCCTTCAGCCTCGAGCCTGTCCTTCGCCTCACCCCGTTCTTCCATGCGGGCGGCCGCAATGGCAGGGTCAAGACGCAGCAGCAGGGTCCGTGCCGGGGCAAGACCGCCGGTTGCGAAGCTGTTGATCGCCAGCACCTCTTCGACCCCAAGCCCGCGGGCAGCTCCCTGGTAGGCGAGCGACGAGTCGACGTAGCGGTCGAGCAGTACCCACGCTCCGCTGAGCAGCAGTGGCGTAATCGCTTGCTCAACAAGCTCTGCCCTGGCGGCGGCATAAAGCAGCGCCTCGGCGCGTCCTCCCACTTTCAAGCTGGGGTCCTTGACCAAATCCCTGATCCGCTCGGCAAGCTCCACACCCCCCGGCTCACGCAGCAGATGGATGTCAAGCCCGGCCTGTTCACTGAGGCTCCGGGCGACCCCACCGGCAAGTGTCGTCTTGCCCGCTCCGTCAATGCCCTCAACAGTGATCAGTGTCCCAGTGGCCATGCCAGAACCCTACTGCCCGCTCCCCGGCGTATTCTGCTTGGCGTCGTGGACTCCCTACTCGCACATCCTCACGCTCACGCGATTCTCGGTCCGGTCGTGGACGGCAAGGCCACGGCATCGCACGCTTATCTCTTCCATGGCCCAGCTGGTTGTGGACGCTCAGAGGTCGCTGAGGACCTCGCCACCGCTCTCCTTTCCCGAGGCACCGAGAGAACTGACACCGCGACAAGGGTGGCCGGCAGGACTCACCCTGACCTGATGTGGATCAAGCCGGAAGGCGCAAACGGGGAGATCCTGGTGGATGACATCCGGTCGCTCGTCTCAGCAGTCCCGATGACCCCGTTTGAATCTCAGTGTCGAATCTTCGTCGTTGAGGGTGCTGATCGAATGAATGACTCATCCGCAAACGCCTTCCTCAAAACCTTGGAAGAGCCCCCCGGGCATGCCCACCTGATCCTGATTGCGCAGGCGACCACGACGGTACTTCCAACCATTCTCTCCCGCTGTCAGTCTGTTCGGTTTGAGCCACCGACCGTTGAATCTCTCGCCGCCCGGCTTCAGCGTGCTGGCACAAGCCCGGATCTGGCACTTGAATGTGCCCGGATCTCCGGAGGAGACGGTGCCCGGGCGCTGATGCTAACCAGTCCCGAAGGTCCCGCACTCCGCGGGGCTGGCGAGACGCTTGCAAAGGCCGCACTCAGCGGTGGAGCCGCAACCGCTAGGCCTTGGCTGGAGATCATCAAGACTGCAGGCCAGTTGGGCAAAGCGGCCGGACTTGAGGTGGAAGCGGCTGCGGCCCTGCGGCTTGAATTTGCGGGGAAGTCGGAGAAAAAGCGGATGGAGAAGGATGCGACGGACCGCGGAAAGCGAGCCAGCAGGCGGGCAGAGAGCGCAGCTGCTGATCTGGCCCTTTTTGTGGCCGAAGCTTGGCTGCGCGACGTTCACCGCGCGGCCTTGGGCGCAACCGAACTGCTTCCCCCAAGCCAGGCCGCGCAATTGACGGCAGAGGGAGCCAATGTGCGCCCGTCAGACCTGCGTGAAGCAATCGAGCGGATCGAACGCACCCGCCGAGCCCTTAAACTGAATGTCAATCGGGAGCTGGCGATCGAGTCACTCGCACATGAACTGGATGGAGTACTCGCGTGAGCGCAATAGAAGCAATTATTCTTGGGGTTGTTCAAGGGCTTACGGAGTTCCTCCCAATCTCCTCGACCGCCCATGTCAGGATCGTCCCGGCATTCCTCGGCTGGGAGGACCCCGGCGCCGCATTCACAGCCGTCATTCAGCTTGGGACCATGGCTGCCGTAGTCATCTACTTCCGCAGTGATCTGTTGAGGATCGCGAAGGTCTGGATCAAGTCACTGACAGATGCGGAAGCCCGCAAGGAACACGATGCCAAGATGGGTTGGTACATCATTCTGGGCACGATCCCCGTTGCCATCTTCGGGTTGATCTTCAAGCATCAGATTGAAACTGCAGCGCGCTCACTCTGGGTCATCGGGACAGTCATGATCCTGTTCTCGCTTGTGATGGCCGCGGCAGACGCAACCGCCAAACGAGTCCGCAATGTCGAGGACCTCAACCGCGGCGACGCGATCTTCATTGGTCTCTGGCAGGCACTGGCACTGGTTCCTGGAGTTTCACGTTCGGGCTCAACGATCACCGCCGGCCTGTTCCGGGGCCTGGACGAAGTTGCTGCCGCGCGGTACTCATTCCTCCTGAGCATTCCCGCCGTCGTCGCAAGCGGTCTGTTTGAGCTGAAGGGGATTGGCGCTGACAAGTGCGCGCATGGAGTCACAAACTGTCAGACGGCCAGCGTTCCGACAACCGTGATCGCCGCACTCGCCGCCTTCGTCGTGGGCTACTGGGCCATTGGTTTCCTGCTCAAGTGGCTTTCAACGCACAACCTCAAGCCATTCGTGATCTACCGCATCGCAGTTGGTGCGTTGGTCCTGATCCTTGCGGCTTCAGGCACCATCAGCTAGAGGTCGTCAGGCGGCAGGCAGGATTGGCCCGAGGTTGACCTCAAGGCCGTAAAGCTCAAAGTCCCTGAATACGCTGAAGTCCCCGTGGTCGGGCCCGTGAAAGTCGGCCGAACCGGTGGTCAGCAGTCCCAGTTCCATCGTAAGGGCGTGGAGGAACCGCGTGTCTGCCTCAGAGTGAGTCTTGTAGAAGCACTCAACTCCATCAAGCCCGTACCCGCAGTAACGCCTCACGGCCTCCTCAACGGGTTCGTAGCCATAACGCCCAGCCGGGAAGAGCGGGTGGGCGTAGACGGCGACTCCGCCAGCATCATGCACCCAGGCGATCGCTTCTTCGACAGTCGGGTGATCCCGAGGAACAAAGGCTTCCTTGCCTTTCTGCAGGAGCTCGTGAATGACATTGCCGGTTGTCTTTAGACCCATGTCGTGGAGGCGCTCTGTGTTTTCTGGGTCTGAGAGCAGAGCTTGGGCCACATGAGGGCGGCCGACAGTTCCTCCTGCAGCCTCAACCTGATCGAGGACTTTGAAGTTGATCGACCATCCGGCACGCTCGAGTCGCTCCGCCATCAAGCGTCCTCGGCGGGCGCGCTCTTCCTTGGCACCCTCAAGCCGTTCGATCAAAACCGGATCCGTGTGATTGATCAGGTAGCCCAGCAGGTGAATGTCATCGTGGATCTCGTCCACCGCGGTGATTTCAACGGCCGGGACGATATGGACGCCCAGTCGGGCGCCAGCCTCAATCGCCTCAATCACTCCCCCGACGCCGTCATGGTCGGAGAGGGCAAGGACTTCCACCCCGGCTGCGGCGGCTCGCTTAACCACCTCTGCTGGCCGCAGGGAGCCGTCTGAATGGACTGAATGGCACTGGAGGTCGAATGTCGGCTGAATGCTCATGCCATTGAGGTTAAGTGCAGACGGGGCGATTGGTGATTGACGGCAGCTCAGGGTGCGCGACTCCGCGCTCCCGCTTGCGACGGTTAGGCTGACAGGGCAATGCACATTGATCCCGACACAGACCTCGGCTTGGCGCTGCGGCTCGCCAACGCGGCTGACGCTGAGACGACATCCCGATTTCGAAGCACGGACCTGAAGGTTGAGACAAAACCTGACCGGACACCCGTGACTGAAGCAGACACGGCAGCCGAAAGGGCCATGCTCGACCTGCTTGACCTCGAACGGCCCAACGATGCGATCCTCGCAGAGGAGTCAGGCCGCAGCGGCAGCGGCAATCGCGAGTGGATTCTGGACCCGGTAGATGGAACAAAGCA
>JBAXHG010000046.1:0-10571 GCA_037139015.1 Actinomycetes bacterium | reverse complement strand
AAGCTGGTGGGCACCTCGACAACCTCGAGCAGCAGCTTGACGAAGTATTTGCTGAGCTCGGCGATGAGCTTGGCCGTTCGGGTGAAGAGGATGAGTAGCGTTGCGCTGGGCGATCGTTCACGCACGCCCTTCAGCTCTTCAAGTAGCGCCGATCTGCGCGATCGATTCGGACCTGGCTGAGGGCGAGTTTAGGAATCTACGAAAAGCTTCGCTACTCTTGCGGTTACTCACTACGGAGGAGCAGCGAATATGAAAGTCACACTGGATTTAGAGCACCTTCAAACTGATTTGGGAAGTAACGGTCTGATACTCAGGATTTCTGGGAACGATGGGAAACATCGAGGGAACTTAAGAATCGGCAAGGCCACGGTTGAATGGTGTCCCGGCAAGACGCGCATCGGTAACGGGCATAAATTAAAACTAGAAGAATTCCTAGCCAAGCTCGACAGCTGACAGCTGGCCAGTTGGGCACGGTCCCCGGCCCTCTTACAGACCGAGAAGCAACGTTTCTGGACCACAGCGGCAGGTGAACCTACCCCAACTGCTTGACGCCGTAGGAGTGACATACCCCCGTTAGGGACTAGGGAAGCGACTTCTCGCCGACTCAACTGCCGTCAGCGTGTCAGATGGGCCAGAGGCGCCTCGTCCCTACAGATGATGAGAATTTACAGATGATGAGAATTGATAACTCACGGTCTCTAGAGCGGTTCCTTCGGATTGACCTCCCACCAGTATTGGAGATCGACTGCGCGTCCGAGAAGACAACCTCTGGGTGGCTCAGCGTCGCGGGTCCCTTGCGACGAGAGTGCTTTGTTCGCATCAATGATGGAAGCTTCATCTGTTCCGGGCACGGTGGAGACTGGGTCACAATCCGAGTGAACAAACTGCTGGGCGGTGGGCAGGTTGCGGCGATTGATGACTTGGGTGAGCAGGCCATATACCGAATCCGTCCGATTGGTGTTGCCCAGTCAAAATCGGTTGATTCAACCGGGGCAACGGGATCGGACTTCGTCACTACCGGCACTGGACGGGTTATTGACCTTCGTGAGCCGGATCCTCAGATGATTTGCGCAGATGACATTGCCGCCGAACTCTCACAAGCCTTCAGAAAGGTTCCCGACTACAGCGAGGGCTACTCAGCCGCGCAGCGGGCGCTGCTGGCGACCGAGATCGTATGTGGGCCACTGGAGCGACCCGATCTCGCTTTTCCCGTCCTCCATTTGCGGTCGCATGAGGCATATTGGATTGGTGACGTGGCACCGTTCTTATCCGGATCAGCAACGATCAGATCCCGTATGGAGGAAGACAGTCGCAGCGCTGTGAGATCGGCTATTGCGCGGGCGTTCGAGATGCAGCCAGTGTCAGAGCTGGCAGCGGAGGACGCGATGCTGATCGAGCAAGCCCATTCGATCGCATTGGCCATGGAGACCCAGCGATTGACTCCCGGGGCATTTGAAATTGCCAGGCAGACACTTGACCTTCAATCTGGCGAAACTCAGCTTGTTCCAAACCTTCCGCGGCCGATGGAACCACGACAGGCAGAGCTGGCGTTCCTACGGCTTCATGGCCAACTGGTTGGCTAGGTGAGGCACCCGGCGGGCGAATCGGACCTGAACGTAATGAGCGATCCCGCGTCCGATTCGGCAGCTCCATTAAGACTGCATTGGCGGAGATGAGAGCGAGAGACATAGACTTCATTTACTGCGCACTGAGGAGGCTTATCTAATGTTTGGATGGGGCATATCAGTCCTACGTCAACAGGACACTGACCGGCCTCAGCCGGCAGAGTTTGGAACGGTGGCAAGCTGGCGACTGGCCGTTTGGCAGACCGGACTTGGCGGCCTTGACTGGCTTGACGAACATGCCTCAGCGGACAGGATCATCAAGCTCTGTGGAAATGGCTATTCAATTCGATACACGGGCCGCGCGAAGGAACTCCTGCCACACATAACAGATAAGCCTCCGGCCGCTAGGGACATTTGGCTCCACGACCCCGGGATCATTCTGACCGACGAGTGGGTCGGCCAGACAACTTTTGACTAGGCTGAATTGGACAACTTCACTCCAAATGAGTGGCTGATCGTTCAGGCTTGGGATGAGAGCTGAGGAGATGTACCGGGTGACTGCTGGGTATCTGGGTGGCAACGGCCTTCCCTGCCTTCAAGCCAGTTCGTGATTGTGTGCATCTTCTGGTTGCGGGAATCGTAATCGGAAATTGCGCGACTCTTCACCGGTCGAGCAAGCCAATGATATCGGTAATAATTTCGTCACCACCCTCCTTGCCCCAGTCGTACGTGGCATCAGTGAGTTGCTTCAGGGACTCTGGAGAACTGTCGTCAAGTCCGATGCGTCGCGAAAGCTCAGGGTTAACTCTAAATTGTCTCCAGATAAGACCGTTGTCAGGTGGACTGCTCAGGAGATCCCTAATGATTCGATAGGTGACATGCGAGGAACTGTCAATTGTGAGTCCTGCCAGCTCATCCTTCCAATCCTTCAGACCTCTATCAGCAAGATCCAAAGGCCCAGTGTCACCCAAGAGCCTGCCAGTTCCAAGAGAGACAAGCACGACTCCCCTCCTCTGAATCTCCTGCCAGTGCCTCGCCACAACAATTGCTGCTGGGTCGTTCGCTGCTAATCCGCCGTCAACGTATGCCCGCGTACTGTGCCCTTCTTCTTCAAGGACAATCTCGTGTGGGTCGAAGTAACTGGGGGCAGCTGTGGTCGCAAGTGCGACGTCGATCATCTTGTATGGCGTGCCGTGGCGGGAGCTGTCAAAGATTTTGAGCTTCCTGCTTCGCAGGTCGATGGCCGGAATTAGAAGCTTGGCCCTCGAATCGCCGAGCCGCGCCCGGTCCCCAATCAGCTCATCAACGAGAGACCGGAGCCCTTTGGAGTCGTATCTAACCGAGGTGACCCCGAAGAGCGGTGTGCGAAGCCGAGGCGACGGAAAGGCTTCACCAGCTCTCGCATGGAATAGCGCGGCTACCTCTCTCGCTGACATCGGCTTTCGGTCTTTGAAGAGGGCCAGCGCCAATAGCCCGCCTGCTGAAGTCCCAGCGACGACATCAAACAGCTCGGAGACGGGCCTCTTGGCCTCCTCCTCAATCTTTTGAAGCACTAGTGCTGGGACCAATCCTCTAATCCCACCGCCATCGATTGAGAGAACTCGCAGAGGCTCCTGGGGTGAGCCCGGTTCCGTTCTGGCGCCGGTTTCATCTGTGATCGGTGACGCAACGGCGTTGGGCCCTAAGGCTCTCACCTCCGGCGCTCGTCTCCACGGCATTTTCATCAGATTCTCCTCATTCCTCACTAGAATCACTAGAGTCTGGGTGAGCCTACCTCATTATGGTAAAGCTGCGGGCGGAGAGTCCGGCGTCAGGATTGCGAGGATTTGGGGGCGAACCCCAATACCCATGACCGCATTGCTCATCCCTAACGAATTCGAGTCGCCAATATTAATGCCCCGTCCGAAGAGCCGCAGGTGGAGGAGTAGACAGAGTCAGTTCCCGCTGCCTTCTTTATTCGAAGCCTTCTTGAATTCATCCTTAAACATCGTTGTGATTACCTTCGGCTCAAGTGCCTCCACCGCCTTCGGATCCATTTTGTAGAGAGCCGTACAGACAGCAGTCCAAGCAGCACCAACAGCCCCCGTCAGCGTCCCTGCAACACCAGCTTGGATTGCAGTCCCGGCGATAGTCCCGACACCCGGGATCAGGTCTAGGAGACTTCCAACGATATAGCGGCCGGCTTGTGTGACCCCAGTCGCAGCGAATGCCGCCCCTGCCACCGACGCTAATGTCCTCTTCTTAACAGATAACCCAAACGCCGCGGCGATGTGCGCCATCATTGTGATCTGAATTGGCACAAGGAGTGCAGCTTGCGAGAAGGGAACCGGGCTAGCGCATGCGGTTACAGCCGATCCCACACCAACAGCAACGTACTTCTTGGCCTCCTTCACCTTCCGTGCTAGATCGATCTGCTGCGCAGCCGCTAAAGCGCTCGCGACTCCCTCCGGAGCAACGCGAAAGGTGGCATCAAGTAAGGCCTCTAGTCCATGCGGTTTTGCCCCCCTATGCTCATCGCCTTGAGCCAAGGTCAGGAAGACCTCGCCCTCCGGGGAGAGTGGAAGGCCCCGCTCCCTCAGATCTGCCACCAGCTCCAGATGGTCTGGATGCAATTCGCCTTCAATAGTTGGGAAAGCTTTGGTCACCACCAGCATCACGGGTAGCTTCATATCTGCGAGGGCGCGAATGACTCGCTCCTGTGTTGGATCAAGGCGCAAATCGTCGGCCTTGACGCAGAACCAAACCACGTGGATTTGCTCCTCAAGCGGTTGTGCCCATGATTCCTCAACAATTTTGCTGAAGTTGGCGAGGATGCTCTTCTCTGACTCACCGGTTTCAATGCCCTTAGTGTCATAAACGCCGGTAACACCGTTCGGATGCCTGTAGAAAGTGGTCTCTTGGGTGACGGGATTGCCAATCCCCGTCTTCGCGGTATCGAGACCGAACATCGCATTTATGAGAGTGCTCTTTCCCGCCCCCGTCTCGCCAAAGATAGCTAAATTAAAACGGCCTATCTCACCCTTCATGCTGTCGTAGGCCTCTGTGAACTGATCGAGTAGTTCCTTGCTCATTAGATGCAATCCTTTCGGCTGTGTATTCGACTCATAGTATTTCATTTGACCCACCGCGGACCGGGGCCTGGGGCCTGGGGCCGGAACTATTAGTGGTAAGACCTCACGAGGCCGAGCTACGAGGCCTTAACTAGGAGGTCCCACTCGTTGGCAAGGCGCCCGATAAGTTCTTCTTGCCTCACCTCGAGCACCTGCGGGGTCCAGACCTCTTGGTTCAAAACCTGACTGGTCACCGCGAAGTTAGACACTCCGTGTTTACTTGTGAAGTACTTGGACTTCTTTTCGTCAAAGTCAAAGTTACGCGCCTCTGAGTTCTTGCGCCTAGACAACAAGACCAAGTTAGCGAGCTTATGTGTCCACATCTCCTGCTCAGACTTTGTGAAATCAGAACACCACTGGGAATCACCGCTTGGCTGCTGAGGAAGGACGTGCTCGACTGAGACGATCTCCTGCGCGTAGGTCGCTCCTGAGCCATCTGAGAGCAGCTCGTCCAAGCGGAGGAGAACCGGCCTGTTCACGTTGTGGAGCAGGTAGATGTCACCCTTAAGCTGCTCAAGGGTCTCATGCCTTTCGGAGTCGGTGAGGACCAGCGACTCCGCGCTCAAGCCTGCCCCTTCATCAAGGTCTCGGAGCAGATGTCCGTAACGCGTTGCCCGGCCAGTGGTGTATACGCGCCTGATGAACATGCTCGCTGCCAGGCGTTCGAGCTGCCGGAGGAACTCCGCCAGCCACGCCGGGTCGGCCCCTCGATTCTTGACCGCCCAGAGAGCGGGTGGTCGCCAGTCGTTGTTGTCAATCCGAGCGAGAAGCGTCAGCCAGTGATTAATCTCATCAGCGTGGCTGGCTGCCTCGAACCGGCGCGTCCGAATCACGTCATCCGCATGGGCGTATGGGACGAGGACCTCGTCCATGAACCGTTGCCCATCTGGAAGGTAATGCTTCATGACCTGCTCAGGAAACTCAATGCTAAGCTCTCGTTTTGCTCGTTCCTTGGCGAAAATCATCCGGATATGAAGGAACAAGTCCGCAAAGTTCTCGCGACCGAGCGCTTCTTCCGCATCTTCCCAGCTCGTGCTCGCATCGTCAGCAGCTTGCGACGAATCCTGCTCGATAGCGCCAATCACATCTGCCTTGAAGATGTCTGCGGGAGAAAGATCCAATCCGCGAGAGTTCATTACCGCAAATATCCGATAGGCACTCTCCAGACTCGGAGTTGACACCACAACGAGAAAAGTCCGTGCCATGATCAGTCTCTCCAGCTGCGGGACAGTTTCGGGCTCGCTCTCGAGTAACTCCCTGACCGCTTTTCGGAATTCGATTGCATTAGAAAGGATCGCTTTCTTGGAGTCATTGTCGACCGCAGGGTCCTTCAGTTGGCTCTGCGGAGCTGAACTCTGTCCCTCTGCTGTGGGCTCGCTTCCATGACCGAATGACTGTTCCTTGGTTGCTCCGAGATCCTGGATTCTCTCCCGGAAGAACTTTGCGTCTCGCTCCCGCAGATGAAGACGAGGCTCCGCGCTGATCCCAAGGACTTCGTTGCCCTTCTCTCGAATTAATGCATCCAAGTCGGAAGAGCGACTCTCGTTCGTCTCATGGTCTCTAAGCACCGCCAGCAGGAGAGTCAACGTGGTCAGGCGCTGCTGACCGTCAATCACGTCTGACTCTGGATCCTCGTCACTTGGCTTGACAATTACTACTGAACCGAGAAAGTACGGCTCCTTGATCGTGTCTGGTCCAACCTCACCGTGGTTCTCAAGGTGCTTGAGGAGGTCGTCCAGAAGTTGGAGCGCCATTTCCGTAGACCATGAGTATGGCCTCTGATACTTCGGGATCCGGAGGTTGAAGTCGCTCGAGAGAACTTTGTGTACTGGCAGTTCCTGTGCTTTAAGTTGTTCCATTTGTACCTCCTGCCGTTTGCGTGAGCCTGTTTAACGTAGCTGACTCCCCAACCGAGGTCGAATTTGCAAGCTTGCCGGGTCGCATTGCGCCTCCGCGGCCGGGGCCTTGTGACGAGGGGTCAGGGCCACTGAAGGCTCATCGCCAGGTCACGGCCTAGTTGAGATCGGCGATAGTGAGCCTTTCGCGTTGCCGGCCCAACATAGTTGGCGCGTTGCCACTACCCATTCTCGGGTTGGAGGCTGGCAAATCGCCCGCCAAGACGGGGAAAACGGGTGATTTAGGCTCGAAACGCGTCCGTTTGGTGAAATCAGAGTATTTTGCTATGACCCGCCCGGGCCAATCCACCACAGACACCACCAGGCGCTCCGGGGAGGGCCGATTCAATGACTTCCGACCACTGCACCAAGACACTCGACGACGACATGGCGCGCTTGGTTGACCGCCTGAGTGACCTTCTGGAGGACCTTGGTCTTCCAGGTAACGAGCTCGGTGAACGCAAGCACCTGGAGCCCCTGCTCACCGAGGCTGTGTCAGCCGCCGATGTTCCGTTTGACCGGCTCCCGCACGGCGGGCATCAAGATCTCCGTTGTTTCCCTGCCGTCAAGAACTTCGACTTCACCCTGATGCACGCCGAGTGCGGGCTCGTCCTTGGGGAGCTCAAGCATTCGACTGCGATCAGGTCGGCAGGTTTGATGTTCGAGCAGGCATGGGATGCCGTCAAGCTGGCGCTCGCCCGAGTCGAGCAAGCCGATGTTGCGCGTGGGTACATCATCTGCGGCGGGTACGGACCTGTCTGGGCCGGCCACACCAGCTGCGCGGACCTGTTCGAGGACAGCCTGATCGATCCTGTTGAGCTTTGGCAACGGCCCATTTCCGACGAAATGCCGGCTCCGGCCGGGCCCGACGGGTGGATCACCGTGGGAGCCGATCTCGAAGCTGGTGGGCCGGGTCGCATTGCCTGCGCTCCGGAGTATCTCGGGATCACCCATATCGCCACCAAAGAGATGAAGCTCCCGAAACACAAGGAGCCTTGGCTGCTCAAGTGCGCAGCGGTGGAACCTCGCGGTGAGCTGCGCGAGTGGCCACTTCCACACGCCCCGTTCCCTCCTGGAGGCGGTGCGGCCAAATGAGCCACAGGCGCCCAACCCACCCCCAAGCCAACGCAGCCGCCGCAGTCTCTGAGGCCGATGAGCTCCTTGCGGCCGCGTCGAAAACGAGAGGCGGAGGCTGGTCTGTTGAGAACCTGCTTGACGCGATCTTCATCGCGACTGCCGCGTCGGTGATCCTCCAGAAGGAAATCGTCAGGCAAAACGCGGACCTGCTCGGATGTCGCTCTGCGGACGCGGAGAGCTGACGGTGCCCCCCTTGGATCGCCGCTTCGTGCTCGACGTGCTGATCAAAGGCTCCCGACCAGCTCTGGCGGCGGCCTCACGGATCACGGGCATAAACCCTCCGCCGCAGAGCCCTGATTTCTCGATCGAGCGGATCGTGCCGCGTCCGGCTGATCCGGCTGCCACAGACCAGGTTCGCGACGAACTGCTTCGCCGTTTCGACCGCGAGGTTCGCAAGCCGTGGCAGGCTCTGGCGCGCGAGGTCGGCCTCGACAGGGTCGAGGTGGAGGGTTGGAGTTACTCGATGAACTTCCACCTCGCCCGCCTCGCCGAGAACCTGTGGTCACTTCATCCGGACGCCGAAGGAAGTGCGAGCGACTGGATGGAGAGGCATCGCGGTCGACGGGACGATGTCGCGTGCAGCTACTGCGTTGACGAGAGGGCTGAGTGGATAGCAGGCAACCTCTTCGCCACGTTCGACTTTTCAGGAGCGGATACGGATCCGCCACTGCCGGTCTTCGACCGGATCGCTGAGGCACTTCCGGGGGTGGAGATCGCCATCGCATGGTCCTCGGAGGACATGTGGCTTGAGCCGGAGGGAACCGGGGTGGCGTTCTGGCGCCACGGAATGCGCCTCAGGGAGCACACGAGCAAGCGCGTTGACACGAGCAGTCCCGAAGGCCGCCTGCGATCGAGGCGCCCGATTCAAATCGCCGAGAAGATCTTCGAATTCGGCATCGAGCAGTCACGGTGCCTGCCAACCGTTCGCTGGGACCTGACGGTTGAAGAGCTCGCCCTGCTCGAAGCGGGCCAGACGCTCGAGATCGAGTTCGACGCGATCAGATCGGCAACCGTCGGCGAACAGTCCGCTGTGGACTTCTGCCTTGAAGGACATCGAGTCTCGGAGGCCGATCTCTACGACAACTCCGGCTGGATCGCGATGGACGAGGCTTGGCGTCGGATACCCGGGCGGATCGGCGATGCGCGGGTTGCGCTCACTCTCCATTCGACCGAGGTCGTCGGGCGCAACGAAGACCTGCTCAGGGAGACCTTGGGCGACCGAAACTACGCAAACGCGCGCCTCGAACGCGCCCAATACGGACTGTAGGAGGCGAGTGCCGCGATGACCGATGCGCAGGATGGTCTAAGTCGAGCATTCGGTTCTGCAGTCGGACATCAATCCGCCGACAGCCCCTTCGGGGAAGCCTCCGCGGGCGGTTCCCGCCGTAAGCCTCGTTCCACCCGGATGACAAAACGGGAGATCATGGACCTCGACCATGATGTTGCAAGGATCTCTGCGGAACTGAGCGCCGGCACGTCGATCCTTGCCAAGCGACCGCTGTCTCAGTCGCAAGCCGCCAGACTCAGGGATGCCCTGCACATGGCGCTGAGAAAGAGCTCGAACGCAAGGTATCTGCTTGCTCTTGACGATCTTCAAGCCAACAGGCCCGGGCTGGAGGCGGTACTCCATGACGAGCAGGCCGATGTCTACATAATCACCTTTGATCACAAGTCGGGCTGGTGGGTTAACGCCACGACGCGCGACAGCGGCAGGATCGAGTCGATCAGCGAGTTCCTCCGCTGCTCCAATGGCTCTTGGAAGCCGCCCTCCACCAGGTTCAATCCGTACGTCCTGGGCCATATCGCCGGCATCCGCGCTGACGAAGAAAGCACCTAATGGGGGCATTCGGCTAGCGGTTACCTCCGCAGATGCCGCAAGGCGGCCTTTCGGGAGTGGAGTTCAAGACCAAGCGCGGAGGGCAGCTTGTGTTCCGCGTCTACGACAAAGGTCGTGAGCGGTCGATGCTCAAGAATCGAATCTCGGTTCCGGCTGAGGAGCCGGGCGGCAAGGGCAGCTTGTCACCACACCCTGAGGCCTGCTCCCTCAGCTTGTTTCATGGTCAGCTGACCGAGAGCGCCTCACGATCAACGGCAAACACCCGTGTCAGTGGGATTTTTGTCCTGATGTTCGCCGGAAGTCGGTCGTAGTTATCAAGCAGCATCTCAACCAAGGCAGGTCCGTCAACGAGTCGAAGGTCTTGTCTCTGTCGCTCAATATGCACGGCGTCTTTTGTGAATCCGCCAAGCGTGACGAAGAGTCCGAGCTCATTGCTGCCCGAGGCGAGGGCGCCTGTCAGCTGCTGCACTGCTGGCCCGCCTATCGGAGCGGTCGTTCGCTTCACTTGGACCTTGATGACGGGTGGTTCGAGGCCGAGTGGGTCACGGTGTGCAATCACGTCAATACCGCCGTCACCGGACTCCTGTGTTGCTCTGGCCGTGTAACCGGCCGCATTCAGCAGGTCACTAACGAAGAACTCGAATTCGCGTGGTGAGAAGGCCTGAAGTAGCCGGGCCAGGATGAAATCGGAAGTATCTTGCTGGATTCGAACGGCGCTGAGTGCGTCCTCGCTGTCTGCCAAGACCTCATCATCCGGAATGGTCCCAGCCGCAAATTCAGGTGAACTCGGTGCGAGCCCAATCCGTGCGAGGAACTCATCCGAGTGGTTCTTGACCTTGAACATGGTCAGTGCCGAGCCGATCTCAAACCTGGCAGCCTCACTGAACTCAATGCGTGGGATTGGCTGGTCCACGAGCCATTCCACCGCTCGACGATGGCGGAAGCTGGGGGCGTTCTGAGCCCACTCGTAATCTCCTGTTATTCGTCCGATCAAGACAGTGCTGTCTTTCTTGATCGGGTGGATCAC
>JBAXHG010000045.1:0-10601 GCA_037139015.1 Actinomycetes bacterium | reverse complement strand
GCCTCAACTGGCGAAGCGTTGGGGCCTGGCAGCGGTGGCTTGCTGCTTGGACCGAACACGCTCTGCCAGATCACTTGGTCAAACAGCTGCTGCGGAACCTGATCGAGGCTCTGATACGGAAGGGCCGCGGCGAGCTTGCCCGCAGCACGAGCAACTCCGGCTGCCGTCACTGAAGTGAGCGAGTACTTCGGCTTGACTGCCGCGTATGTCTTCGTGTCCGGCGTATCTGTGGTCCGTGCGAACGCGTCGTACATTGGAGTCGCAAGTGCATCTCCAAGGGTCAGCGGGTTCAGTCCGAGCAGGAGCATCGCGCTACGGAGAGCTGAGTTCTGGTCGTAACGGGTGTGAACCACAGCCCCCTTCTTTGCCCAGGGTGAGATCACAAATGCAGGCATGCGATGAGCATCCACGTGATCTGCGCCGTCCTGGGAGTCGTCCTCGACAATGAACACGGCCGAGTCCTTCCAGATCTTCGACTTGCTCAACGTCTCAACAAACTGTCCGATCGCCAAGTCGTTGTCGGCGACGAGTGCCTTAGGCGTCGGGATTCCCGCCTTCACGCCGTTGGTGTGGTCGTTCACGAAGGTCAGGTATGTGAGCTTCGGAACAGTGTTGGTGGCAAGCTGAGCGGCGAACTTGTCCTTCCAGTAGTCAAGGCGGCTGTGGTAGATCGTGCTGCTGAACACCTTGTGCTTGAGACCATTCGCCGACGAGTCCATCTCGCAATACTTGGAGTTGAGCAGGGTCGCCTTCTTGAGCGCCTTGTCAAGCTTCGGATCAGCCGCGCAACCGAACGTCTGCGGGTAGGACCGATCGTTCTGAGCCTTCACGGCTGCGTAGGTTGAACGACCGTCATCACTTGCGTCCTTGCAGCTTGGTCCCTGCGATGGCCCGCAAACCACCGAGCTTCCGGACTCATTCTCACCGTAGTTGATTGCTGACACGCCCTGGCGCACAGCCTGGTCGAAGATCGACACCTTTGGAGCGAAGGAGATCGGGTAGATGAAGTCAAACAGTCTTCCTCGGTTGGAGTAGTTGGCGTGGAGCGCCCTCTGCGAGTAGTCGATTGCCTGTCCCATTGAGGTGATGATGTGGCCGTCAACTGACACTTCGCTGTTTGCGTAGAAGTGGTCGATCAGCGGAAAGCGGCGCGCCAGCGCGTGAGCGTTTGGAGTAACTCCTCCTGTCGCACCTGCGGTTCCATTGTCACCGAACACCTGAAGCGCCGGGTCACCATCTCCGCGCGTTTCCTTGCCGAAGATCTGGTCGTATGTCCGGTTCTCACGGACAATGTAGAAGACGTGCTTGATTGGCCCGTTCGACTTGAGCGCGGTGTTTGGTGGCCCAACGGTGAAGTTGGCTGGTGTCAGCTGGGCATCGGCCTGGGCCGTAAGCGTTCCCAGCGCTCCTGTGGTTGGAACGTTAAGAACACCAACGCGACCGAGCAGCATGTCCGGGACATACTGGCCGTAAGGAGCACTTTCACTGGCGGCGAAGTTCGTTCCGTAGAGGCGGTTTGCTCCGGCGCCGAGTCCCTTGGCGGCGGTCCAGACGAGCTTGGTCCCGTCTGGAGTCACCGAGACTCCGGTTGGGTATGCGGCGGTTGGCACACGTCCGGCAAGAACTGGCGTAGAGCCGCTGATGTCGAGGACCGCGATTGCATCCTCGCCTGAGTCGGCGACATAGACGCGGTTGCCGGCGATGGTGATGGCCACTGGCTGAGTTCCCCAAGCGGCGGTTCGGCCCACACTGGTGTAAGTGACATCCTTGGTTGTGAGGTTCACCTTCGCGACAAGGTCGCGGTTGGCAACAGCTACGTAGGCGTACTTGCCATCGGGCGTAACTGCGACGCCTTCCGGATGGGAGAAAGCGTCGCCTGTTCCGTCACCGCTGACCGGTCCGCCAACTCCAGCGGACGTTATGTCTCCGGTGCTGAGGTTCACGAAATCCAGAACCCCATTCCTCTCATCAGTCACGTAGGCAGTGCTGCTGTCAGGGGAAATCGCAACGCCGTGAAGCGTGCCGCCAATTCCGATTCCGAACTCTGTAACTGCCGAGTTGCTGAGATTGATTACAGCCAGCTTTCCTGCGGGGAGAGAACCGCCGGTGCAGGGGGTGGTTGCTGTCAGGCAGACGCGACTCTGGATCTCAACAACCACGAGCTTGTTGCCGTTGGGCGTAACTGCGAGCGCTGCAGGCCAGGACTTGTCGCCTCCCGGGTTAAGCGGAAGAGAGATCGGAGTTCCCTCTGTGGCTCGACCGCTTCCATCAATTGAATACACGTGGATTGCGTCACCGCCGGGAGCCTTAACGCTTCCTACAGGGGTGGAGTTACCTGTCGGCTCACCTGAGACATAGGCGTGCGTTCCATCAGGCGAGATGGCAACCCCGCCGTACGCGCCGGGGAGCGGAAGGGTCTGCGTGACCGTCCCATCGCTGACCTTGACGATGGTTACATCATTTCGACCATGACCCGAGGAGACCGTCCAAAGGAACTTGCCGTCAGGGGTGAGAGCAGACCCTGATGGAAAGTTGCCAACTGTCGTCACCCGTCCGGCAGGCGTGAGGGCACGTCCGTTACCGGTGATGTTGAGCGACGGGCCAACGCGACCGGTTGACTTGCTGTCAGCTCCGGCGGCAACGCTGGCAGCAGCGCCACCAAAGGCAAGGATGGTCAGGGACAGGGCGGTAGTAAATCTTATGTTGGTCATGCTCGGCATCCAAGGGAAAAAGACCGGTCAAGTCAAGTCCGATTACAGGATGTTCACATGGCCAGAACATGACGTTCACAAGCTGGAAATTGGGCGTGGCGCGCCGCCGCTCTCGGGCCGCATTGCCACGTGGCGCGTACCCGCTGGCCGAGCCCACTCATCGCCAGGAAGAGCCTTAGTCAGCGAAGAATGCCGGTGTGTCCGATTGAGTAGCGGCCTGGCTGTGGCCAGACTGCTGCGCCGTGGGGACCGGAGCCGACTGGGATCTTGGCGAGCAGCTTGCCGTGGGCGGTACTGATTGCGTAGAGGACACCGTTGGAGCGGCCGGTCAGCCAAAGGACTTTGCCGTCTGCGCTGACGCCTCCCATGTCTGGACTCCCTCCGCCTGGGATGCGCCACTTGGCAATCGGCTTGCGCGTTGCGAAGGAAAGGACGGTGATTGAGCCTTCGTCACGGTTGGATACAAAGAGGCGCTTCGCATCGCGACTTGGGTAGAGGCCATGGGCTCCCATCCCAGTTGGGATAAACCCGATCTTCTTGAGTTTCTCTGCGTCCACCATCCACAGTCCGTTGCTCATCATGTCGGCGATATAGAACACCTTGCCGTCCGGTGAGATCTTCACGTCCTGGGGCTTGGCGCCGACCCTGAGGTCAATACTTCCCAGCTCCTTCTCTGCCTTGAGGTCAACGACGATCATTCGTCCGTCGAACTCACATGAGACGAGAGCCTTGGTCCCGTCCCGGGTGTAGTCCATGTGATCAACCCCACGGCAGTTGTCCACATGCAGGCTGTGCTTGAGATCCATGGTGTGCGGGTCGCGGAAGTCAAGCCTGCGCAACGCCTCCGCAACAACGATCGCGCGGGTTCCATCTGCGGTGAAGTAGAGGTTGTAAGGATCATCAACGGGAACTGTCCTGCCGGGCTTGCCGGTCTTTGGATCAATCGCGGTCAGGGAATTGCCGTAGTCGTTGGTGACCCAAAGCGTCTTCAAGTCCCACGATGGAACGACATGCTGCGGGAGCCGGCCCGACGCGTAGTGGGCAATGACCGTCATGGACTTCTGGCTGATCACATCAAGCGTGTTGGAGATCGTGTTGGGAACGTAGACGAGAGCCGGATCCCCCTTCACCGTTGGGCTGAGCATCCCTGGGCCCTCAGCCGCGTAGATGTTGGTCGGGTTGAGCAGCGCCGGAATGGCACCCTCTTTGGGAACGGCAACTGAGCCGCCGGTCGGGGTAATGCCGGCGGTGATTGTGACTGTCTTCCACCCGAGCTGAAGGATTCCGGTGTGGACTTTGCCGGCAGCATCCTTGCCACCAATGGCCATGATGTGATCCCCGATGTTCGCCGCGCCCATGTCCGAAATGGCAGTCGGAAGATGACCCACAGTACGAACCAGTCCATTTGCAGGATTGACCTCCACGATCGGAGAGATCTGACTGTTGGGGTCCACTCCGCGTCCGCCAATCACATAGAAGCGGCCATTCAGCACGGCTCCGGCAGCATGCGTCGTTGGAGTGGGAAGCGTTGCCACCTTTGCGACCTTCCCTGTGGCTGGATCAAACGAGATGACATCGCTCATCACCGTGTTTCCATCGGTGCCACCAGCAACGAGAATCTTCCCCCCAACAGCGGCAACGGCCGGGTAACGAAGGGGATGTGGAAGATGCCCGACCACCCTGGTCGGTTTGCCCGGAGTGAAGGCAACAATTGTCGACAACGGGTTAGTGCCGTCATACCCGCCGGCGATGTAAGCGGTTGAGCGAACCGTGGCCGCCGCAACATCAGACTCGCCTGTCGGAAGTGTCCCGACCTGCGAGGTCTGGCCGGTCGGGGAGATTGAGAGAATCTGACTGCGCGAAGAGCCGGCATCCCCACCACCGAAGACGTATGCGGTGCCGCTGATGGTTGCTGCTGCTGCATCGTGAAAAGCTGCCGGGAGAGTCCCGAGCTGTGATGAACCTGTCGGCGTTGCCGCGGTGATTGCCGAGACGGACTGATCGGCTTGGTCAAGCCCGCCGACGGCCAGCAGCCTCTTACCGACGACGGTCACAGCCGGCCACTGGATAGGACTCGTGAGACTGCCCGTCCGCTTTACATAGAAGACAGTCTTTGTGACCGAGGTGGCCTTGGCAGTGGTGGCAGCCGACTTGGTTGAAGATGAGCTCCCACCGCAGCCTGCCACGGCGAGAGCTGAGGCAGCAAGCAGCACAAAGGGGGTAGTCCGGCGAAGCACTCGCCGAGCTTACCCCCGTTGTCTAAGGCCGGACTGTGGGAACGACTAAGGCTGCGGCCAGACCGGCGGCGCTTCGTCGTCAATTGGCACGGTTACCTGATCGCGGCGAACCTTTGTGCCCATTGCATAACCGATCACCGCAAGCACGAAGACTGCGGCCAGCGTTCCGAGAGTCAAGTACTCATATGTCGCTCGACCGGTGCCCCACGTGTCCTTGAAGTTGTAGTCCACGCTGAAGAGCTTCTCCAGAATCCCAGGGAAGAGTCCGACCCAGGTTCCAAGGAGTGCCCAGAATGTGGTCATCACGGCGGCGATGATCATCAGCCCATTGCCTGACTTGCCCAACCGGTACGGCCTGTTGATGTGCCCGTGGTTGTAGCGCAGCTTGAGGGCCGCGGGGAATATCCACAGGTACGACATCAACGTCGTTGAGATCGCGATGGTCAGGACGATGTAGAACTTCGAATCCGCACCATTGTCGAACGCTGAGACGGCGACGATCATGAAGGCAGACGCGACAATCCCCGATAGAACGTTTACGCGAACGGGAGTTCCAAGTCGCTTGTTGAAGCGTCCAAAGAAAGGCGCGAAGGCTCCGTCATATGCGGCCACGGCAAGGATGCGGTCTGAGCCGATCATCCAGACCGCACCCGAGGTGAGCAGCGTGAGGATGAACCCAATCGCTGCGATCTGGGTGATCAGGTGGGCCGCTCCGCCATAGACGCTGAATGTTGCCGATACCGCGTCAAGGAACCCACTGATTCCCGTCACCTTGTCCTGGGGAAGGACGAGCAGGATGCAAAGGATCGGGATTGCGTAGAGCAGCACTCCGGTGCTTCCGCTCCGCATTACTGACTTTGGAACATCAGCCTGCGGATCCGTCATTTCCTCAGCCGCGCCGTTCTGAAGCTCAAAACCGACGTAGTTGAAGAGGAGCAACGGAACGAGGGTGAGGAACACAGTCATCGTCGGCGACATGTCAGAGAAACCGAAACCGTGGAAGCCGTGCTTGGCGCCATAGATGATCGCAGTGACCGAGAAGAGGCCAAGGACAAGCACGCGCACGATGGCGCCTACATTTGGAATCCACTTGCCACGCTTCAGGGCCGCGATCGCGACGCCAATCGAGATCCAGATGAAGATCAGCTTGAACGCGTAGTCACCAACACTGCCTGCGGTGATGTGCTGGATGTTGTCACTCCAGGCCGCAGTGGCGATGAACGCCAGCGAACCACCGACCCAAAAGGGGTTGGTCACCCAGTACAGGACCGCTGCGAGAGACCCTTGGAACCGACCAAAAGCAAGCTTGACCCACTCGTAAGGCCCACCTTCCTCAGTGAACGCGCTGCCAACTTCGGACATGAGCAGCCCGTATGGAAGAACGAAAACAACGGCGAGCACAGCGAGCCAGAGGAACCCTTGGGGGCCGCTTGCCGCAACGAGGCCAAGGGTGTCCAATCCAACAAAGGCACACAGGGTGAACAGCGTCATGTCGAGTCGTTTGAGCGACTTGACAAGCTTGCCCTTCTCCTCCAGCGCGAGCGCTGTTGTGTTCTCTGTCAGTTGCGGATCAATTGCAGTGCTCAAGCTCAGTTCTCCCCATGAGTTGATTGGTTTTGAAAGCCTATTCCACCCTCGGGACGATCGCTCGGAAATTCCGGGCCAGCAACCCATTAAGTTGGCGCTCCGCGAGAGGAAAAAGCACGGGGCCCAAATCACCGTCACTCTGGTCACATGAAAGTCGCACTCCTGACCGGTGGCGGTGACTGCCCCGGGTTGAACGCTGTTATCCGAGCCGTGGTTCGACGCGTACTTGCGGATGGGGGCGAGGCAATTGGCTACCGGCGTGGCTGGGCGGGAGTACTCGAAGGCGACCACATCGAGCTGGGGCGTGCGGACATAGCCGGGCTGCTTCCCCGTGGTGGGACGATCCTCCTTTCTTCACGAACGAACCCCTACGCCGACGGAGCTGACGGAACATCACTCGTCAAGGCAAGGCTGGAAGCTGACGGCGTGGACGCGCTGGTTGCGATCGGCGGCGAGGACACACTCGGCGTTGCGGCAAAGCTCGCGGCGGCCGGACTACCCGTAGTCGGCGTCCCCAAAACGATTGACAACGACCTCCCCGGCACAGACCGAACGTTTGGATTTGACACAGCCGTGCAGATCGCCACAGATGCGATTGACCGACTCCACACGACGGCCGAGTCGCACGACCGGATCATCATCGTTGAGGTGATGGGACGGCATGCGGGCTGGATCGCATGTTCTGCGGGGCTAGCCGGTGGCGCGGATCTGATCCTCGTTCCCGAGCGACACTTTGAGATAGAGAAGGTCTGCGAACACCTGCGGCGCCGTCACAGCAGTGGCCGCTCATTCTCAATCGTTGTTGTCTCCGAGGGATCAACTCCAACCAACGGCGAGCTTGTGACCAGCGGAGCCCAGACCGATGCGTTCGGTCATGCGCGGCTTGGCGGCGTTGGCGTATGGCTTGAACAACAGATAGCCGAGCGCACAGGGTTCGACACCCGCGCGGTGATCCTTGGCCACCTTCAGCGTGGCGGCACACCAACTGCAACCGACCGGATTCTCGCCACCCGCTTGGGCCTGGAGGCGGCCGACGCAATCCTCTCCGGCACGTTCGGCGTGATGGCATCGCTGCGCGGAACAGAGATTGCACTTGAGCCTCTGGAGCGAGCACTTGAACCACCACGCCTGCTTGACCCAAGTCTCTACGAGGACGCCGAGACCTTCTTCGGCTAGCACGCCCGTACTGCGGTTGAAGGCTTCTTTTTGAACCACAACAGGAGGACAGGACAGACATGAAGGCAACTTGGAATGGCGCCGTAATCGCTGAAAGCAACGACACGGTCGTCGTTGAGAACAACCACTACTTCCCACGGACTTCAGTTAATGACGAATACATCGTCGAGTCAGCTCACACGAGCGGCTGCCCATGGAAAGGGACCGCCAACTACTTGAGCCTCAGCGTTGAGGGCGAGACGAACGAAAATGCCGCATGGTTCTACGCCGAACCGAAAGACGCAGCAGCCGAGATCGCAGGTCGAGTTGCATTCTGGAAGGGCGTGTCGGTGGAAGCTTGACCCGCCAGGTGGGCGGCAGATGTTGAGCTGCCCGCCGTCCGCGCTGACCGTCAGCCTTTGCGCCCAATGGGAGCGGCGGACACAAACGAGAATTGGCCCAGCGCTGAAACGCTCGACTGGCTCTCCCCGAGCGAACGCTCGAGAAGCTGGGGCATCCGATTCCGCGTCAAGGAATGGCTCAGCAACAGCCTGATAGTCATCCCCAGCGCGTATATAGCTTTCGTTCTTCTCCTCGCGCTTCTGCTGTCTCAGGTGGAAGGCAACAGCGACATGCTGCGGATGGAGATAGACAACGACACGGCGCGGACCGTCCTTTCCTCCGTGGCAGGCGGAATGATCGCCTTCACCGGGCTGGTCGTCTCAATTGCAGTGGTGGTCGTACAGTTTGCCGCCGGCCAGTATTCACCGCGACTCGTTGCCCGCTTCCGTCGCGACCCGGTCTTCAAGCACTCGCTGGGTATTTTCATCGCACCAGCTGTGTTCTCACTAGTAATCCTTCGCGGCATTGGCCAAGCGGGGAGCACGGTGGTCCCAAGCCTGACAATCGGCGTTGACTTCCTCCTGCTCGGCGCAGCGATCCTCTCGTTCTTCACACTCGTAGGCCGGCTCTTGGACCTGCTGCGCCCACGGAAGCTCGTCGAACGGCTTGTCAGGCTTGGCGCCCACGCAGCAACCGAGGTGTACCCTCATAGGCTCGGCAATGCCCCACCGTCTGAGGATGCGCATGAGGCTGACCCATTCGACACTCATCCTTTCCATGGGGACACCGCTGTGCTGATTGCACTGGATCGTGGCCGACTGGTTCGAGCCGCAAAGGAGGCCGACGTTGTCATCGAGCTGACGGTTGGTGTTGGCGCCTACCTGCCGCGTGAGGCGCCCATATTTCACATCCACCGCAAGGAGAGCTCCAGTGAGGTCAACTCGGTTGACCTGCAGCGGTCAGTGATGGTCGGCGATGGTCGCACCATCACTCAAGACCCGGCCTTTGCGATCCGCGCCATGGTTGACATTGCAATACGCGCACTTTCCCCGGCGATCAACGACCCGACCACTGCAGTTGAGGTTCTGGATGGACTCGAAACAATGCTCTTGGCGCTCGCTTGGCGGGACCTTGAACGAGGCCGCATTGCTGACCGCGAAGGGAATGTCCGCCTTCTCTTCCCAAACCCGGATTGGGCGGAACTGCTGGACCTGTCACTGACAGAGATCCGCCTTTTCGGAGCCGGGTCACCACAGGTCGCCAGGCGACTGAGGTCGCTGCTGGAAGATCTGGGCGCGCACACACCAGATATCCGCAAAGCTGCCGTCAACGCACAGATTGAACGCTTGGACAGTGCCGTGCGGCGTGCGGTCAGCGACCCATCCGAACTGGCGTATTCGTTGACTGCAGACCGACTTGGCATCGGAACCGTCGCACCCTGAGGAAGTCCATCTAGCACTAAGTACCTAGAGATTGTTGCTTACGCGAAACACGAGCCCCTTCCGGCCCAACCCTATTTAGAGCGTGATACGCTCGCTTTTCGTGAGCAGCAAATTCAACATCACCCTCTTGGGAACCTTTGCCGCAGTATCACTCGGAGCGCTCGCGATTCCTGCTGCCGCTGGAGCGAGCTTCGTGACCGGAATCGATGGGGCGTCAACGGCCCCACTGACCGCGCCGACACTCTGGTCAACAATGGTCAAAAGCACCAATGCAGGCATCTACAGAGCGCAGGTCAACTGGTCGAGTGTGGCTCCCACCAAGCCAACTGACGCTACAAACCCGAACGACGCGGCTTACGCAGGACATTGGGCAGAGACAGACGCAATTGCTCGTCTCGCAACGACCGCTGGAGTCCGGGTTCTACTCAACCCACTACGTGCGCCCGCTTGGGCTGAGGGACCTAACAGGCCATCCACGGGCTATGGCGCCATTGGAAACAAGGCACCAGATGGTGGTTCTTGGAACCCTAACGCAGTCGCTTTCGGCCAGTTCGCGAAGGCGCTCGCCAAACGCTACGACGGCACTACTCCCGACCCTTTGAACTCCTCGATAATGCTTCCAAAGGTAAGTCTGTTTGAGGCATGGAACGAGCCCAATTACAAGCGGTACCTCACTCCGCAGTGCAGCAAGGGGCACATGACTGCGAAGAATGTCTGCACAAGCCGGGGGACAATTGTTGCCATTGGCAGCTACCGGGGCCTCCTCAACTCGTTCTATGCCGGAATCAAGTCCGTTCAACCCACGGCCACAGTTCTCAGTGCTGGAACAGGGCCCTACGGCGCCAGCAGCGGGGGATATGAAATTGACCCACAGGTGTTCATTCGCTCAGTCCTCTGCCTCGGAGGGAAGTCAGCGGCCCCTACCGCGACGGGATCGTGCCCTGTGAAAGCCAGCTTGGACGGTGTTGCGCTCCATCCGTACACACTCTTTGGCACACCGACCACACGGGCCTCCTCGTTGGATGGAACCTCGCTGGGCAATACTCCAGATGTGCGGAAAGCGCTTGACCTTGCCGTGTCGAAAAGTCGCGTGTCACCAGCTGGTCCCAAGCAGCTATGGATCACGG
>JBAXHG010000044.1:0-10703 GCA_037139015.1 Actinomycetes bacterium | reverse complement strand
CCTCGCCGGGGAACCCTGAGTGGGTTGGACTACCGAATCCAAGCTTCCTGATCCAGTAATCAAGCTTCTTACGTCCAACCCTGAGGCCAATCTGGGCAGCGCCAACGTTGGATGACTGGGCGAGAATCCCAGAGACGCTGAGCGTTTCATCGCCGCGATCATGTGAATCCTTGATTGTCCTGTCGCCAACTTGGAGAACAGACGGTAGAAACAGTTGTGTGTCGGGAGTTACCTTCCGCTCCTGGAGCGCGGCTGCAATCGTAAAAGCCTTGAACGTTGAGCCAGGCTCATAGGTAAATCCGCTCGCCCGGTTCATCTGCGCGTAGGGAGACGCGGACCCAACCATGTTGGCGTTGACAGCCGGCCAGTTGGCCAATGCAAGGATGTTGCCGGTCCGCGGGTCCATCACGATGGCAGTGGCCCCTTTCGGCTGAAACACCCTTCCGACCCCAGCCAGGACTCGCTCAACCTCATCCTGAACCGGCGCATCAATTGTCAGCTTCAGCCTGGCGCCCGATCTCACCCTTTGGGTCTCGTTGACATTGATCGGATTGCCCCCGGCGAACACAGTGGTACGCCTCCCGTCCGAACCAGCCAGATACTTGTCATAGGAATACTCAAGCCCAGACATTCCGTGTCCAGCGTCCCCAACAAACCCAATCAGCTGCCCTGCCTGCTGGCCCCGCGGGTAGGTCCTCAGCATCGCTGCCTCGAAGCTGATGCCATCTATCGACATCCGGCGAATTCTGTCTCCGTTGCTGGCCGGCACCTTGCGCGCGAGCCGTACGAAGCCCTTGGTCCTGTCTGAAAGCTTCGGGAGAAGTTCCGGTGCGGATTTTCCGATGAGCGGAGCCAGTTGCTCGGCAACCTTGTTGGGATTCTTGATGATCATCGGGTCTGCGATGACGTTGACAGCAGGCTGAGAGACAGCCAGTTCAACACCATTTCGATCGGTAATGTCGCCGCGCGGCGCAGGAACGTCATACGTCTTTGACTGCTGGGTTGCTGCATGGGCGCGGAGACTTGATGCATTGACAACACCGACCTGTATCGCTCTGGCGCCTGCGAGGACCACCAGCAGGCCCAGTGCGAACTTAAGGCGCTGGGCTCGGATCTTGAAGCGGCCTTGAGGGCGCTCAGGCACCGCTATCCACTGAGTGGCGAGCTTCCGCCATCAGGTGCCGCTGCCGTGGTGCTTGTCGTGCCGGAATCAGTACTGCTCGAAGTGGATGGCGGAGTGCTTGATGTCCCTGATGCGTAAGTGTCGCCAGAGCTCCCGGATCCTCCAGAGCCAGACACCGACGAGGTATCGCTTGGCACCGGTTGAGAGTTGCTGACAGAGCTGGTTAGAGAGTCAGAGCTGACCATTCCACTCCCCGATGAGGACGGCGTGAGAAGCGCAAGGGCACGGCCAGCGTCTCCGCTGTGCGCCGCAGTGAAATGGCTTGAGCCAACGGGTGGTTCCACAAACCCCATTCCCTGAGCTTCGGAAACTATTCGTTGGTCTGATCCGAGCCCGGAAACGGCTGTTCGAAGCTCCGCGTTCTTACGCTCAAGCGACGAAATCTTCTGGACATTTTCGCCGATTCCGGCGTTAACTTGAAGAATCTGAACCTGCATAAAGACGAGCCCTCCGATGAGTACGGCAAGAACACCCACCCAGACGCGGGTGCTTGTCATGAATCTGGTCACTGAATGGTCGGGGGCGGACCGGACGGCTCCAACAACCTCCTTTGGATTTGGCACATGAAGCTGTGGCATCCGAGGCCGAAGGGACGACAACTTGAGCTTGGGAATTGTCAATCGCGGCATCTCCACTGCTGAGAGATCCCGACGGAAGTCCATTGCAGCCTCAGCGATTCCCGAACCTTGGGTTGAGGCCGAACGCTCTACTGGACCTGAGTAACGGCGAACATTTGGACGGGTAAGGCTCCTGCCCGATCCTGGGCGCCCTTTGCGGATCCGCTGAGGCGAACTGGAGACAGTTGGGACTGAGACTTCCGCAACTGCGCTGATTGGGGCCACATGGCTTGCACGCTGCGCTGCGTAACTGGCGGGGCGCATGCGTGCTGCTGCTGTCGCAGGAGGCGTCATGAGATGTCCTCAAGCTTGCGCGCGACCCTGAGACGGGCTGATCGTGAGCGTGGATTGGATGCCGCTTCGCCTGAGCTCGGAGTTACCGATCTCCGCGTGATCAATTCACCCTCGGGGAGTCGACCGCAACCGCAGACTGGGAGGTCTGGTGGGCAGATGCAGCCTGTCGCACGAGCGGTCATGAACCGTTTTGCGCGACGGTCCTCCAACGAATGGAAAGAGATGATCGCCAAGCGACCTCCGGGCCGAAGCACCTGCCAAGCAAGAGGGAGCGAGGCGTCAATCTGGCCAAGTTCGTCATTGACGGCTATCCGAAGCGCTTGGAAGGTTCGCTTGGCTGGGTGACCACCTGCGAAGAGCGCTGGAGCAGGTACGGCACGTTCAATGCAGGAGACCAGCTCTCCAGTGGTTGTGATCGGAGCCCGGCCGCGAGTGCGGACGATCTCACGAGCGATAACAACCGAATGCCGCTCCTCCCCGAATTCCTTGAAGATTCGGCTCAGCTGCCGCTCATCCAGGTCAGCCACAAGGTCAGCTGCGGTTGGCCCGGCCGTGGGGTCCATTCGCATGTCCAGAGGCACGTTGCAGGAGTATGAAAAGCCACGCTCTCGCGTGTCTATTTGCATTGAACTGACTCCGAGGTCGAGCAGAAGCATGTCTGCTTGCATTCCTTCGTCGGAAAGCAGCTGAAGTCCTTCTTGAAAGGACGAGCGAATAAACCTTGTTTTGCAGGTAACTTCCGCTGAAAAGGACTCAAACCGTTCCTCAGCCGCGGGATCCCTGTCGATCGCGACCAAGGTGCCGCTCTCGCCGATTCGGCCGGCAAGGAGAGTTGAGTGCCCACCGGCTCCGAATGTCGCATCAATCACTGTGTTTCCAGCCCGTGGGGCGAGAAGGTCTACTACTTCACCTGCTAGGACAGGTACGTGCATGGCAGCCATCTCAAGCATCGGCGCCAATTGCGTCGGTCAGGTCGAGGATGGTCGGGGAAATCTCTGAGTCGTATGACTCCCAAGCCTTGCGATCCCAGATCTCAAAGGCATCATCGTTGCCAATAACGGAGATCTCCCGTTCGATTCCAGCGTGATCAATGAGCTTGCTGGGGAGCATGATCCGACCGGCTGCATCCAGCTCAGTTTCAAAGGCACTTGCTGAGACAACCCGTCGGAACTGACGTGCCTGAGGGGTCATGGCGCCGAGTGCTTCGAGCATTGACTTGGTCCAGCCGTCAAAGCCAGCTGGAGTCCAAACGCTGACGCAGGTTTCGATCCCGCGGGAGACAATCACTCCGTCGCCCAGGGGGCCGCGGAACTTGACCGGGACGGTCAGACGATTCTTCGCGTCCAAGGTGTGGTCGTAGGTGCCGAGAAAGGTCATATCAATGGGAGAGGATTGGCGCCGGGGCGTGTGGGTGGGAGGACCCTCAACACCCCGGCTATCGATCCAACAATCAGGAAGGTACTCCACTTGGCCCCACAATGCAACACAAACTTCCCTTTTCCTCCCACTAAGGTCTGTTTCCGCACGGAAATAGCCGCTAAACCCCCGTGGTTGCTGAAGGTTCAAGGTGGGATGGGATATTGCAAAAATCCTTCTTTTGAATCCCAACGACCATCTTCTGACCGCAAGCGGTCCTTCCCACCCCACCGACCTGCGCTAGTGCCCAACCCCGGACAAGGCCACTGCGGCCGCGATAAGCAACACGGAAGGAACAAGCCCAAGCGCAACCACAAGCTGGATCAACGGGGCGGTTCGCGCTGCCCGTTGAGTTCTTCCCACCGCGGCCTCGGCAGCCGCCCCACGAGCGACAGCCAATACGGGCTCCAAGGCTGATCCCCCACTGCGTATCTCCGTCTCGAGAGCAAGGCACATGCCACCCACGCGACCATCCTTGAAACGGCCGGCCAGGGCCCTCAGAGAGGCGTCAGCACCCTCACCTCTCGCTATCCGCCCACAAGCGACCATCGCTGCCCTGGAGAGTGGGTCATCCCGATGCCGGCACGCCTGAGCAAGCGCCTCCACCGGACGCAGGCCGGCGGCTAAGGCTGTCGCAAGGTCGGCTGACACGGCTGGAAGCGCATCGGACGATCGTCGTTGTTCATACCACGCTGTGAGCGTTCGACCGCGACCAGGCGACCGGCGTCTTGATCCGAGCAAGCGAGCTGCATCCCCACAGAAGACACCGGCTCCCAGTCCAGCCAGCAGCGCAAGGGGCATCACCGTGCCGCCACCCCGGCAAGCCGCCTGATTGCAAGCAGGCTCAACCCTTGGATCACAGCCGCAACAACAAGCAAGCCGAGCGAAAGTGGGCTTCCGGTCATCTGCCCCACCATGTGGGGCATCAGGAGTGCCCCTCCCAGAAGCCCCAGCAGGGGCAAAGCACAGACGAGATTGCCAGTGAACCTCGCCTGAGCAGTAGCAGCCCGCGCCTCAGCCCGGGACCTGTGACCAGATTCTGAGGCAGATGCCACTGACCGGAGTGACAGCGAAAGGTCTCCTCCACAGCGCAGATGCATCTCAACTGCAAAGGCCATTGGAATCCAGAGGTCCCCATTGTGCCTTCCCGTCAGTCGGTTCAGAGCATTGGGGACGGAGCTGCCCCGCATGCAATCTCTTGCGAACGACGCCAGATGCCTCCCAACCTCCGAACCAGGCGACCCAACCCGCACTGCGGCCGACACCAGTACCTCCCCGCTGTCAACTGCGTCAGCCAATGAACGAAGTGCGGCCGGAATACCAACCTCAAGTTTTCTCCTCCGCAGACCACTTACTGGGCGCTCGACTGCTTTACGGATGCTCGAACGAAGCCAACCCCCAAACTGCTTGCCCCACGCATTGCTTTCAATCCTCAAGGCAAACCAGAGCGCAACCCCCCATACCCCAGCGGCGGCGATACCAAGCGATGGCACTTAAGTCCTCTTCAAACCGAGAATCAACTCCGTCGCCGCCCCAGCCTCCGAAGCCCAAAGGCCAGTCCCGTCCTCCGCAACGGAGAACAGATCCTCAACCTCAACCCCACAGCCGGCCTTGAAGACGGCAACTCGAGTGACCGAACGAGAGCCATCAGAGCATCTCTCCTGGTGAACCAACAGTTGAAACGCCGAACTGATCCTCTGCTCCACAGCCGCGTGAGGCAGCCCGGACGCAGCTTGCAAGACAAGCCCGGTCAACCTCTCAACTGCACCTGCTGGAGAGTCTGCGTGAACGGTCGAAAGCGACCCTCTATGGCCAGTACTCAGGGCGTCGAGCATGTCCAGTGCCTCAGGGCCACGAACCTCACCAACAACAATCCGGTCGGGACGCATTCTCAGCGCATTGCGCACGAGGTCCCTCATTGACACCGCCCCTCGTCCACCCGGCGAGGCAGGTCGCGTCTCAAGCCTGACCACATGGGGATGCTGGAGATCCAGCTCAGCAGCGTCCTCAATGGTGATGATCCGCTCCTCGTGAGGGATGCACCTCGCAAGTGCGGCAAGTGTGGTCGTCTTGCCAGACCCAGTCGCTCCGCTGATCAGGATGTTGAGACCATCAATAACGGCCGAGCTGAGCAGATCTGCAAGCTCAGCGGTCAATGTTCCACTCTCAACAAGGTCAGGGATCCCCATGCCCCCGGGCTTGAACCGTCTGATGGTGACCACCGGCCCCGCGATTGCGAGTGGCGGCAGGATCACATTGACCCGGGATCCGTCAGGGAGTGTGGCGTCAGCAACTGGAGACATATCGTCGGCTCGCCGGCCGACGGACCCAAGGAGGCGATCCACTGCCTCGCGTAGCGCCTCCATGCTGCCGAACCGAATGTCCGTCAGCTCCATGACCCCCCGCCGTTCGACCCAGACATCTGACGGCCCGTTGATCATCACCTCGCTCACTTGCGGGTCACGCATCAGGCCATCCACCAGACCCAAACCGGTTGCTTCAGCCGTGAGCACCTCAACCAGTGAGCTCCGCGCAGCTGGACCCACAAAGCAGACTTCTCTATCTATCACCCGGCGCATCACGGCTTCAACCCCATCGCCATCGCCCTGGATCGCCTCGTCAAGCGCAATCGCCTTGAGCCATTCGATGGCCTCGCGATTCACTGACCGCGCTCCTCTGTTCCGCGCGGGAGCAGCCTCACCTCTGCTCCGGAAGAGGACGCTCCAGCGATTGCAACTGCCTGGGCCACAGTCGTACGCAGGTCTGCCTGCACCCTGCTCTCAACGGCTGATCCAGACGAATCTCCCGCTGACTTAGCTGAAAGGACCTCAATGTTCCTACAGATGAAGCGTGGCTTACCCCCAGGGCGCATTGACAAAACATCAATGCGTGAGCCCAACCGGAGTATCCCGAGCGGAGCCACAGCCTCAACAGTCGCAATCCGCTCCCCTGGACCAAGGGGACTGGATCCGCTCGCCTCACGGGTCGTCCCCGGACCAAGGACCACACCCGCAGACAGGGGAAGAGCGGCGACCTTTCCCAACAGCCCTCTGGGGGCTTCGATTGCTCCAATTGGCACCCATCGGCGCGGCACCTCTACGAAGTCAACATTCTCCTCCCCCAAAGCTGCCCCAGCTGAAACAGCAGATGCCGCGGTGGCCACCTTCGCCAGAGGACCGATCCTCGCTTCAAGTTTCGCCTCCCGCCCATCCATCTTCCCCTGCGCCACCAGCCCAAGCAGAACACTTGTGCAGCCGACCACCAGTGGCCTGCTCCAGGCTCTCACCGTGCCGACTCGAAGCTGGAGAGGCCAATACGGGCTTCGTGAACCCTTCCAGGGCGAGACGAGATCCAACCACCGTTGGCGCGGACAAGATCCCCTGCTATTCGCACCCCACGCCCTCCCCACGGACGCATCCGAATGGCTGAGGCAGACTGCTCGGCTCGGTCAAGTCCAAGCACGGGAGTCAGGTTGAGCACGCTCAGTTGAACCGCGCCTCTCTCCTCCCTGATGACCAGTTGAACTTCGCCTTCGCCATGTTCCAAAGCGTTCGTCACCAAGTTGGATGCGGCCTGACCAAGCTCATCCCGGTCACCGGATACGAGCACTCCGCTTCCCTCAATATTCGAGCTGACAATGATTCGCCTTCCAGCAGCGGCAGCCACAGACCCCCAGCCGCATGCAACCTCCCTCACCAGGTCGTCGATGTCCACACCTCCCAGCTCCCGCCGAGTAGCCGAGAGCCCGACAAGCCGATCAGCCGCACAGCTGATCCGACCGACCTCACCCTTCAGCGCATGCGCTGTCTCCGATCTGCTCCCACTCGAGAGCTCTTGGTCAGTCCCATCTCGTGAGAGAAGCTCAAGCCCGAGCATCAAGGCGGTCAGCGGACGGCGGATCTCATGGATTGAATCGAGGGCATCCGCAGCCGCCCGCTTCCCCTGATGCGACCTCGTTGCCCCGATTATGGCTGACCATGTCCCAGCTCCTGCCAGCCAGCCGAGAGCAATCCAAAGCACCAGTGTCATGCCTTCACCGGCCCATCAATCAGGCGATACCCAACCCCCCAAACATTGACCACAAGATGATCGCCCTCAACCGAAAGCTTCTGCCTCAGGCGACACGCATGCGAGTCAAGCGTGCGGGTTGAGCCCAATGACCTGAATCCCCAAACATCACGAAGGAGCTCCTCCTTCGTGAATACTCGAGTGGGCTCCGAAGCAAGGGCCCGCAGCAGCGCGTACTCCTTCTGGGAAAGAGCCATCCTCCGACCGCGCAGGGTGACCTCCCTGGACGGAGGATCAAGCTCAAGTGGTCCGATTCTCAGGCGCCCCTGACTTTGCCGCTTGTTCGATCTCCTCAGCAGAGCAGCAACCCGGGCGCGCAGCTCCGGATAAGAGAAAGGCTTCACGAGATAGTCGTCGGCCCCGTGATCAAAACCGCGAAGCCGGTCCAGTTCTCCTGCCCGACCGGTGATCACAACCACGGGCAATGCCGGATCTATGCGACTGGCAATCCCGTCACTGGCACGCACGGCTCGGAGGACATCCAGACCATCACCATCGGGCAGTCCCAGATCAATCACCGCGAGGTCAGGGAACTTGGTCTCCATCAAACGCAGGGCGTGACGGGCACAGTCCGCAACCACCAGCTCATAACCATCCGCAGTCAGATTGTCAGCCAGGAATGTACGGGTCGCATCATCGTCTTCAGCTACCAGAATTGTGAACTTCTCTTGATCATTCATGCCCGACTTAGGCACGAGGAGGTCAAGTCTCGCCCCCTTCACGCGTCCTGAGTGCGATCCTTGCCTCAGATGCTCAAGTTCTTCCTTCTGGCACTCGCTACAACGATCAATCCGATGATGCTGGCGACAGTTGTCCTCATCCTCTACACGAACCGAGCCCGGTCAATGCTCAGCATCTACGTGGCCACCGCGATGGGATTCAGCCTCGCGCTGGGAATGCTCGCCGCTCCCCTGCTCGAGAAGCTGATCAAGGTAAGCCCCCACCTCAGCCCGGCGATTGACATCGGCGGCGGGACACTCCTCCTGGTCGTAGCATTTCTCCTTGAGCGCGGCCACTTTTCGAGACTGAAGCGGCACGACAAACACCCTGACCGGGACCCGTGGACAGAACGAGTCATGAAGGAGCCACGGCTGCCAGTTGCATTCGCAATGGGCTTGTACACGGGGACCCCCGGGCTCTACTACGTACTTGGCATCAAGGAGCTGAGCACCTTCCATATCGGGAGCGCAGAGCAGTTCGCACTGCTATTCGCCTTCAACGTGATCATGGTCTCGCCGGCGCTGATTCCACTGATCCTTTATTTCGCTCGACCTAAGACAACTGCAGCGCGGGTGGACAGACTTGACAAGTGGATAACCGAACACTCCCGAACGCTTCTCGCGTCGGCTGCAGCGGTGCTCGGCATCTTTCTCGCCGCGAGCGGAATCTCCAAACTTCTGGGGTAGCTAAACGCCTCCCGCGGGCAGATGTGTGACCCAGTTGAGGTGCAAGCTGTGATGCACTCAAAGAGGCCAAGAAGGAATCCGGCTTAGGATCCCGACGCTGCCGCCGTGAAGGGTGATTTGTCATATCCGCACGAGGGCAGCATCGATCCAATGACTGAAAAACGCGGCGACTATGACTCCGGTGATGAGTTCGTTCTCGAATACGGTGAACTGCGGTTCACTTTCAACGAGCGGGACTTTGAAGAACGGTGCGAACAGGCAGCAGTAAGGCTCGGCTTTGTCGGGACAGGTCTGGGCAACCAAGAACGGGAGGACCTCGTGAATCTGGTTGTCAACGGAGAGGTTTCCCAACCAGCATCTGACCTTGGAGACCATGTGAACGAGTTCTGGCCAGAGCTCGTTGGACCAGCTGACCGCTCACTTGTCCATTGGCTCCGTCGGTTGGTTTTCCGGGGCGCTTGGCTCGATCAGAGAGTCAAGGAGGGCGAGTTGGATGTGCGATGGGACTCGGATCTTGGAGGCTTCAGGTACATCCAACCGACACGAGGTGGCGAACAGATTGAGCTCCAGTCAGAGCCATCATGGGGACGCGTCGTTTACATACCTAAAGAACGCCACTGAGCGTCAGACATTCAGCAGCAGTAACCCAGACGCCAGAGGCGTCTTTTGTTTGCCCGGACCACGTTCGCTGACTGCCCGCCCCCAGCTTCAGGGGACGGGGTCAGAACGAAGTTGGTTTAACGGCCCTTCTTGACTGCATCAGCATGAGCCTTCTGGAAAGCCTTGAGCCCACGGGCATCAAGGAGAAGCTCAGGCTTGAGAGTCGAGCTGTTGCGAACATCAACCGATGGGAACTTGCCTGTAGCGGCACGGCCCTGGTCAAAGCTCACAACCGTGGTCTCGCCGCCAATTGGCTCGCGGGAGACAACAACAACCGTGAGGGAGCCGCCCTTTGGCTTTGCTCCAGCCTCGGCAAGTGTCTTGCGAACTGCTGCTCCTGGGAGGTCGTCGACCGAATCAACGATCACAACTCCATGTCCACCACGGCTGATGGCGCGCTTGGCCTTGTCCAGAGCGCGTTCAACGCCCCTGGCACGCGAATCGGGGGATGAGTCAAGGGTCTCGGTCGAAAGGGGCTCAATTGCCGCCCAATCGCCCTCCTCTTCCTTTCGGATGCCAGCGAGGGCTGTAAAGACCTCAACGCCATCGATCGCCCGAAGTGCACCTGCGAGTGAACGGATGGCCGTGCTCTTGCCGGAATGAGGTCCTCCGCAGAACACAACCCTTGATCCGCGTCCGATCGGGGCAACCCGATCAATCTCCGCGAGAGTCGGGTCTCCTCCTAGTGCAAAGCGCTCGCGCGGCAGCGAAAGCGGCTGCGGCTTCTCACGCGTCGGCGGCGTTGGCGCTACGGAATCCGCGCTTGCTCCGTTGATGGTCTCAATGCGGACGAGTGACGGATGCCGCTCTGAGCGACGCGGCGACCGGACAGGTCCCCCGATGGAATCTCCATCGCTGAGCTCAAGACGTCGGATCTGGGCGGCTGAGACGTAGATCTCAGCGCCTCCACCGTTTGGCTTCACAAAACCAGATCCTGAACCGTGGATGCTGAGCTTCCCTTCCACGGTCTCAGCGGACTCTTCTACCCGACGGCGATCGTCACGGCGGCGTGAGTCGCCACGGTCGCCACGGTCCTCGCGGTCGTTGCGATCTCCACGG
>JBAXHG010000043.1:0-11038 GCA_037139015.1 Actinomycetes bacterium | reverse complement strand
CTGCTCCAGGGGAGGCCGAGAGCAGAACATCCCCGGCCGTGCGGCAGTTGAGTGCAGACCAAATCCTTCGAAGCGCATCCGGATAGTTCGGCGTGGAGATGATCCCATCGCCGATCTGCATGCCAAGAACGGAAAGGTCGCCATCAACCGACCAGGTGCCGCCATGTGCGTCGACCAGGTCCCCGCCCGGGGCGAAGCGCAGCTCCGACCCAAGTTTCAGGATCCGCGCTTCTCCATGTCCCATGAGCATTGCCAGATCAACGCCACGGGCCCTGAGCGCGTCGGCTGCCGCGCGCTCCGCTGTCGCCTCACGGTGGTCGGACTTGAGGACATAGACCATCGCTGATCTTTGGGCCAAGCCGACAGCAATCTCCTCTGCCTCAATTCCACTTCCTCGCGGAGCCCTAACCCACCAGTCCTCAAATGCGCCAAGGAGATCAACGGTCTCAGTCACAAGCGCATGGCCGTGGTCGGCTGCAATGACAATTCCGTATCGCTCGAGGAGGTTGTCGACTCCGCCGGCTGTATCTGCAAGCCGGGCAAGCTGCCTGTCTGCCTCAGCAACCGACTCAACCTGAGCGTCCGGTCCGTTCTTGTGCGAATGCGTGTCGTTGTCGGGCAGGGAGAGCAGCAGAAAATCGAAGTCGTCCCGGCCGACCATTTCGGATCCGACACATCCGGCATGGCGATCTCTGACTCCAGGCAGGCCCAACTGGGATCGGCAGCCCGTTCGTTGTGAGGAAAAGATGTCCGCGTAAAAGAGTTCTTTTGGTCCGAGCACCGGGTCCCTGAAGAGGGTGCTTGCTGCCAAGCGAGCAAGGCGTGAGTCGCGTGAGGGGTGGTGTTCGTGTCGACCTCTGTAAATCAGATATGTAGTCCCCGCTGTCCTGAAGCCTGCGTCATCAAGCGACTCGAAAATTGTTGGCACTTTCGGGGAGAGGTGATCCCGATTCATCGAATAGACGGTGTCGGTGAGCGTTCTGGCAATTCCAGCTTTCCGCCCAGCGGAGAAACTTGACCCGTATTCGACATACCTCCGGTCCTCTCGGCTGTACCAGTTCATCGAAGGGATCAGATGCTGATCAGGGCCAGTTCCTGTGGTGATCGTGGCAGCACACACGGGAGTCACGGAGGGGAATGAAGCAACACAGTTATCCACATAGACGCCCTCTCCCATCAGCCGTGCGAGGACCGGCGCCGTGCCCTTTGCAACAGCCCGCTCAATGGCATCAGCTCTGAGGCCGTCGATCACGGCGAGTATCAGTCCGCGTTGACTCATCCGGAGCGGTCACGGTAGCGCTCCTCGGACGCCAAGCCTTCAGCGACGGGTCCCGGGGCAGCCCTTCTGTACCGTCCATCAGGCTATGACAGAGAAAAATTCGAAACCTTCGTTGGGTGCTCAAGCCGATCAGAGTCGGTCGCAATCAAACGCGATTGAGCGCTACGGCAAGCTCTTCGCCAAGCGGACGGCGAGCATGACGTCCTCTGCGATGCGCGACCTGATGTCGATCACCGAGCGACCTGAAGTTATTTCTCTGGCAGGAGGACTGCCCGACACATCAACCTTCCCGCGTGATTCCTACGCCGCGCTGATGAGCAAAATCGCCGCGAACGAGCTGGCAAACGCTCTTCAATACGGGCCGACAGAAGGCCTCGCGATCGCCAGGGACTGCATTCGTTTCGTCATGGAAGCAGAGGGAGTCAAGGTTGACCCGGATGATGTGATCGTCACCACTGGCGGGCAGCAAGTGCTTGACCTTGTCTGCAAAATCCTGATCGATCCGGGTGATGTGATCGTCGCAGAAGGGCCCACCTACCCTGGTGCGGTTTCCGCCTTCACCTCTTACCAAGCCCGTGTCGAACAGATCCAGATGGATGAACACGGGATGAACCCTGATGCTCTTCGCGAGCGCCTTGCCGAGTTGGACCGCGAGGGAGCTCGCCCGAAGTTCCTCTACTTGATTCCGAACTTCCAGAACCCTTCTGGAGTGACGCTTTCCGAGGCACGCAGACGCGAGATCCTCGAGATCGCAAGGGAGCGGGAGATCCTGATCCTTGAAGACAATCCGTATGGCCTGCTCCGCTACGAAGACGACCCAATCCCAACGATTCTCGAGATGGACGGCGGCGAATCAGTCATCTACCTGGGCACTTTCTCGAAGATTCTCTCCCCAGGAATTCGCCTTGGCTGGGTTACAGCCCCGCGACCGGTCCTGGAAAAGATCAACCTCGCCAAGCAGGCCGCCGACCTTTGCGCTTCCTCTCTTGCACAGCACTTCGTTGCGGGTTACATCATGGGCGGTGGGTGGCCTGAGTACATGGCAAGCCTGCGAAGGCTTTACAGGGACCGCCGTGACGCGATGTTGGACGCGCTGGAGACAGAGCTTCCCGTCGAAACCACCTGGACCAAGCCATCAGGCGGACTGTTTATTTGGGCCACTCTTCCGGACTACATCGACACAACCGACCTTCTGGCAAGGGCCCTTCGTGAGAACCTCGCATTTGTTCCTGGAAGGGCTGCCTGGGTTGACGGGCAAGGTGGATCCTCAATTCGACTCAACTTCTCCGGCTCAGACGAGGCCCGAATCCGTGAAGGGGTCCGGCGCCTTGGACTGATCGTCGGTGAACAGGTTGACCTGTACGGAACCATGACGGGCAAGCCCCCACGCAGGGAAGCTGGTCCTTCGCTTCAGCTCGAAGGTGGGCGGGTCGTCCCGATCTCACCTCAGCGCAGGGCCGCGGGCGGAGAGGGATCATGAGCATGAAGGTCGCTGTGCTTGAGGGTGGGAGGTCGCTGGAGCGCGGCGTTTCACTTCGGACTGGCGGGCGTGTCAAGGACGCTTTGGAGCGGCTGGGGCACGAGGCAATCAGCCTCGATGCCGACACATCCCTGATCTCAAATCTCCGGGCACACAAGCCTGACGTTGCCTTCATCGCCCTCCATGGGCGTGACGGTGAGGACGGGACCGTCCAACAGATCCTCGACCTGTTGGGTATTCCTCATACGGGTTCGGATGCTGGTGCATCGGCTCGCACAGCTGACAAGTCGATCGCAAAGCGCCGTCTCGTTGCAGCGGGGCTCCCAACGCCCGACTTCTTTGTTCTGGACGACACTGCAGTCAGGGACCTTGCCGCCGTTCAGCTCGTTCCTGAGATCGGCGAAAGGCTCGGTTGGCCGATGATCATCAAGCCGGCCCTCCAAGGCTCAGCGTTGGGTCTGACCCTCGTCAGAGGTGAAGCCGATGTTCCCGCTGCTTTGCTCTCCGCGCTCTCATACGACTCCCGAATTCTCTTTGAGCGCCATGTGGAAGGCCGAGACCTTGCCGTAACCGTTCTCATAGGACCGGAGGGAGCCGAGGCGCTGCCCGCAGTTGAGGCGATCCCAGAGGGCGACCGTTATGACTTTGAGGCGCGTTATGAAATCGGCGCCACCCGATTTGAATGCCCCGCGAACCTGACCGCCGACCAGGAAGGTCAGGCAGCGAACCTTGCCGTACGGGCAGTGGAAGCGCTTGAATGCTCAGGCTTCCCGAGAGTGGACTTGATCCTCGCTGAGAATGGTGAGATGACCATCCTCGAAGTTGACACTGTTCCCGGGCTCACGCAGACCAGCCTCGTTCCTCTGGCCTGTGGTGCCAAAGGAATTGACTTCGACTCCCTCATCGCAAAGATGCTCGAGCTCGCCGTCGGCGGCTGAGCAACCCTCCTTCAGCCGTCCTGACCGCCGGCAAAGTCCTCGGGGCTTACGTCTTCAAGGAACTCCTTGAACTTCTCAACGACCTCGTCAGTGTCCTCGTCCTCATGTTCAAACTCGATGGACGACTCTTCAACCACATCCTCGGCTGCGAAAATGGGTGCTCCTGAGCGGACCGCCAAGGCCAGAGCATCGCTCGGGCGCGAGTCGATCTCAATCTCTTTCCCATCTGATGTTGCAATCGTCACCGATGCATAGAACGTGTTGTCGCGGAGCTCGGTAATCGCGACCCGAACACATGAGGCGTCAAGCTCGCTCAGTGTTTCTGCGAGCAGGTCGTGGGTCATCGGCCGAGGGGTTGATGACCCTTGAAGCTTCATCAGAATTGCTGCTGCTTCGGGGTGGCCAATCCAGATGGGGAGGAACCTGTTCGTCTCCACGGCCTTGAGAAGCACGATGGGCTGTTTGCCCACCATGTCGAAGCTCACTCCGTAAATGACCATCTCCTGCATGGCAATGCTCCTTGGGCGATTGAAGAGAAGGCTAGCGTCCGCCGAGGGCGGCAGGCCTGATTCTCTTCCACCCCGGAGCGCTACTTCCTTCCCTGGAGATCAGCTGGGCGGTTAGACGCTTGTCCAAGAGGACAGTTCTACCGCTCTCTCGGTCGTGAAACGCGACCTTTCCAGCTGCCTCTGGACTACTCAAGGACAACCAGAGATGCAACATGGGCGATCCTGGATTCGAACCAGGGACCTCATCCTTATCAGAGATGCGCTCTAACCAACTGAGCTAATCGCCCCAAGCAGGGCGGAGTCTAACCAGCGGACGGGTGATGGTGCAGCGCCGTGGCCAAGCCGGAGTCAAGGGTTGTTTTCGACCCTTGCCCCAAGCCCGCATCTCCGGCTGTGCGATGCTGACCGCGTGATTGAAGTACTCGCCCTCAGCCTCCTTGCGATCGTCGCTGGCGTTCTGGCAGAGCGGCGCTGGAAGGACAGCGCCAAGCTTGCCTCAGGTCGCATCCTCGAGCTCATCGTCTACCTGATGCTCCCGATCATCATCTTCTTCACGGTGATTCACTTGAAGGTGACCGAGTCCGTCGCGGCTGGGTTGGGATTCGGTTGGATTGAGCGCCTGGTGGTCATCGCAATCGCATGGTTTATCGGCACCCATGTGCTGAAGCTCAAACGCCCTGAAATTGGGGCTCTTATGGCCGTCGTCGCAATTGCAAACACCGGATACCTCGGCATTCCGTTGACAGCCCTTCTGCTGGGTAGCAAGAGCATCAATCTGGCTGTTGCCTATGACGCGATCGTTAATTCACCGGTTGTTCTTCTGATTGGCTTTGCAGTTGGAGCCGCCTATGGAACCCGCGCGGGAGAGTCACCAAAGGAGCGCATCAAAGCCTTCTTCACGAAGAACCCTCCCCTCTATGCCCTGATTCTCGGCTTGCTTGCTCCCAGCTCACTGGACCCGAGCTGGGGCACGACACTGAGCCATTCTTTGGCCTTGGCGATGGCCCCGCTTGCATTCTTCGCTCTGGGAGTGAACCTGATGCTGGAGCACGATGAGACAGGGGTACGGATCTTTCCTCCGCCGTTGACCCCGGCCGTGGGGACTGCGCTTGCGCTCCGGCTTCTCGTCGCCCCAGGCGTGATGGTGGGCCTCTCACTGCTGCTGATCAAGGTTCCGAAACCATTCCTGCTGGAGGCAGGAATGGCGTCAGGTCTGAACGCCTTGGTTGTTGCCCACCTTTACGGACTGGACATGAAGATCACTGTTGGGGCGATCGCCTGGTCTACCACGCTTGTGGTCTCTGCGGCAACCGCCGTAACGCTCATGGGTGGCATCTAGGCGGAGCCGAAGCCCCGCCTCATTCACCTACTTCAGGCTGCGCTGCGGATCCTCGCGGCGAAGGCAGTTGCCTCATCCATCGAGGCGAAGTCAAGTGTGATTCGACATCCGTCACGCTTGGCCCGAACGTCAAGTGGTGTCGCAATCACCCGCTCGAGATTCTCTGTGAGAGTGCTTATGGCCGCATCGTGATCTGCGTGAGCAACGGCTTCGAGAACCGGCGAATCCGCTGTTTCGAGCTGGCGTGCCCGCTCCTCGGTGGTTCTCACAGACCATCCTCGGCGGGCTGCCTCTCCTGCGAGCCTGCGTCGAACGTCGTGACGCTTTGACATTAGGAGTGCTCTGCCATGGCCCTCGCTCAGGCGCCCGTCCTCAAGCATTTCGATTGCCTCGTCTGGAAGGTCAAGAAGTCGAATCAGGTTTGACACGGCTGCTCGGCTCCTGCCCACCCGGCGGCCAACCTCTTCCTTGGTGAGACCCAGCTCCTCAACCAGAGCCGCACACGCCTTGGCTTCTTCAACCGGGTTCAGGTTCTCTCTGACCATGTTCTCCACCAGGGCCACTTCGAGCGCAACTGAGTCGTCGTCGCTTCGGATCACCGCGGGTATTTCAGTGAGCCCTGCTGCAGCCGCTGCTCGCCAGCGGCGCTCGCCCGCAATCAACTCCCAGCCACCGTCGGTTGCTGGGCGGACCAGTACCGGTTGCAGTACTCCGCGTTCAGTGATTGAGCCGCTCAGCGCGTCAAGGGCAGCTTGGTCGAACTGGCGCCTCGGCTGCCTTGGATTGGCGGTGATTGAGGAGATTGCGATGGTCCGCAGCTCCTCAGCAAGACCGTCCTCGCGGGGGACGACTGAGAGCAGTGCTCCAAGGCCCTTCCCGAGTCCGCTTGCTCCTCGCGATCCGGTGGATCCAAGTCCGGCCCCAAGGCCTGATGCTTTCTTTGCTGGTTCGCCCATATCAGTAATACCTCCGTTTAGTTCTTGTAACTGGTTCAGGCACGCGCCGCAACTTCGCGGGCCAGGGCGACATAGGCCTCAGCTCCTGCGCAATGCGGGTCGTGATGGATGACAGGAAGGCCGTGGCTTGGTGATTCGCCGATACGAACATTTCTGGGAATTACCGTGTCAAAGACCAAGCGGGGAAAGTGGGTGCGCAGCTCCCGCTCGACATCACGTGACAGCCTGGTGCGAGGGTCGTGCATCGTCAAAACCAAGCCACAGACAGTGAGGTTTGGGTTCAGCTGGCGCTTCACCAGCTCAAGGGTTTCGAGCAGACCAGCGAGGCCCTCTAGGGCGTAGTACTCAGACTGGACCGGGACGATTACCTCGTCGGCGGCAGCGAGAGCATTGACGGTGAGTGGGCCCAGAGAAGGGGGGCAGTCGAGGATTATGAATTCGAACCTGTCGCGGATCGAGTCCAAGGCTTCTTTAAGTACATGCTGAAAGTCAGCCTGCTGTGGGAGCTCTACCCCAGCACCAGCGAGAGCTGGTGTCGCCGGGATGACGGAGAGATTGTTGATCCGGCTGGATCGGATCGCCGCGACTGTCGGTGCTGCTCCGGATAGCACGTCATAGATGGATGGGCTCAGGTCTTTCTCAAGCCCAACCCCAACGGTCGCGTTCGCCTGTGGGTCAATGTCAACGAGGAGCGTTGAGTAGCCGGCCTCGGCCACGGCTGCAGCAAGGTTTACGGCGGTGGTTGTCTTGCCGACTCCACCCTTCTGGTTTGCGATTGCGTAGATCCGTCCCATGCACCAAAAGGTACCCTCGGGTTCGGTCGGAATCCTTATTTGGCGGGGCTGCGGGCGTGTCAGAGGCCGAGTGGGCGCTTCACTGCGATGCCAGCCCTACGGGGGAATCGATCCGGTGTGGGGCTGATCTTCCTGCTCAGGACCAGATTCCTGCGTCCACCCTTTGGCCACGGGTTGACGGGCAAGAGCTCGGGAGCGCTCAGGCCGAGGGCCTCCGCTGCGAAGGCACCGGCGTCGGCTTCTGCTGGCTCAAGGTTCGCTTTCCATGCGACGACCATGCCCCCATCGCGGAGCAATGTAGCTGCGTATTCCAGAATGACTGGGAGCTGAGCAACCGCCCTGGCGATCACAACATCGATGGTCCCGGCACCGTCATTCCATTCCTCCGCACGCGACCAGACTGTTTCAATGTTGCTTATCTCCGCCGCCTTGGCTGCTTCCTGAATGAACTCACAACGCTTCCTATTTGCGTCAACCGCAAGAACAGTGGCATCGGGTAAACAAGCCGCAAGGACAAGTGACGGGATTCCACAACCGGAACCGAGGTCAGCGATCCGACGGGCGTCTCTCAGTTCAGGCACCTTTAGCCCTACCAGTGAGTCCGCAATATGGACATCTACGCCCTGCAGCGGGTCGTTTACCGCTGTTGGGGCGTGCTCATCAGAAAGGCTTACCAGCACAGAAAGCAGGGCTTCTTCGGCTGATTCAGGTGCCGGAAGGTCTTTCAGGAGCTCTCTGAGCCGCTTCCTGGCCCTTGAGGGCACCTGGTCGGACCGTTTCATGTGAAACGGTCAGTCTTCGAGGGGTTCAACTACAAGCCTGCGTTCAGGCTCTCGACCCTCACTGGTTGTGTCCACATCTTCACGTTCACGAAGGTATTCATGGACAACCCGACGCTCTGAGGCTGACATTGGGGGAAGCGCGACGCTCTCTCGGTCCTCGACAGCCTTATCTGCTGCCTCGTCTGCAATCTCCCGAAGCTCAACGGCGCGACGCTCGCGCCAACCACCCGCATCAAGCTCGACACGACGCATGTCTGTCCTGTCTACTGAGGCAGCCCTGTAGGCGATGTGTTGAAGCGCGTCAAGGGTGTTGCCGTGGCGGCCGATCACCTGTCCCAGATCAGGGCCATCGATGTCAACGCGAATAATCTCTCCGTCGTCAGCAAGCGTTACCCGTGCATCCGGATCAAGCGCCTCAACTGCTGCGTTGATCACTATCCGTACCTTTTCTTCAGCGCTCATCTGCGCCTCCCAGTCCTCTTGCGGTTTTTCTTTGATGGTGGTGGCCCACCCTTTGCCTTCGGCTTGTCTGTGCCACCGGAAGTCTTGCCCTCAGGCTTCTTAGCCTTTGAGTCGCCTGATTCTTTCTTCTCCTCAGGTACCGAGGATCCCTGCTTCTCCTTGGCCGAGCCGGCTGCTCCACGCAGTCGGGACATAAAGCCAGAGGTCTCTATCTCAACCTCAGCAAGCGCACTATCAGCGGCCATTAGTGCGCCTGAAGGTTCTGTCAACTTGACGCCACCGGAGAGCCTCTTGACCACATACTGCTGCCCAACAGTCCAAGTGTTGGTCGTGATCCAGTAGAGGATCAAACCGGCTGGGAAGTTGAGAATGAAGAACACGAACATCAACGGCATGGCCAGCATGATGTTCCGCTGTGTCTTATCCATGGTCGTGGTCATCATCAGGCTCGATCCGAGCTGCGACCCGACATAGAGAACGATCAACGTCACGAGGACGGCACCAGTTGCCTTGGTTGTCAGATCGGGGATGAAAAGAAACTTCTGTTCAGTTGATCCTGGTACCTGTCCGCATGACACCTGATTGACGGTCTTATGGATACTCGCGGCATAAGTTGTGATCTCAGGGCAAATATCAACCTTGAGGCGCTCTCGCAGAAGGTAGAAGAGGGAAATAAACACTGGCATTTGGGCAGCAAGAGGGAGGCATGAGGCAAGGGGATTGATCTTGTTTTCCTTGTAGAAGCCCATCAGCTCCTCGTTCAGCTTCTGACGCTTCTCTGCTTTGACAGTCGCACTGTCCTCTGGCTTACCCTTGTATTTAGCCTGGATTGCCTTGATTTCTGGCTGGTGGGCCTGCATCGCCTGCATCGAACGGATCTGCTTGATCGTCAAGGGGATGAGAACTGCCCGTACGAGGATTGTCAGACCAATGATTGAGAGTCCCCAGGACCCGAGAACCCCGTAGATCTCAACCAGAAGCCAACCGAAGACGTCGATTAGCGGTTTGAGAGCATCACTGATGATGTTTGCGGTTATGAACATGGTGTTCACAGTTGGGAGGCCGTTCCGTGTTGATTGTGGTCAATGCAGCTTTGCGCCCTAAAGAGGTGTTGATCTGCGACCTTGTCCACGCCACCGTGACTGAACGGATTGCACCGCAACACCCGCCATGCGGCGAGAACTGTTCCGCGAAGTATGCCCAACTCTTCAACCGCCTGAATTGCGTAGCGGGAGCAGCTCGGCTCGTACTTGCAGCGCGGGGCAAGTGAAGGTGAAATCCAACGCGACCAGATTATTACTGGGATGAGAAAGATCCTTCGGCCCAGAGGCACCTGGCTGATAGCTCCATCAACCACCGGTTGAATCCTTGGAAATCATTGCCCCTGACTGGGCAAGAAGCTCGTGGAGTTCCTGCTGGACACCTTCGAGGCCCTTGGCCTCAACAAAGGAAGACGCTTCTCCCCTTGCAACAACAACAATGTCTGTCCCTGGTGTCACCTGAGAGACCTCAACCGCAAATGCCTCCTTGAGCAGCCGCTTCACCTTGTTGCGCTCAACAGAGCCGCCGACCTTGCGTGAGACAGAGAGACCAAGGCGTGCAGGTTCCTCATCGCCCCTGGGAAAGGAGTGAAGAACGAAAACCCTGCTTGCGTGAGACCGACCGCTTCTGTACACCCGATCGAAGTCAGCACTGCGGGTTATTCGCCCGCGACGCCCTTCGGAGCCAGCCACTAGACCGTGAGGCGCTTGCGGCCCTTGGCGCGGCGACGGGCAAGAACCCGGCGACCAGCCTTAGTTGACATCCGCTCACGGAAGCCATGGGTACGTGCGCGCTTGCGCTTCTTTGGCTGATAAGTCCGCTTCATAGAAGAGGAACCTTACAACGCCCCGGACTTTCGTGTCGCGTGCGCAACTCTCGGTTTGGGAGTCGAAAACTTAAAAGGCCGAAAAATGCGGGAAAAGTCGATCATCCCCGAGCCTCGCTTCACTACTGTCGCCACGGAGGCCTCTGCAGACAAATGTCAATACTCGATCTCGAAACCACATGGAACCGCATCCGTTCAGATCTGCGCGAGACGGTCAGCGATTCAACTTTCCAGATCTGGTTGGAGCCTCTCAAGGCATCCCGCTTCGAAGGGGAGGTCCTATTCGTTGAAGCCCCGGCCGCAATCCGGCATTGGGTTGAGGGCAAGTTCGCGAGTGTCATTGGACAGGCAACGGAGAACATCCTCGGTCCGAAAGCAAGTGTTCGGATCACCGAGTTGGGGACTGATTCCCAACACACTCCACAGACCACTAAACCCTCAAGTTCAACTTCAGGGTTTGGTAATGTTTCTTTTGCAGCATCTTCTGACCCAACCCTCAAGCTTGACCCGAAGCTGACCTTCGATCAGTTCGTGATTGGGGAGAGCAACCGACTCGCCCATGCCGCATCACTTGCCGTGGCTGAGATGCCATCGCACACTTACAACCCCCTCTTTCTTTACGGGCCTCCTGG
>JBAXHG010000042.1:0-11325 GCA_037139015.1 Actinomycetes bacterium | reverse complement strand
GGAGTTGGCCTGATCAGCCCTCCTCCGCACCATGACATTTACTCAATTGAGGACCTCAAGCAGCTGATTTATGACCTCCGCTGTGCAAACCCTGATGCGGAGATCTCCGTGAAGCTCGTGTCTGAGGTTGGCGTTGGGACGATCGCTGCCGGTGTCGCCAAGGCGAACTCTGATCACATCGTGATCGCCGGTTACGACGGCGGTACGGGGGCTTCACCACAGTCCTCAATCCATGGGGCTGGAGTTCCCTGGGAGATTGGAATCGCCGAGACGCAACAGACATTGCTTGCCAATGACCTTCGGTCGCGCGTTGTCCTTCAGGTTGATGGACAGATGAAGACTGGCCGTGACGTGGTGATCGCAGCTCTGCTTGGCGCCGATGAGATGGGCTTCTCCACTGCTCCACTAATCGCAATGGGATGCATCTTGATGCGCGTATGCCACCTCAACACATGCCCGGTCGGGATCGCAACCCAGGATCCTGAGCTGCGAAGGCGCTTCCGGGGAACCCCAGAGCATGTTGTCAAGTACCTGTTCTGGGTTGCCGAGGAAGCGCGTGAGCTGATGGCCTCCATCGGGGTTCGGAACTTCGACGAGATGATCGGCCGCTCGGATCTGTTGGAGATGGACCCTGCGATTGACCATTGGAAGGCGAAGGGTGTTGACCTGACCCGCGTGCTTACCCCCGCAGAAGTTGAGCCTGGAGCTCCTTTGCACAGGGTTCGCGCACAAGACCCTGTCCTTGGGGATGCCCTCGATTGGGAGATCACGGCTGCGGCCGCGCCTGCACTTGAGCGTGGTGAGCGAGTCAACCTTGATCGCCGCGTGCGGAATGTCAACCGGACCGTTGGCGGAATTCTCTCCGGTCAGATTGCCAGACGCCATGGATCTGAAGGACTCGCCGAAGGCACAATTCACGTCCATTTCAAGGGCTCGGCAGGGCAGAGCTTCGGTGCATGGCTGGCAAACGGCGTGAGCTTTGATCTTGAAGGTGAAACAAACGATTACGCCGGCAAGGGCCTTTCCGGCGGGATACTCGTCGTTAGGCCACCGGAGAACGCCGGGTTTCTTGCTGAGGAGAGCGTGATCATTGGCAACACGGTCCTTTACGGCGCCACCTCGGGACGCGCATTCTTCCGCGGTCTTGCTGGAGAGCGGTTCTGCGTCCGAAACTCAGGCGCCACGGCGGTCGTCGAAGGTGTTGGTGATCACGGGTGCGAGTACATGACGGGTGGTCGAGTCGCAGTGCTTGGCCCGACAGGACGCAACTTTGCCGCGGGCATGAGCGGCGGGGTCGCATACGTATACGACCCGGATGGCAACTTCCACCGTTCCTGCAACACGGAGCTCGTGGATCTGGATCCAGTCGGGGAACATGACGAGGCTGAACTTCACGAGATGGTTTCGGAGCATGCGGAGCGGACTGGCTCAGCCGTCGCCCGGAGGCTCCTGGCCGGTTGGGAGACTGCGGTCGGTTCTTTTGTGAAGGTGATGCCTCGTGACTACAAGAACGCAGTTCTGGAGAAGGCCGCAGCGGCCTCACGCGAGTCAGATGAGGCGGTGAGCGGCAATGGGTGAAGTGGGAGGATTCCTCCGGATTGACCGGGCTGGCTTTGTCGCCAGGGATCCGAGCGAACGGGTTGGAGATTACGACCAGTACTTCGACCTTCAGCCTGAAGCCGAGCTCAAGGATCAGGGTGCACGTTGCATGGACTGTGGAGTTCCCTTCTGCCACAACGGTTGTCCGCTGGGGAACCTGATTCCTGAATGGAATGACCTTGTCTACCGGGGCAAGTGGAAAGAGGCTCTTGAAGCGCTGCACCTCACGAACAACTTCCCCGAGTTCACGGGTCGGATCTGTCCTGCGCCGTGTGAGTCTTCATGCGTCCTTGCGATCAACGCTGATCCGGTGGCAATTGAGCAGATTGAGCTTTCAATTGTGGAGCGGGGCTTTGAGGAAGGCTGGATCACAGCTGATCCCCCAGCGCATGAATCTGGTCGTAAGGTTGCTGTTGTTGGATCTGGCCCAGCGGGACTCGCGGTCGCACAGGAGTTGCGCCGTCTCGGACACGGTGTCGCCGTCTACGAACGAGATGAGGGCCCAGGAGGCCTTCTGCGTTTCGGTGTTCCAGACGCGAAGCTGCCCAAGACTGTAATCGACCGACGAATTGCCCTGCTGCAGGAAGAGGGCATTGAGTTCCACTTCGGGACTGAAATTGGCGTTGACATTTCAGCTGCCGACCTTCGGGACCAGTACGACGCGATCGTGGTCGCGATCGGCTCACGCGTACATCGAGACATGGAAACTCCGGGACGCGACAACAGCGGTATCAACTTCGCCATGGACTACCTCTACCAACGCAACAGGGCTGTAGCCAAGGCTGCCGGCCTCGAATCCAGGGTGGCCGAAAACGAGATCAGCGCAGCGGGCAAGAAGGTCGTCGTGATCGGCGGTGGCGACACCGGAATGGACTGCATTTCTAACGCTCTCCGTGAGGGAGCTGAAGATGTTGTTGTCCTCGATGTTTACGGTGAACTTCCGGAGTCAGGTCGTGACGAATTGACCCCGTGGCCACTGCCACCCAAGCGGACAGCTTCCACTTACGCACTGGACGAGGGCGGGAAGCGGAAGTGGGGAACCGAGGTGACCGCATTTGAGGGTGAGGACGGCAGGCTCAAGAAGGTCCATTGCCGCCAGGTTGAAGGGACCTCTTCGAGGAACCTGACACCAGTGCCTGGCTCTGAGCAGATTATTGAGGCCGACTTGGCACTCATCGCAATTGGTTTCACTCACCCTGAGCACGGGGGACTTGTAGAGCAGCTCGGACTGGCCCTTGATGGTCGGGGGAATCTGAAGGCGCCGGTATTCAGCTCTTCTGTGGATGGTGTTTTTGCTTGCGGTGACGCTCGAATCGGGCAGTCATTGGTGGTTACGGCCATCGCAGAGGGACGCAAGTGCGCCAGGCTTGTTAACCGTCATCTTGGTGGCGAGCCGACGGCTGCTGACCGTGACCGCCTCGCGGTTGACTCACGCTAATTAGTCGTTACTTGCGCCTCCGCGCATAACCTCGGATAGTGTGGCGCGCGTCACACAAAAGATGTGTATGGTCTCGTCATTGACCTGCGTCCATTCCGGGCGCAGCTTGAGAGGAGAGAACTAACCGTGATCCGTAACGCTCTACGTATTGTCGCCGGCGCACTTGCCATTGGTGCCATTGCAGCAGTCCCAGCTTCAGCTAAGGACTATGCAGCCACCAACTCGGCATTCAACATTCTGACCGCCGGTGAGGCAGGCGACCTCGTCTCGTCCGAGAACTCTGTGGATCAGGGCAGGATGTACGACGCCCTCACACCACTCCGAGGGAATGTCACGATGGCCAACGTTCAGAGCGGCGACTACTTCAAGAGCGAAGCGTTTGTTCCGATTCAGAATAACGTCACTCCGGAAGGCTACAAGTGCTCCCATCCGCCAGCAAAGGCGAGCATTTGGGTTTGCAACGACTCAAAGAAGGTTCCTCACGTCTTCGTGAGCAGCCGGGCAGACGGCGCATGGACAATGGGATTCCTCGCGGCTCGTGACCGCGGTCTCCTTATCTCCTTCGGCCGTGGACCGGGTTATGTTTCTGCCCTCAGCGTCCCTGGCGTCAGCGCCTTCGGACTTATTCAGCAGGCTCGTGGCTTTGCTCCGAGCGCTGCTGCAAAGGCGTTCATGACGAAGCAGGTAACTGACTTCGGCAAGGCTGGTACCGCTAACGCTGCTGTAGTCACCGACTTCACGAATTGGGCTGCTGGAGTAGCAGCTTGGTACAAGTCCTACGGCACTTCAGACGAGAAGGCTGCCGCTGTCTCAAACCCTTGGACGGTCGAGGATGCGTTCGCCGCGTTCTCATTCATTGGTTCGATCTTCGGTAATGGTGGCGGTGGAGAGGTTGGCAACTCAAGCCTCCTCGCTAAGCTTCAGGGTGATTTCACCCCGGCTCAGGCTCTCAAGATTTACCGCGACTTTCGTCATTCAAATGACTTGGATGCGCCAGTGTCTTGGAAGGACACGGCCTTCCCGTACAACGTGCAGCCAACGAACAGCCTCGCGTCTGCGATTGCCGGTTCCAAGGTGATTGACGCAGGTTCGGCCAACAACACATTTACTCGAGTCGCTGGAGCAGAGCCAACCAAGCGATACATGTCGAATGCTCTGCTCGTTCCGGCCTCCAGGTCGGCAACAGGCAAGCCTCTTGCAGTCATGGGACCACAGCTCGGGTACTACTACCCCGAGATCGTGATGGAGGTTGATATTCACGGTGGCGGTTATGACTTCCGTGGCGCAGTGGCTCCTGTTGCGCCATACGGCCTCATCGGTCGCGGTCCTGACTTCGCATGGTCTCTGACCTCAGCATCGTCGGACAACACCGATCAGTTCGTGGAGAAGCTCTGCGTACCCGGTGGTGGAACACCAACCCGCTCGAGCAAGTACTACGAGTACAACGGTGTCTGCAAGGCAATGACCACGTTTGACGCCGGTCTGCTTTCAGCCAAGGGCAGTGACCCGGCTCGTGAGCTCACGTTCTACGAGACCGTTCACGGTCCTGTCAGTGGCACAGTGACAATTGACGGCGCTCCTTACGCTGTCGCCAACTTCCGGGCTAACCGTGGGCGCGAGCCGTACAGCGCCCTGGCACTTGCCGATCTGACGCTGGGCAAGGTGAAGAGCAGCAAGACGTTCTTCTCGACCGCCAACAAGTTCGACACCACGTTCAACTGGCACTACGTCGACAACAAGGACATCTGCTTCTTCTCGTCGGGCCGTCTGCCAATCCGCGCTGCGGGACTCGATTCGTCGCTTCCAACTCTCGGAACTGGTGCATACGACTGGACGGGATTCCTCAATCAGAACTCGCATCCGCACGGTTGTAACCCGAAGGCCGTCGCCGGTGACAACGCTTCGGCGATTATCACCAACTGGAACAACCATCCCGCCAACGGTTGGGGTGCAGCTGACGATGAGTGGGGCTACGCCTCCACCCACCGCATGGGCCTGTTCCAGCGTCTGTTCCGCACAACACGGACAGCAGGAAAGACACTCAAGCTCAACGATGTTGTTGCCGTTATGAACCAGGCCGGCAGCGAAGACACAAGTGCAATCAACGGTTGGCCAAACGTCAAGCGCGTGCTGCTCAGCGGGACTGCCAAGACGATCTCCGCAGCAGCTCCTGATTCAACGACAGCAACGTTCACGCAAGCAATTGACACGTGGATCACAACTCACGATGCCAGCCGCATTGACACCAACCTCGACGGACTGTTCGACGAGTCAGGTGTCGGCAACTGGGGCGTAGCTTGGCCAAAGATCATCGACGCTGTTGTCGAGGGTCGTCTGAGCCACGACGACGCATCAGCAATGCTTGGCCATGTCGGCCGAGGTGACAAGACCAACAACAGCACTGGCGTTGGTTTTGCGAACAAGGACCTCGGAAGACTCCTTGGTGACACGTTCAAGAGTCCTTACAGCCAGACCTACTGTGGTGGCGCTGGCGGCCTTACTGCATGCCGCGCGGCTCTCTGGGCAGCCCTTCAGGCAGCCAGTGTTGTGAGCATCACGGAGAACCCGCTCAGTCAGCGTGAGCACTTCGGCCCGGTCTATCCAAACGACCCGGCAACTGGTAAAGAGTTCACAATGCGCTGGGTCAACCGCCCAACGTTCCAGCAGGCGATTTCCTTCTCTAGCCACCGCTAGAGAAGCCGCCCATCTGGGTTTGATTGCAAGCCCCGGTCACTCATCAGAGTGGCCGGGGCTTTCTTTTGCCCGTGCGGTTGCGAGCCCGCGCATTAGTTGGCGTGGGACGTTGCTGATGTCGGTTATTGTCAGGATTGAAAGTGCAATTGAGGAGAGGGTGCCAAGTGTCAATTGAGTTGCCAAAGGTCGCTGTTATCGGAGCCGGTTCGTCCGGCATAACGGCGCTGAAGGCTCTGGTGGACCGTGGCTTCGATGTCACGTGTTACGAAGCCTCAGACCGCGTCGGCGGCAACTGGGTATTTGGCAACAGCAATGGCATGAGCGCCTCATACAAGTCGCTCCACATCAACACCTCGCGGGAACGGATGGAGTATTCGGACTATCCAATGCCGCCTTCCTTTCCGGACTTCCCGCATCACAGTCACATTGCCACCTACTTCAACGACTACGTTGACAATTTCGGACTGCGCGGCAGGATCAGGTTTGAGACTGCCGTAGCGGGCGCGCTCCGCGGCGACGATGGCGTCTGGACGATCACCGACAGCCGCGGTGGATCTGACCGATACGACGCATTGGTTGTCGCAAACGGTCATCACTGGGATCCGCGCTGGCCAGAGCCGGCATTCCCTGGCGCGTTCAGTGGAACTGAAATGCATGCGCACTCCTACACAAGTTCAGAGGACATCCGCGGCAAGAAGGTGGTCGTCGTAGGTATGGGCAACAGTGCGATGGACATTGCCGTGGAGGGCAGCTACGTCTCGGACAAGGTGTATCTCTCAGCGCGTCGCGGTGCGCACATCATTCCTAAGTACATCTTCGGAAAGCCGCTTGACCAGGTGCTCAAAAACGATCCCAGGGTCCCGTACCGAATTCGCCAGAAGTTCATGCAGACTGTGATGCGCGCACAGATTGGCAAGGTTGAGGACTACGGTCTGCCAAAGCCAGACCACAAGATTGGCGACGCGCATCCAACGATCTCAGACCACATTCTCTCCCGAATCACTCACGGCTCCGTTGAGGTGAAGCCGAACATCTCTGAGCTCAAGGGGAACAAGGTCCTATTTGAGGACGGCACTGAAGTAGAGGCCGACGTGATCGTCTATTGCACCGGCTACAAGGTCAGCTTCCCATTCTTTGATGACGATTTGATTTCAGCGCCAGACAATGACCTCCTCCTTTTCAGGCGGGTGTTCAAGGAAAATGTCCCCAATGTGTTCTTCGTTGGTCTCCTGCAGCCACTTGGTGCAGTTATGCCTCTTTCAGAGGCACAGGGTAGATGGATTGCTAGTTACCTCCGGGGGGAGTACGCGCTGCCAACACGGTCCGAGATGGACGCGGACATCGCCCGCGAGCGCGAGGAAATGTTCAAGCGCTACGTGAAGAGCAAGCGACACACGATGCAGGTTGACTTTGAGCAGTATCTCCATGACCTTGAGAAGGAGATACGTGCCGGGTCCGAGCGCGCAAGAGCCCAGGGTTTCGCTCTTCCCCTCGAGCCGGCTGCAGCAGCACTGCCAGCCTGATCGAGCCGAGCTGGGCTATCCCGGACATGGGGTCAGGGTCGGCTTGAGCCAGACATGAGGGTCTAGCGATCCTTTTGCGCAATTCGAGTGTTGTAGTGACTGGACCCTCTTGATTGAGGGTTCAGATTTCAGCAGGGCTTGATGCCGTCGGGCCCGCCGCACACAAACCGAGTGAAAAGCCCGCTATTTGCGGGAGTTTCAATCCCCTTCCGCCCCTTACAGGGGGCGAACAGTCAGGAGACGACCCCTACCCGTGTTCGGGAGGGCAAGACGATGCGCATCCATACACACAGAACAGCACCTGGAGTGAGCAGTGGTAGAGGGTTAGAGCGCCGGCAAGTGCCGCGGCGAGTAAGCGGACCTGCTTCTGGGCCCAAGCTAGGCGTGGATGCTGCCACCGGCGAGGACCTGGTCGAAATGCTTGTCGCCACTGAACTCTCACGTCTTCTTTCAATAGCGAGCCGATACAGCGTCTGCTCCGATGATGCCCATGATGCCTGCCAGCGGGCCTTTGAGATCCTGATCAGAAGAGCGGACTCGCTTGATCCACTGACCGCAGCCGCATGGCTCAGGACGGTTGTCAAGAATGAGGCCCTTGCGGTGAGGGCAGAGCGGGTGAGGCTTGTGACTCGATCTGAACCTGATCTGGAGCGGATTGCGGGGCGGGCAAGGTCCGAGGACACGGTTGAGGCCCTGGACCGCCTGAGTGTTGCGAGTGAGGCGCTCAGCACAATCAAGCCGAGGGAGGCTGAGGCCCTTCTGCTCCAGGCTGAGGGGCTGTCCTACCAGGAGATTGCAGCTGCCAACGGATGGAGCTACACCAAGGTAAACCGACTGATCACGGAAGGGTCGAAGGCCTTCCGGAAGCGGGTTGCCTCTATCGATCGAGGCAGCGAATGCTCGGAAGTCCTCAGTTACTTTGCCTCCCAAGCGGACAAAGGCAACGCTCCAACGCCCAGCAAGTCAATGAGGCTGCATCTCGCTCGCTGCGTTGCCTGTAGACGGGAGGCAGCAGGGGGGAGGCCGCCGATTTCGCGGTTCGCCCTTGGCATCCCGATGATCCTCGCGTTGCACGATCGCATCTTAAGAGCGGTCCACGCCTCCTCGGCGTGGATGACGGAGCGGACGGTGTACGCGGGAACCCGCGCGCAGACGGCGATTGAGGCAGCATCAGCGACGAAGCTGACCGCTGTTGCCTTGTCAGCGGCAGCACTTGCCTCTGGAGGGGCGGCAGTCGGTGGGGTTCCGGCCATTGGAGACCAGAGGGTTCCTGCTGCCGCTGCATCCACAACCCGTTCAGCGCCGGAGCCGCTGGTCACCTCGGATCCGCAGCAGACAACGGAAACAGCGAGCCCAGTGACGCCTGCTGACCAGGCGCCTGCCAAACAGCCAGAGGCCCAACCTGCTCCGGCTCCAGCCGCACTCGAATTTGACCCGATGGGGGCAACGGACACATCAGCCCGGACGCCTTCTCCAGCTTCTTCCACGGCCACATCTGCAAACAGGCAGCAACAAACGAAAACAAGCTCAGTTCGGCAAACCCAGCCGGAGTTCGGTCCATGACCGTGAAAGGAAACGCAATGCACCTCAGATCCACAGGAACGATGCTCGCGACCATCGCTGTCGTTCTCTCGACGTCGGCTTCAACCGCGACAGCACGAACCTACGAAGTTGTCTCATGCAATGCCACGGGAGGAGCCAACCACGCTTGGACTGCGGACTTTGGGGATCGGGACAGGTTTGTGGGTAGGCAGCGGTGTCCAGCGTTTGGGTCGGCTGACGGTCTGATGGTGCGCAGCACAACTGTTGACCGCACAGTGCCAAACGGAGAAGGCTCCTCATGGCGGTTTGACGCCCCCGCTGGCACTTCCGTTGTCGGGATTGATTGGGCGGGGGAGTACGCCACATATGGACCCGGTTGGGCTGCCCATCTTCAGTCTTCAAGGGGACAGGTTTTGGGTTGCGGGCCCACTTCTGGTGCCTGCGTAAGGAACTGGGTCACAGGAAGCCTGCCGTTGCATCGTGATGTCGCGAACGCTTCGTGGCTTCGGATAGCGGTCGACTGCACCACCAACAGCTGTCACGGGGGAGACGGTAGGACCCGACCAGACGCGATGATTTCCACGTGGTATTCGAGGGTGCAGGTGAACGACCCTGTCGGGCCCACGTTGAAAGTCAACGGGGCTCCATGGTCGGAGCCATGGGTCAAGCCTGGTGCTGTGATCCACATTGACGCAAGCGACGCAAGCGGGGTGTCACAGATTCGACTCCTGCGTGACGGGACTCTCATCAGCACTGTCGCTCAGTCATGTGATTTCACGAGGCCACGGCCCTGTGATGACCGGTCGGTCGACATCCCTCTTGGAAGTGACGGGCAAACCCCTGCCGGGAGGGCCGACTACTCGGTCGAAGCTCTGGACGCCGCAGGCAACAAGACACGAGTCTCGAGAACGTTTGGGATCGACGGATCAGCCCCCACGTCAGCGGCGGCACCCGTTGTGGATGGCGGGGATGGCTGGCGCTTGTCGCCGGTATTTCAGCTCCGCTGGTCGACGGTCCAGGCTGATGGTGCCTCACCAGTTGTTTCGTCAAGGCTCGAGGTCTGTCGCGCCACGGGAGAGCCCCGAGACTGCCTTGCCGACCAGTTCGTAACAACTGACGAGTCAGGATTCTCAACCGCCAGCGTCCGAGTTCCGGCAAGGGGGGAATGGGAGGCCCGCGTATTCATGACTGACGCATCTGGAAACGTGGATGTGGGCTCCGGTTCTCCAGCGGCGAAGCTCCGCTTCGACAACGCGGCTCCACCAGCGCCTGCAGTTACCGGGCCTTCTGGCTGGATGACTCGGGAGCGCGCTCGGCTGACGCGGCTCAAGCCAGACATCAGCTCAACTGCGCTCTTTCCCTCAGGGACCGCCGGATGGTCCTGGGCGGTGGGGGCAGACCCCGGGCTCGACGTAAACCTGGGCATCGGGGATGAGGGAATCTCACTGGCTGACTTTCCGGAAGGCGTTTCAGATGTTCGGTTCCGCACGGTGAGTGGAGCGGGCGTCATCTCCAAGACCGCAACTTCATTCAAGGTTCGTGTTGACGACACCCCTCCGACTGCGGCGGTAGGTGGGATCCAAGACGGTTGGCAGCGAGTTCCGGTCACTGTCTCTGTCGTGGGAAGGGACCAGTCGGCGCTGTCTGGAATGGGGGCGTCAGAAGACAGCAATGCCGAAGCCCGGCTGTGGATGGATGGGGGGCTGGTTGACGCTGAGGCTGGAGATTCCGCTCAGGTGGTCATTGACACCGACGGCGTGCACAGCGTCGCGGCGTCCGTCACCGATGCTGCCGGGAATCGATCCGGGCGCGTTGAGGGAGTGGTCAGGCTAGACAGCACTCCGCCAGAGCACGTTGTGTTTCTGCCTCAGGATGTGGCTGATCCGAGAGTCGTGCGGGTGGACGCAAGTGATCTGACCTCCGGGTTGACATCGGTCAAAGTCAGGATGCGGCCAATAGTCGGTGGCGAATGGATTCCTTTGGCGATGGAGACGAAGGGAACGAGGGCGGTCGGGCTGATTGATGACAAGGGGCTGGCCCCTGGCGTCTGGGAGATGGAGGCCACAGCTACCGACGCTGCGGGGAATGAGGCAACCAGCGACCGGACCGTTGTCCAAGATCCTGCGCTCGTGACCCTGCCTTTGCGAGGACCATCGACGATCGAAGCCCGCATGGGAGAGGGGTCCAGCGCTACTGCTTCCCCGTCTTCCCTGTTCACGCTCGCGCATGGGCAGGGGTCCGCTGTTTCGGGACGCCTGCTGGACCGTGACGGGCTCCCTGTGGCCGCTGGGCTTGTATCCCTTGATTCAGTGACAAGTGCAGCAGGGGCTGCGTGGACGCCGGTCTCGACCACGACGACGGATCACGCGGGGCGCTTCCGGTTTTCGATAGGTGCCGGACCTGGGCGACGTATTCGAGTTTCTTATGCAGGTAACCGGAGAGATCTGGCCACGGCTGCTCAGATGCAAATCAGAGTGGCGGCAACGACAACTCTGCGCATGTCACCTAACACCGTGAGAGTCGGTGCGA
>JBAXHG010000041.1:0-11556 GCA_037139015.1 Actinomycetes bacterium | reverse complement strand
CGCGAGCATTTCGATCTTGACCCAAACGTTGCGACGCTGGCTTCCAGCTGAGGCACTAGCTGCCTGCTTGGTGTTCTGCGCCTTTGGCGCAGCACCGGCAACGGCGGCGACAAGCCGCTCCGAGGCGCTGACGACTGCAAAGGCGATCCCGGCCGTCCGCGAACAGGCCAAGTCCCACAAGGGGTCGCACTGGGACTCAACGAAGCAGCCGGGGCGCTGGCGGGAGCAGCTCTGGTCACCCTCTGGGGAATTGATCGCGGAAGTTTTCGTGTCTCTCAAGGACGGCAAGGTCACGGAGAAGTGGACTGGCTTTCAGGCAGCTTGGACCATGGCTCGTGGTTATCCGGGAGCTTTTGGAAAGGACGCATCAGCACTGTGGGTCTGGCTTCCGCTGCTCGCCCTATTCCTGTTGCCGTTCCTGCCACGAGGGAAGCCGGGCTTGAGACACGCTGACATCGCGGCCGTCGCCCTGTTGTCCGTCTCAATCGCTGGATTTAACCGCGGCCGCATGGACATTTCCGTACCGACGCTCTACCCGCCACTGCTCTGGCTGCTTGGCCGCATGCTTTACCGAGGTGTGAGCGCAAAGCGGTTGACACCGCCGCCACTTAGGACGCTTATAGGGCCCAAGGTCATGCTCGTTGGGATCGTGTTCCTGATTGGGTTCCGCGCTGCCTTTGCAATTGCCGACGGAAATGTGATTGATGTTGGCGAGGCAAGCGTCATCGGGGGCAACAGGCTTGCTTCTGGTGCCTTGGTGTACGGCCACTTCCCGCACAGAATTGAACGGGGTGACACTTACGGGCCGGTCACCTGGGCGGCGTATGTGCCATTCGCTTTGATCTTTGATGCCGATTCAAACGACGGACGGATGGCCGCGGCTGGAGCAGCCGCGATCACCTTTGACTTGATTCTGATCGGTCTGATTGCGCTGCTCGGCTGGCGGCTTCGAGGTCCCCCCGGCGCCCTTCTGCTCGCCTGGATGTGGGTTACCTGTCCGTTCACCCTCTATGTAGCGATGTGCGCTGCCAACGACACGCTCCCCGCGCTGCTGCTCGTGCTCACATTGGTCGCGGCAACACTGACCGGAGTTGCTGGAGCGGCAGCCCGTGGTGCCTCCACTGTGCTCGGGGGGCTATCCAAGATGGCCACAATGGCGCTCGCACCCGTCTTCCTTCGGGCCACGGATTCTGGCCGCTTAAGGGACATGGTCGTTTACGCCCGCGCGTTCCTGATAGCCGGCCTGGTGGTCATGGGCCCGTATCTGGGAGATCCACTTGAGGTTTGGAATCGAACCGTTGGATTCCAGTCAGGGCGCGACTCCCCTTTCACCGCATGGGGTTACTGGCACTTGCCTGACTGGTCTCGAATTGGATGGAAGGTGGTCGCCGGACTGGTGCTCCTGCTCGCGACCTTGAAGCCAAGAGCCGAGTTTCGTACGCCTATCCGGCTGGCCGCTCTATCTGCCGCGGTCCTGATCTCTCTTGAGCTGACAGCGGTCTACTGGTTCTACACCTACATCGTCTGGTTTCTACCGGCAGTGTTTGTCGCTTTGGCCGCAGACTGGGATTTGAAACCTAAGGCGCGGGGCGAAGTACCTGCGTAATGCTTGCCGGGTTGTCTCCCGATGCAGGCTCAATCAGAACGGCGTTGATCCAAGGGTCGGTTTCAGCTGGCTCGAAGCGGACTGGCAGATGCGACGACATGGCCTGGATTGCCTGGTCGCGGATCACTCCGATTACTCCGTCTCTGGATCCGGTCATGCCAACATCGGTGATGTAGGCGGTTCCCTCTGGGAGGACCCGTGCGTCCGCGGTTGGAACATGAGTGTGCGTTCCGACGACTGCGGTGACCTTGCCGTCCAGATGCCAGCCAAGGGCCACTTTTTCACTCGTTGCCTCTGCGTGAATGTCAACGAGTATCAGGTCGGTCTTGGACTTCAGCTCGTGTACTCCCGCGTCAGCTGCCGCCATGAATGGATGGGGTGCGTCCATTCCGTGGTTGCCACTGATGTTCAGCAGACCGAGGCGGACTCCGTCCTTCTCGATCACGGTCGAGCCGCGGCCCGGGCTTGACATGAAGTGGTTTGCTGGACGGACCACGCGAGGATCTTCGTCAAGCAGCGCCCAACCCTCCTTGCGACGGTAGGCGTGGTTGCCAAGTGTCATTCCGTCAACTCCGGCCGCAAACAGGTCCTCGGCTATGCGGGGAGTGATTCCCTTCCCTGCAGCGGCGTTCTCGCCATTGACGATCACGAAGCGGGGAGAGAATTCTTCAATCAATCCGGGGATCAGGGTCAGCACGGCATGCCGTCCCGCACTGCCGACAATGTCACCAACAAAGAGGATGCCTTCGCCCGTCACGCCGACCCACCTCTGATAATCGCGGTAATGACGGAGGGCACAACAGAGCAGCCCACCGTGGCATCAAAGGTCCCGGCCAGAGCAATTGTTCCGCGCTGGGTGCAGGTTGTCGTGCTGGTGCTTGGGACCATGCTTGTTTCGGGCATTGCGTCAGCTGCAGCGCCAGTTCTCGTGCTCTTCATTGTTGCGAGCGTAATCGCATTGATCCTCAACCCGCTTGTTGTGAGGGTTTCCCGTCGTTTGCGGCTCCGTCGTGGGTGGTCGGTCCTGCTCGTTTATCTGGGCTTCTTTGTGGCTCTGGTGATAATCGCCGGGCTCCTGGCAAACCCAGTCACATCGCAGGTCCGGACGATCTCCAATGAGGTCCCGGCGCTGGCACGAAGCGCCGGTCACAACCTCGACTCGATTCAGCACTGGTTTGACAGCCATGGCTACCACGTCCAAATCAAGAGGCAGGGCCAGTCCGCTGTCTCAGTGTTGGAGCGCCAGCTCTCGAAGAGTTCCGGTGATGTCGTGTCTTTCACTCAAACGCTTCTCCAGAGCGCGGCGACGCTCTCCTTCTCTCTGATCCTCGTCTTTGTGATCTCGATCTACATGCTTCTCTACGCAGATTCCATCGGACGTCTGGTCAGGTCGGTGATGCCTCCGGGTGACGGATCCGCGGATGACGACTACCCAACGGCTGTGCAACGGGCTGTCTTTGGGTATGTCCGAGGGCAGCTGCTGTTCAGTTTCATCATGGGCCTGAGTGCTGGCATCCTGATGTGGCTTGCGGGGGTGATCGGGCTCTTCCCCCAAGGCGAGACCTACGCGGTCTTCTTTGGTGTCTTCTACGGGCTGATGGAATTGGTGCCCTACATCGGCCCCGTCCTGGGAGCAATCCCGCCGATCATTGTCGCCCTTGTGAACCACCCGCTTGACGCTGTCTGGGTAGGAATCATTTTCGTTGCCTTGCAGCAGGTAGAGGGGCATGTTGTGGCGCCGCAGATATTCAGCCATTCACTTCGCATTAATCCGCTGCTCGTCCTCTTTGCCCTCCTGTTGGGCGCCAGCCTTTACGGAGTCGTGGGAGCGTTGATCGCGCTTCCCCTGATGGCAATCTTGAGGGCAACTGCTCTTTACCTGCGGAGGCATGTGGAGCTGGAGCCTTGGGGTACCTCGCAACCACAGCCGCCAGCCAGCTAACCGCCCAAGGGGCGTCTCCCATTGTGTGGGGAGCGTCCCGTGCTGGGACGCAGGAGCGAGACTCGCCTATCCTCGGCAGCTGATGACTTTTCCAAATTCAAGACCGCGGCGCCTCAGGCGCACGCCCGCACTCCGCGCGCTTTTCGCTGAAACGACTCTGAATCCAGGCGACCTGATCGCCCCGATCTTTGTCCACGAGGGAAGCGACGTGCAACCGGTTGCAGGCATGCCGGGTGTTTCACGACTCGACTTTGACTCCGCAGCCGGGTTTGCAGAGCAGGCTGCGGAAGTTGGTTTGGGTGGAATTCTGCTGTTTGGAATTACCTCAGAGAAGGACGCAGTGGGCTCCTCTGCCAAGGCTGCTGGCGGAGTGGTCCAGACAGCTCTGCAGCGAATCCGAGCAGAGGTCGGCAACCAATTGGTGCTGATGGCCGACACATGTCTCTGTGCCTATACGGACCATGGGCATTGCGGAGTATTGACTGACAGCGGTGAGGTGGACAACGACGCGACTCTGCCACTGCTTGCAGCTACGGCAGTCAGCCAAGCCCAGGCCGGAGCAGACATCGTGGCCCCGAGCGACATGATGGATGGCCGGGTTGCAGCAATCAGGGCCGGGCTCGACGCTGCCGGACTTCCCGAGACGGCGATCATGTCTTATGCCGTCAAGCACGCTTCTGCGTTCTACGGACCTTTCAGGGATGCCGCCGACTCATCCCCAGAGCAAGGCGACCGTCGCGGCTACCAGATGGACCCAGCCAACTCGCAGGAAGCCATCCGAGAGGCTGCGCTTGACATCGGCGAGGGAGCTGATGCGTTGATAGTCAAGCCCGCTCTACCAAGCCTTGATCTGATCCACCGAGTGAGCTCAGAACTCGGGATGCCCGTATCTGGATACGCCGTGAGTGGCGAATACGCCATGATCGAAGCTGCAGCAGCCAATGGGCAGCTGGATCGGAGGGCAGCCGTCCTGGAGTCGCTTACGGCGATCCGCAGGGCAGGGGCCGGCACGGTAATTACCTATCACGCATTGGAGGCCGCACGGTGGCTACAAGACCAGTAGCAAAGGCAAAGACGAGAAGCAGGAAGGGCGGCTCAGCCGTTCCTCTTGACGATCTCGATCGCACACTTCTGAACCTCATGCAAGGCAGCTTCCCGATTGCGCCGAAGCCTTTTGCAGCCGTCGCTGACGCAGCTGGAATTCCAGAGTCTGAGGTTCTGACCCGGGTCGCGCACCTGATCAAGGAACGCATCATCCGCCAGGTCACCCCGATCTTTGACACCCGGGCACTTGGCTTCTCCTCAATGTTGGTCGCGGCAAAGGTTGACCCGGAGAATCCGCATCGCGCGGCGAAGGTCATCAACTCACACCCCGGAGTAACTCACAACTATCTCCGTGACCACGAGTTCAACATGTGGTTCACAATCGCCACAACCCCAGATTCAAAGCTTGGACTCCAGGGGACGCTTGATGTCCTGTCAGCCGAGGCCGGTGCAGAGTCAATCCGTCAGCTTCCGACTCTCAACCTGTTCAAGATCCGCATGGACTTGGAGATGCAGGGCGGAACCGAGGCGCTCGCTACACCGCAGGCTGAGGCTGTTAAGCCAATTGCGGTAAATGTCGTTGAGTTCGACGACCTTGACGTTGCGGTTATCCGCGCACTTCAGGGAGACATGCCGATCGTGTCCGAGCCTTACGCCCCTGCTGCCGCGGAGGTTGGAATTTCACAGGCTGACTTCCTCACACACCTTGAGGGAATGAAGGAGCGAGGAATACTCCGCCGCGTTGCCGCGATCCTTTTCCACAGGCGCGCAGGGTTCAGCGCGAACGGAATGGGCGTCTGGAAAGTTCCTGAGGACAAGATTCTCGAGATTGGCGGGCGGATGGCTTCCTACCGTGGAATCTCACATTGCTACGAGCGGCCAACTTACGCCGACTGGCCCTATGCGCTCTTCACGATGGCTCACGGACGCTCAAAGGAAGAGTGCGACGCGATCCTTGAGGCGATAGCTGAGGACACGGGAATTCAAGAGCGGTCGGTCCTCTACTCCTCAACGGAGTTCAAGAAGATCCGAATGCAGTACTTCACAGGTGAATTTGAGCAGTGGGAGTCTGAGCACAGCAACGGTTAGCGCCTCTCGGCGCCCCCGCTGAAACTCACCCCCCATGAGCACAGGACTTGACGACACGAAATCAGGCGCGCTCTACAACCGTGCCCTGTCTGTGCTTCCCGGCGGAGTCAATTCGCCAGTCAGGGCGATGCGCGCAATCGGTCGGGATCCGATCTTTATTGAACGCGGATCGGGTTGCGAAATATCCGATGTCGACGGCAACTCGTTCATTGATTACGTCTGCTCTTGGGGGCCATTGATCCTCGGCCACGCCCACCCTGCAGTCGTTGAGGCGGTCACGAACCAGCTTCAGCGCGGTTCCACATTTGGTGCCCCGACTGAGATCGAGGTGGACTTGGCAGAGGAGGTCTGTCGCCGGCTTCCGTCAGTGGAGATGCTTCGGATGACTTCATCTGGAACGGAAGCGGCAATGAGTGTCGTTCGTTTGGCCCGGGCGGTCACTGGCCGGGAGCCAGTTCTGAAGTTTTCAGGTGCGTATCACGGACATGTAGACGGACTGCTTGCGGAGGCGGGCTCGGGCCTTGCCACAGCAGGAGTGCCCGGGAGCCCAGGGGTTCCAGCAGCGGCAGCGGCGGCGACGATCGTGGTTCCGTGGAATGACCGGGACGCACTCGCCGCCGCATGCGCCAAGCATCAGTTCGCCGCAATTCTTGCCGAGCCGGTTCCGGCCAACATGGGGCTTGTTCCTCCAGCGCAAGGGTTCCTTGAGCTGCTCCGGGAGTTGGCTGACACCAACGGCGCCTTGCTCGTGTTTGACGAGGTCATCTCGGGCTTTCGCGTTTCTTTTGGCGGAGCACAGGAGCTCTTTGGGGTTCAGCCCGATCTGACGGTCTTCGGAAAGATCCTTGGTGGTGGACTTCCCGCCGCTGCATACGGAGGACGCAGGGACCTGATGGAACGCATTGCGCCAGCCGGGGACGTCTATCAGGCAGGAACGCTCTCAGGCAATCCACTGGCGGTTGCTGCTGGACTCGCCACGCTTGGCGAGCTTGATGACGATGCGTACCTCAAGCTTTCAGCCACGACAGAGCGACTTGCTGAGGGAATGCGAAGCGCAGCAGGAGAGCGACCGGTCCAGGTGGTCACGCAGCCAGGCCTGATGACCGTTTTCTTCAGCGAGGAGCCGATCAGCGACTATCTCGGTGCCCAGAGAACTGACCGTGAAGCGTTCGCCGCATGGTGCCGGGCCTTGCTGGCGCGCGGTATTTATCCGCCGCCGTCCCAGTTTGAAACTTGGTTCCCATCATTGGCTCACACCGATGAGGCGATTGACCGCACGATCGAAGCAGCGGCAGCCGCGTTTGCCGAGATTGCATAGTTGGACCAATGACCGTATTTGAGGCGCTCAGGGCTGACCTCGCTAGGGATGATGACCTTCTGGCGTCGGCGCTGACCACGGCAGGAGCATTCGTGGATGAAGCACCAACAGCGCTTGTCGCTGGCCCAGGAACCGATTCTGACCCAGCGGCTTATCGCTATGGAGTAGAGGCAATCCGTGAAGGACATCTTCTTCACTGGGGGCAGGCTCGGCTGGTGGAGACTGATGATCAAGACCTTGCGCTTCTGGCAGGCGATCGCCTCTATGCCGCAGGCCTAGAGCGCATTGCAGCTACAGGAGACACGGAAACAATTTCCCGCTTGAGCCGCCTGATCATGGGTTCCGCTGCCGCGATGGCCGCAAAAGACCCGGCTCAAGCAGAGCGGGTCTGGGAAGCGGCGTGCGCTGAGATAGGCAGCACTCGTGGCTGACCGACCTTCGCACCTGCCTGCGGTATAGGATGTCCGAGCTAGTCGTACCCCGTCCAAAACATGGCTGAACAGAACCGAAAAAGAACTAAGTCTCCCTACACCGTCGATCGCGATATGCCCGGCGCGTTTGAGGGCGAGACAATCACCCGCCGCCGCCTGATGACAGGCACAGCTCATGGCATGGGAGCCCTCGCTGCGGGCGCGTTCGCTCTGCCTGCGATTGGCTTTGCCCTCGGACCGGTTTTTGAACGGCAGAAGTGGCAGTGGCAGGACTTGGGCCCACTCGCTGACTTCAGCCCAGACACTTACAGCCCCAAGACCTTCGAGATCGTCGCGGGAATCGGCGAAGCCGGTTATTCAACCGTTTACGTTCGCCTCTACAACAAAGAGATCGACGGCCCCAAGCGTGACAAGTACGACGACGTCGTGGCCGTGTCGACCAGGTGCATGCATCTTGGCTGCGCGGTTCGCTTCGTTCAGGCCGCAGAGCGGTTCGTCTGCCCATGCCATGGTGGCGTGTATGACTTCAAGGGCTCCGTCATTGGCGGACCACCAGTGCGCCCGCTCGACCGCTTTTACACCCAGCAGGTTGATGGTCGAGTCCAGATCGGACCGCGCTACAGCGTGAACTCCGAGTTCACCCGTTTCTCACCACGAGATCCGGGCGAGCCGCTTGACGGAATCGGCCAGTTCATGTACCCAGCACGCTTCTCAACTCCGAAGCTCTCCGACCCACCGACGGGCTGATCCGTGCCTGACCTCAAGAAACTTCTTCCGCCAATTCCGGACGCGCTCAAGCTTCAGCCCCGCCGGGCTGGGACAAACCCTGAGCCAAAGGGACCTGTAGAGCAGGCGGCAGAGGCCGGGACCCACGCAGGAGCCTGGATCGATGAGCGCATGCAGCTTTCAGGTGCTGTTCGTTGGGCAATGTTCCGCAAGGTTCCCCGTCACGACTGGACTTACACGCTTGGCTTCTCAGTCATGTTCGCGTTCTTGTCGCAGGCAGTGACAGGCGTCTTCTTGGCAATGGCGTACGACCCGTCAACCACGAACGCCTACGAGTCAATTCGTTACACAACGAACGAAGCGTTCCTAGGCGAGTTCGTCCGTGGGATGCACAAGTGGGGCTCGACGGTGATGGTCGTCCTCGTGTTCCTCCACATGGCACAGACTTTCTTCTACGGCGCGTACAAGTATCCGCGTGAGCTCAACTGGGTCATCGGAGTGGTTCTCTTGATCCTGACGATGACCATGTCCTTCACGGGCTACCTCCTTCCGTTCGACCAGCGGTCCTACTGGGCCACAATCGTAGGCGTCAACATCAACGGCACTGGTCCAATTGTCGGCCCATACCTGAGCGATTTCCTCAGAGCCGGTCCGGAGTTCGGAGCCACAACCCTTTCCCGCTTCTACGCGATCCACATGCTTTTGGTCCCCGGCGCCATCGGTGCCATGATCGGCGCCCACTTGTGGCTCGTGACGCGACTGGGCACCACTTCTCCACCATGGAACAAGCCTCGCAAGAAGGCTGACTCATGAATCGCAAGGAAAAAGAAGAGTACCTTCGCGAGTATGGGCAACTGAAGGCCGAGGGCGAGCCGTTCTTCCCTTACGCAGTTGCGCACGATGGCATTATCGCCGTGGTCATCATGGCGATCATCATTGTGATGTCGCTCGTTCTGGGTGCAGAGCTTGGCCCCAAGGCTGACCCGACTTCGACCACTTACGTTCCTCGGCCTGAGTGGTATTTCTTCTTCCTCTTTGAGCTTCTGAGGATCATCAAGCCACCCCAGCTGGTTCCGCTTGCGACGATCGGAGTACCGACGATCGGGATCATTCTGTTGATGCTTCTTCCGTTCCTTGACCGTGGAGCAGAGCGTCATCCGCTCAAGCGTCCGATTGCAACGACAACGGGAATCCTGGTCATTTTCGCAATGGGTTACCTGACCTTCATGGGCGCCTCGGCTGGCTCACCAAACGAGATTGAAATGAAAGCGCCTGCAGCACTCGCAGGCCCTGCACTTGTGGAGTGGGAGAAGGGCCGGATCGTTGTAGGACAGTCAGGCTGCCTTGCATGTCACAAGATTGGCGAAAATGGCAACGACGGCCCTGGGCCACAGCTGACTCACATCGCAAGCAAGCTTCCTGAGGCTGCGATTGCGCAGACTCTCCGGAACCCAACCGCTCCGATGCCTTCGTTCAAGAATCTCCAGACAGAGTCGCCAGAGAAGTTCAAGGCGATGGTCTCCTTCCTCGGCCAGCTGAACTAGGTTTCAAGCCGTGACTCCTGCCGAACAGGCGAATGGGTCCAGCAAGGGAACTCTTCCCGAGCCCGAAGTGCGGGAGATGTTTGACCGGATCAGCGGTGTCTACGACCGGATGAATCAGGTGATGACCGCGGGGCTTCACCATCGTTGGCGTGAGAGGGCAGCTGACCTTGCCGAGGTGCCACTCGGTGGACGCGTTCTTGATGTCGCAACAGGCACTGGGGACTTGGCAATTGAGCTTGTTAAGCGAGTTGGTCCTGAAGGGCATGTCGTGGGCTCGGACTTCTCTGAGCCGATGCTTGATCTTGCCCGGGTGAAGGCGAGCGCCAAGGAGCTTTCAGAGGTCCGCTTCGAGTGGGCCAACGCAATGGATCTGCCCTACCCAGATGATGTGTTCGATGCTGCGACCGTTGGTTTCGGAGCTCGAAATTTTAAGGATTTGGAGAAGGGGCTCGCTGAGATGACCCGCGTGGTGAAGCCAGGCGGTCGCGTTGTCGTTCTGGAGATAACCACTCCAACCAAGGCCCCGCTCTCAACTTTCCATCAGCTTTGGTTTGACCGGATCGTTCCAGCCATGGGCAAGTTTGCGGGCGACTCTGCCGCATATGACTACCTTCCAAATTCAGTCCGCCGGTTCCCTGGGCCTGAGGGGCTGGCTGCGACAATGTCCTCAGCGGGCTTGGAAGATATTCGCTGGATCCTGACCGCCGGTGGAATCATCGCGACCCACATTGGCCGCAAGCCGGCAGCCTGAGTAACGGTGCCGGCGCAGGAGGTACTCGCGGTCCTTGAAGCTGCGGGACCCTTCGCAGTTTCAACGCTCACAAAGGTTGAGGATCGGCTTTCAGAGATCACAGCAGGAGCTGGCGGTCCGATCGCGGAGTATGCGCAGGCCGCCGTCGGTGGCGGGGGAAAACGACTTCGACCGCTGCTGGCGGTGCTGAGTGCTGGACCGAACCCTGAGCGCCCGGAGGGAGTTGTCCGCGCAGGAGTCGCCGTTGAGCTTGTCCATGCGGCAACTCTCGTCCACGACGACATATTGGATGCAGCTGCGACTCGACGAGGCAAGGCTACAGTCGCCGCATCTGGCGGGCGTGAGATGGCCGTTGCCGTGGGTGACTGGCTGTTTGCTGCGGCCTTCGGAGAGCTTGTTCACAACGGAGCTGAAGATGTAGAGCTTCTGGCCCAAGCTGGATCCGATCTGGCTCGGGGGGAGCTCCTGCAGCGCGCAGACGCTTGGGATGTAGAGGTGACGCGCGAGCGGTATCTGATCCGCTGTCGCCTGAAGACTGCTCGGCTGTTTCAGGCTGCTGCAGCACTCGGGTCGCGCGCGGGCGGCGTGGATCCTGTCCCAACCCAGGAGTTTGCCAATGCGGTTGGGGTTGCCTTCCAAATGCTTGACGATGTGCTCGATGTGGCCGGACCGGTCGAACGGACGGGGAAGCCGCGCGGAACAGACCTCCTTGATGGAACGGTGACCCTGCCACTCATTGTGGCCAGGGAGCGAGACCCCGTTCTGGCTGCCCTTGATCTCCGCGAGCTCCTTCCTGAAGATGCCGAAGCGGTCTGCGAGCGGATTGAGGCAACGGGAGCCCTTGACGCGGTTCGCAAAACCGCTGACGATTGGATTGTGACGGCCAACACGGCTGTTGAAAGCATGGACGGCGTTTCACCGCAGGCATTCCATCTTGTGGCCCGAGCCTTGGTGGACAGGGTTTCCTGACCGAGCAGAGACGCTTGGCAAGCAGGGCGTTGTTGATCTTCTCGCGCTACTCTCAAGAGGATTCAATTCCCGCATAGCCTGCGGGCCAGGAGAGACCGGAGAACAATGTTCAATCAGGTAGGACCACTTGAAATTG
>JBAXHG010000040.1:0-11798 GCA_037139015.1 Actinomycetes bacterium | reverse complement strand
CTCCAGCGTTCAATCGCAGAGGACGGAACTCGTTACACCAACATCGCCGCAGGCGTGAAGGGTGTTACTGAGGAGACAACCACGGGCGTCAACCGTCTCTACCAGCTGGCAGAGACCAACGACCTGCTGTTCCCAGCCATCAACGTGAACGATTCGGTCACCAAGAGCAAGTTCGACAACCTCTACGGCTGCCGCCACTCGCTTGTTGATGGCATCAACCGTGCTGTTGACGTGATGCTCGCAGGCAAGACCTGCGTTGTGTTCGGCTTCGGAGATGTGGGCAAGGGCTCAGCTGAGTCCCTCCGCGTTCAGGGAGCCAAGGTAGTCATCACAGAGGTTGATCCGATTTGCGCCCTTCAGGCAGCAATGCAGGGTTACGAGGTCAACACGATGGCGAACATGGTTGAGAAGGCTGACGTCTTCATCACAACCACAGGCAACAAGGACATCATCAGCGCTGACGACATGTCACGCATGAAGCATCAGTCCATCGTTGGCAACATCGGTCACTTCGACAACGAGATTGACATGGCAGGCCTTGCAGCCTTCCCTGGCATCGAGCGTCGGACGATCAAGCCACAGGTTGACGAGTGGGTATTCCCAGACGGTCACTCCGTGATCATCCTTTCCGAAGGCCGCTTGCTGAACCTCGGAAATGCAACCGGTCACCCGAGCTTCGTGATGAGTGCGTCGTTCACGAACCAGGTCATCGCGCAGATCGAACTGTTCACCAAGAACGATGATTATGAGCGCAAGGTCTACGTGCTTCCAAAGCACCTTGATGAGAAGGTTGCCCGACTCCACCTTGATGCGGTTGGAGCACAGCTGACTGAGCTCCGTCCGGATCAGGCCGCCTACATCGGCGTCCCGGTTGACGGTCCTTACAAGCCGGACCATTACCGCTACTAGGCAAGTCAAGTAGCTGAAATTCGCAGCGGGGTCCATCGTTCGTTTCCAGAACGGTGGACCCCGCTGTTTTTTCTTTCATGACCAAAAACACTTCAGACATCTCCGACGCATCTCTCGCAGCAGCAGGCGAGGCCCGGATTGAATGGGCAGACGGGCAGATGCCAGTCCTGCGCTCAATCCGCGAGCGCTTTGCAGCGGACAGACCGTTCGACGGCCTTGCAGTCGGCGCCTGTCTGCATGTAACTGCGGAGACGGCAAACCTGATGCGGGCGCTGGTCGCCGGTGGGGCGACGGTCTCGCTCTGCGCAGCCAATCCGTACTCCACCCAAGACGATGTCGCGGCCGCACTAGTTGCCAACCATGGGGTTTCCGTGCGTGCTCAGCACGGTGAATCAGTTGAGCGATACGCAGAGCATTTGAGCAATGTGCTGGACGCTGGTCCGAACATAACTCTTGACGACGGGGCAGACCTAGTCACCGTTCTCCACGCCCGGAATCCAAGCGCGGCTGAAGCTCTGCTTGGAGGTACGGAGGAGACGACCACCGGACTGCTGAGCCTGAGGGCGATGGAGGCCGCCGGCGACCTTAAGTGTCCGATCGTTGCAGTCAACGAATCGAGGACGGAGCGGGCGTTCAACGACCGTTACGGCACTGGACAGTCTGCGCTTGACGGCATTCTGAGGGCGACAAACATCCTCCTTGCTGGACGGACGGTTGTGGTTCTCGGATACGGCTGGACTGGCAAGGGGATTGCTCTCCGCGCTGCAGGGTTGGGCGGCACCGTGATCGTGTGTGAGGTGGATCCAATGCGTGCGCTTGAGGCCCGGATGGATGGGTTTGAGGTGTTGCCCGCACTCCAGGCGGCTGCAAAGGGCGATTTGTTCATCACCGTCACCGGCAGCGTTGGCGTCCTGGGAGCTGAACACTTTGCCCAGATGAAGGATGGGGCGCTGCTTGCCAACGCCGGCCACTTCGATGTGGAGATTGACATTGCTGCGCTCTCAGCCTCCGCTGCCCTGACGAGCGAGGTGCGTCCACTGGTCAAGCAATATGACGTTGATGGAAAACGATTGAATTTGATCGCGGGTGGCCGAGTTGTCAACCTCGCCGCAGCTGAAGGTCACCCTGCTGCGGTGATGGACATGTCCTTTGCCACCCAGGCTCTGAGCGCTGCACGTTTGGCAGCCGACAACCGCCTGACAGTCGGGGTCCACGCTGTCCCAGCAGATGTTGACGCTCAGGTTGCCCAGCTCAAGCTCCGCTCAATGAATGTTGAGATCGATTCACTCAATGACGACCAGCGCGCCTACAGGCACTCATGGCGCCCCGATGCTGACGAGGCCTAGCGTCTTGCGCGGATCGCACCCGCATCTGTCCGTAGGATCAGAAACATGAATTCGACGAGTGCATTTGACGCTGCCCGGCAGAAGCTTGAGACAGATGGAGCTGGCTCCGCCGCGATTGAGTCCTTTGTCCGATTCCACCATCAGCTGGCCGAAGGGGAGCGGGGGCTGATCGCTGAGGACGCCATTAAGCCTGTCGAATCACTCCCCGACGCTGAGAAACTGCCCCTTGCCGATGCCGCAGGCCCCCTACGGCAGACAGTGATGATCAAGCTCAACGGAGGGCTTGGAACGGGCATGGGAATGACCAAGGCGAAGTCGCTCATTGAAGCGAAGGATGGACTCACCTTCCTTGACATCATCGCCAACCAAGTGACGAAGGTCCGTGAGCGTACTGGCGCTCAGCTTCCTCTGATCCTGATGAACAGCTTTGCGACCCGCGCTGACACGCTTGCCGCTCTTGCCTCACATCCCAGCCTGGGACTGGAAGGGCTTGAGCTTGATTTTCTTCAGAATCGTGTCCCCAAATTGAACTCCGGTGACCTCTACCCGGCGGAGTGGCCAGCTGACCCAGAACTTGAGTGGGCACCCCCGGGGCATGGCGACCTCTACGCAGCTCTCGTTACCTCCGGGATGCTCGCTGATCTTCTGAGCGCGGGCTACCGCTATGCATTCGTTTCCAACGCAGACAACCTTGGGGCCGTGTTGGACGAGCGGATTCTCTCCTGGTTTGCCTCGGAGGAGATTCCCTTCCTTATGGAGGTGGCAGACCGAACTGCAGCTGATCGCAAGGGAGGTCACCTGGCCCAACGGCCGCAAGGGGGGCTGTTGCTGCGGGAGATAGCTCAGACCCACGAGGCTGACCTTGAGTCATTTCAGGACATTGAGCGACATCGATTCTTCAACACCAACTCGTTGTGGATTGACCTAGTGGCCCTTGATGCTGCTTTGGCAACCGGGGAAGGTGTCCTTGACCTTCCGGTAATTGTCAACAGCAAGACGGTCGATCCGACCGACGCGGATTCGACTGAGGTGATTCAGCTGGAATCCGCCATGGGTGCGGCAATAGCCCTGTTTGAGGGAGCGCAGGCCATCCGGGTTCCGCGCTCTCGCTTTGCCCCGGTCAAATCCACGGGGGATCTGCTTGCCGTCAGGTCAGACGCCTATGTGTTGACGCCAGAAGCCCATGTTGTCCTGGCTCCGGAAAGAAACGGACTCCCGCCCGTAGTGGAACTTGATCCGGCTCATTACAAGCTCCTCGCAGACTTTGAAGACCACTTCCCGGCAGGCCCGCCGTCGCTTATTGGGTGCGAGCACCTGAAGGTAAAGGGTGATGTTCTCTTTGGACATGGTGTGACAGTCACGGGTGCGATGACCGTTGAGGCTGAGGGCGTTGGCAAGGCTGCCGTAAGTGACGGGACGGCGCTTACCGGCAAATAGCCATCCGGCAAGCGCTCGCTAGTTTGGAGCGGGTGGGCTACTGTCCCCTGCATGAACAAAACACCCTTTCTGGCCCTCGGCTTGGTCGGAGCCGCCCTCATCACACCGGCGACAGCCGTCGCAGCACTCGATGTTCCAACCGCAACCATCGGCTCGGTCCGGGGCACCGGCAGCAAGGGTTGTGTCAAAGCCACAAAGAGCGTGGTCTTCACGCTCAACTCGATTGACAGCGGTTACTTCATCACCCGAGCTCGTGTCACGCTCGACGGAAGGACGGTAAGTCGCAAGGCTTGGGCTATTCCCACCTCGCTCGCTGCGCCGCCAAGCCCGACCTTCAGGGACTTCAAGCTCTCAGTGAATCTTCGCCATCTCAAGGCGGGCAGGCATCGTCTGCGCTTCTACGGCACCTTGATCTCAGAGACCTTGGGTCGCCATTTCGGAGCAAGGCTGTCAAGTACTTTCACTCCACCGGCGACACCGTCGCTGACCGGCTCTGTGAAGACCTCGAAGATCATCACCAAGTGCGCGACAGCAGCCTTCGCGAGCTGACGCCTGGCGTCAGCTCGCGTCCGACAGCGTTTCCTTCTGCACCTGACGGCGTTCGCTGTCAGCGAGCATCCGCAGGAACAGCAGTGCGAACGCCACTCCCATCACGAATGTCTGCTCGGTTGCCATAACCGCTCCGGCCACGTGTTGGTCTGTGAGTGGGTCCATGCCGAGGAATGTTCCGGTATAGGCGTAGAGGGAACGTGGTGAGTAGATCAGGACAATCCCGAGGATTCCCACGAGAATCTTTGTTGTGGCCATGTAAAGGACCGGGCCTGTGCCAGAAAGGCGGTATCTGACCCGCACGGGACTGATCAGGTGCCACCAGTAAAGGAGCCCCGCTGTCAGCAGCGTGATGTGTTCAAACGCGTGGATAGTCCCGTTTTTCAATGCTGAGTCGTAGACCGGTGGCACATGCCAGAAGAACATCGCTCCGCAATAGGCCATCACTGCGAATGCTGGTGTGGCAAGGAACCCAACCTTGTCCTCAAGGCCGTGAAGCAGCCTCGTGGCAGGGCGAAGCATTGCTTTGGTGAGCCCCGCGAAGAGCAGCAGCGGGATGAAGTCCAGCAGGATCACATGCTGGACCATGTGCATGGTGGCTGACTGTTCCGCCCAGCGGTCAAGCGGCGGGCCCAGGGCCCCAGCCAGCAGCAGACAGCCAGTGCTGAAGGCGGCCAGGCGGGCCCATCCGGGACTGCGCACCTTTGAGTCTCGTTGACACTTGAGCCAGCGCCAGACATAGACAGCAAGGTAGGCAGCTGCGACAAGGGCGACGAGGGGAGAGCCTGCGTCCGGGCCAGCTGGGGTTGCCGTTGCGAGAAGTTGGAGGCTGCTCATTGGGAGGATCGTCGCACGCCATGCGTAAGTCGTGAGTCTTTGGACGCAACGCTGTGGGGATGCCTCGTCAAGATCCCCTTCGGTTCGCGCTCAGTTTCCTCATCCCGCCTCGCTGCGCAGGATGTGGATGCGAGCCGCCGGGAGCACGTGATGTTCTCTGCTCGAAGTGCTCTGACCAAATGCCCAGACTGGCTGGCGACCTCTGTCCCTTCTGCGCGCTGCCGGTGCCATGTGTCAGATGTCTGGGACCAGCTGCTCCATGGGAGAGCGTCGGCGCTGCCTGTGTTCACGCCGGCCCAGCCCCAGGTCTTGTTGTCGCACTGAAGGGCTCGGGATCAAAAGCCATTGCCCGCGTGATGGCCCTTGAGATGAGCCGCTCTGAGTCCCTTCCCGCTCCATCCGGTCTGGGAGTTGTTTCGGTGCCGGGTCATCCCGCCAGATTCAGGTCCACTGGGGTTGACCATGCGAAAGTCCTCGGATCCCAACTCGCCGAGGTCCTGGGTCGTCCATTCCTCAGCCTCCTCAAGCGAGACGGTGGCAGGGGGTCTGGATGGCAAGCCGGGGCATCGAGGACCGAGCGGATGCGGGAGGGGCGCATTCGGGTGAGCTGCCTCCAACCTGCGCCGCCTGAGTGTCTGCTCGTTGATGACGTACATACGACCGGCGCGAGCCTTGCAGCCTCGGCCGGGGCGCTGCTTGATGCGGGGGCCCAACGGGTCTTCTGCATGACCTTTGCCCGAACGCTTCCGCCCGGTGTCAAGGGTGGTTCAGCTCGCAGTTGGTAGCCTCGGGGGGTGTCAATACTTGAGCGCGCTCTCCGCATGGGAGAAGGAAAGAAGTACAAGCAGTTTGAGGACCGCGTCAAGCGCATCAGCGCTTGGGAGCCTGAACTCGAGCTGCTGACCGACGAGGAGCTTCGTGCGGCCGCTGATGAGCTGCGCGAAAAGGCTCGAGCGGACGACCCAACTCCCCTTGAGGAGCTGCTTGAACAGTCATTTGCCCTGACCCGTGAGGCAGGCAAACGAACGATGGCAATGCGACACTTTGACGTGCAGCTTGTCGGCGGCATGGTGCTCCACAGCGGCGCCATCGCGGAAATGAAGACCGGTGAAGGCAAGACGCTTACCGGGACGCTCCCAGTGGTCCTCAACAGCCTCAACGGCAAGGGCGTCCACATCGTGACCGTCAATGATTACCTCGCCAAGCGAGACGCCGAGTGGATGATGCCGATCTACGACCTGCTCGGAGTATCGATCGGAATCCTTCAGACAAACCAAGATTACGATGAGAAGCGCACGGCCTACGCCTGTGACGTCACCTATGGCACCAACTCGGAGTTCGGCTTCGATTATCTCCGGGACAACATGGCCACTTCACTCGAGGAGAAGGTCCAGCACGGCGGGCGCGCAAAGGTTGGCCATGGCGTAAAGGCCCACGTCTACGGCATCGTGGACGAAGTCGACAACATCCTTATTGATGAGGCGCGAACCCCTCTGATCATCAGTGGTGCGCCTGAGCAGGCAGCAGACCTGTACGTCAAGTTCGCCAAGCTCGCAAAGACGATGGTCTCGGGCGAGAAGCCGGAGGGCATGGATCCCAAGACGAAGAAAGAGTTCGTTGCAGACTTTGACTTTGAGTTTGATGAGAAGCACAAGACGGTCTCGGTGTCCGAGCAGGGCGTCAACAAGGCTGAGAAGTTCATGGGCATTGACCACCTCTACCGGGCTGAGAACGGCTTCCTCGTGAACCACCTCATACAGTCGCTCAAGGCTGAGGCGCTCTACAAAAAGGACGTGGAGTACGCGGTAGTTGACGGTGAGGTGAAGATCATTGACGAGTTCACCGGGCGCGTCCTTGACGGACGCCGTTGGTCTGAAGGACTGCATCAGGCAGTTGAGGCCAAAGAAGGCGTGCGAATCCAGGAAGAAAACCAGACCCTGGCAACCGTGACCCTGCAGAACTACTTCCGCATGTACGAGAAGCTCGCTGGGATGACCGGTACTGCACTTACAGAGGCAACTGAGTTCATGAAGATCTACGAACTCCAAGTAGTCCAGATCCCGACAAATCAGGAAATGATCCGTGAGGACCACAACGACCAAGTCTTCAAAACCCGAGAGGGCAAGTGGAGCGCAGTAGTGAGGGAGATCGTGAAGCGCAACGCCATCGATCAGCCAGTTCTGGTCGGCACGATTTCCGTTGAGGTCTCCGAGCTTTTGTCCGAGCAGCTGAACAAAGCCGGCATCAAGCACAGCGTTTTGAACGCAAAGCCTGAATTTGCAGAGAAGGAAGGCGAGACGATCGCGCTCGCCGGGCTCCCAGGCGCCGTGACGATTGCCACCAACATGGCTGGACGTGGTGTTGACATCAAGCTCGGAGGAAGCATCGAAGCTCTTGTGGCCATTGCTGCGCAAGGCGAAGGCATCAAGGAAGGCAGCGACAAATGGGATGAGGCGCTTGCCCGCCTTACGCCAGAGGTCGAATCCAAGGTTGAGGTTGACCGTGGGCGAGTGATGGAAGCCGGCGGCCTTTGCATCATCGGCACGGAGCGTCACGAATCGCGAAGGATTGACAACCAGCTTCGTGGCCGCGCAGGCCGTCAGGGGGATCCTGGCTACTCCCGATTCTTCCTTTCAGCAGAGGATGATCTGGTCCGTCTGTTCGCAGGCGATCGGATCTACAAGATCCTTGATCGTCTGGGATCGGTTGACGAGGAAGGCAACGAGGAGCCGATAGAGGCTGCCATGCTTTCCAAGCAGATCGAAAAGGCCCAGCGCAAGGTTGAAGAGCAGAACTTCCTGATGCGTAAACGCGTTCTTGAGTACGACGACGTGCTCAACCAGCAGAGGGAGATCATCTACCGGTATCGCGATGACATTCTTGAAGGAGCGGAGATCGGTGATCAGGCCCGCGCAGAGATGGTGAAGTTGGCTGATCGGCTTGCCGCGGAGTACACCGCTGGTGATTTCGTTGAAGAGTGGGACATTGAAGGACTCTTTGATCGACTTGAGGAGATCGCTCCCTCAGATGAACTGCGCGGCCGTTTCCCAACTAATGACATTGATCGATCTGAACTGGGCGAGGGTGTCGAAGACTTCCTGATCAGCAACTATGACCGCCGTGGCGAGGAGCTCGGAGCTGAACTGATGGGCGAGCTTGAGCGCTACCTGCTGCTCGAGATCATTGACCAGAGGTGGAAGGAACACCTCTACGACATGGACTATCTCCGCGAGGGAATCCACCTGCGTGGCTTTGCGCAGATCGAGCCGCTTGTTGCCTACAAGAATGAGGGATTCGTTCTCTTTGGCGACCTGATGGACACAATCTGGGCTGACTATGCACGGATGGTCTTCAATGTTGTTGTCGAAGTTGACGGAGAAGCCGTTCTCCCGGCTCAGCCTTCGGGAGCGCAGGCAGGTCCCGCGCTTAACTACTCCGGTCCCAAGGAGAACCAGCCATCCGCCCTGGCGGAGGCAGCTGCCGCTGCGATGGCAGGCGGAGGCGCACCCGCAGCAGCTCCAACCGGAGCTCCGGTCACCGCCGCGACCGTCGACATCAACGATCCACAATCACTTGAGAACTACATCGTGAATGCTGTTGGACAGCAGACGATTGACCGCGCACAAGCCGGTGACCAGAAGGCAATGAAGAAGATCAACGACGCCTTCGAGCAGCTTGATCTGCCCAAGGGGCCAGCGGTGGAACAGCGTGTCTTGGCTGACGAGGATCAGATTGGCCGTAATGACCCATGTTGGTGCGGGTCGGGCAAGAAGTACAAGAAGTGCCACGGGGAATAGATGGCCGACGCACCCCGAACCGTTTCAACACCGCAGAGGCTTGCGGCAATCCGTGACCAGCTGAAGCTGCTCGCGGATTATCTTTGACCCCGCTTCCCTGGAAACACGCGTAGGTGAACTTGAGGAGGAGATGGGTGCCCCCGGCTTTTGGGACGCCCAGGAGAAGGCGGCTGCAACCTCAGCTGAGCATTCCCGCGTAACGAAGCGGCTGGAGTCATTCAGGACCCTGCAGACCGAGGTCGAGGATCTCGACGACATCGCAGAGTTGGCCAAGGAAGATGACTCCATGGCGGAAGAGCTCGGGGTCATGCTTGACGCGACTGAGGCACGCCTTGAACGGCTTGAGGAGGAACGTCTGTTCTCCGGCAAGTACGACGGTGGAGACGCACTTGTAACGGTCAACGCTGGTGCCGGTGGCACTGACGCCCAAGACTGGGCTGAGATGGTGCTGCGCATGGAACTTCGCTGGGCTGAGTCGCGCGGCTACTCAACTGAACTTCTTGAAGCGTCCCCCGGGGAGGAAGCAGGCATCAAGTCGGCAACCTTCAAGGCCAGCGGGGACAACGCATACGGTCTCTACCAGTCCGAACGAGGCGTCCACAGGCTTGTCCGTCTTAGCCCGTTTGACTCGGCTAACCGGCGACAGACATCCTTTGCAGGCGTTGAGATCGCGCCAGTCATCGCAGATACTGGCGAGATTGTGATTGACGACGATGACCTTCAAGTGGACACCTACCGGGCTTCGGGCGCCGGCGGGCAGCATGTCAACAAGACTGACTCGGCAGTGCGCATTACTCACAAGCCATCGGGAATTGTTGTTCAGTGCCAAAACGAGCGCTCCCAGACGGCCAACCGTCAGACAGCGATGGGCATGTTGCGCGCGAAGCTGATTGAGCGTGAGGAGCAGCGGCGCCGAGATGAGATCTCGGCTGCCAAGGGTGAGGCCCAGGATGTGAATTTCGGATCGCAGATCCGCAGCTATGTGCTCCACCCGTACGCGATGGTCAAGGACCATCGAACTGACCATGAGGTCGGTGATCCGCAGCGCGTCCTGGACGGCGACCTTGATGGCTTCGCCCGTGCATTCCTGATGAAGAGTGCCTCGGCATGAGTGAGGACCCGACACGCTACGAGGGTGGTCAGCCGACGACCCCGTACCTGGACGCGGTGGTCGCGCGTGGACTCCGGGGGTCAACTCGGTTCCACGTTCCCGGCCACAAGGGCGGGGAGGGCGCAGACCCCGGGCTTGTCGGCGCGATCGGCGAGCGTGCACTTCTTCTTGACCTTTCTCAGGGGCAGGAGGGGATTGACATTGGTCCCTCCCCAACTCCATTTGAGAGCGCAGAGAGGCTCGCGGCAGAGTTCCATGGCGCTCAGCGCACGTTCTTCCTGACGAACGGGGCCAGCCAGGGAAACCATGCTCTCTGCCTTGCCCTTGCCCCGCATGGGACCAAGGTGGCAGTTCAGCGCAATGCACACGCCTCGGTGATTGATGGACTTGTCCTCTCTGGAGGAACCCCGGTTTGGGTTGCCCCCGAGTACGACGAGGAGATGGGAATGGCGCATGGAGTTACGCCTGCTGCTCTTGAGGGTGCGCTAGAGGCCAATCCGGAGATCTCCACTGTCTTTGTGGTCAGCCCTACCTATTACGGCTCCTGTGCTGATGTTCCGGCACTTGCAGCTGTTGCCCATTCCCACGGGGCCGCGTTGGTTGTTGATCAGTCTTGGGGGGCCCATTTCGGAGCGCATCCCGATGTTCCAGCTTCGGCGATCGCCTCTGGCGCAGATGCCGTGCTTACCTCAACGCACAAGACGGTGGGAAGCCTTACCCAGTCGGCAATGCTCCATGTCTCTCCGGGTGATCGGATTGACCTTGGCCGCGTTGCGCGTTGTGTTCGGATCGTCCGTTCAACATCCGCTTCATGCCTCTTGCACGCGTCTCTGGACGCTGCCCGCCGTCAGCTCGCAGTGCATGGGGAAGCACTGCTGGACAGGACCTTGACCGCCGCATCAGCCCTGCGCGCACGGATTGACGCAATCCCGGGCTGTCGAGTCGTCGGAGATTTCAGCCAGGGCTCGAACGGTTCCATGGAGTGGGATCCGCTGAGGATCTCCATCGATGTTCGCGGCACAGGCCGAACAGGATTTGAGCTGGCACAGGACCTTCGGGAGCTCCATGACACACATGTTGAGCTCAAAACACAGGCAACGCTCGTCCTCGTGCTCGGAATCGCGCAGCCTGTTGAGCAGATGGAGAGGTTCTCTCTGGACCTCGCCGGCGTGGTCCGTCGGGGCGAACCTTCATCAACAGCGGTGGGCGCGATCGTAAGGCCACCGGAGGTGTTGCAGCAGGGCACCAGCGTCACTCCACGGGAGGCATTCCTTGGCGTTGGAGAGGCCGTGCCAGTCGACCTTGCAGTTGGGAGAGTCTCCTGCGAAACGATCGCTGGTTACCCGCCTGGCATTCCCGCCCTTCTTCCGGGTGAAGTGATCACAGATGAACTTGTCGGTTACCTCCGGGCAATCCTTGAGAGTGGAGCCCAGCTTCACGGGGCAAGCGACCCGGAGTTCACTTCGATCGTGGTGATGGCAGGGGACGGAAGTTGAGCGGTCTGCGCGCGAATATTGAAGATGTTGTCCGCGTCGCACTTGCCGAGGATGTAGGTCCCGGCGATGTCACAACCGAGGCTGCCGTCCCGGCTGACTTGCGGGTAACGGCCAGGATCATCCAGAAGCAGCCCGGAGTGATCTTCGGCCTTGATTGCGCGGTTGAGTCCTTCGATCAGATTGACCCGACTGCTGCTGTGACGGTCATGTGTGATGAAGGGGTTTGGCGCGACGGCGGCGACGTACTCACGGTTGAGGCAACGGCGCGCGGCATCTTGACAGCAGAGCGCACTGCACTGAACCTGCTTGGCAGCCT
>JBAXHG010000039.1:0-11821 GCA_037139015.1 Actinomycetes bacterium | reverse complement strand
CTTGACGTTTCGGCCTACGACTACTTCAACTTCACCATCAACCAGAACGGCAAGCCAAAGTCCTGGGGCGACTCGTCATATGCCAAGAAGCTGATCGACTTCGCCAACATTCAGGTCAAGGAGAACCCGCGCGTAGGCTCACACGGCTGGTCCCGGGCTGAGTTGCTCGCCAACTCAAACGCGATCTTTGGTCCGTATAGCTCCATAGACCCAAGCACGTACGGCACTGAGGTTTCAAAGAACTACTCCCCTGACGTGACCGCTGGAATCTCCAACACGATCATCAAGGCCCAGGCCAAGTCGAAGAAGCCTTTCTTCCTCTGGTGGTCACCAGCTTCGCCTCACCGCGAGGATGTTGACGGTGGTGTTCGCAACGGATACCGTGACGGGGGCCGATACAAGGCGCTTTCTTCCAACAAGCATGCAGAGGACAAGAGCAGCCTCAGCAAGCTTGTCAAGGACCCACGGCCAGCACCGCGTTATGAAAGCCTCAACTGGGACTGGTCGCAGATCACCAAGAAGCCAAACTTCGATGCCCCGCCGACTGGGCACCCACTCAACCAGCAGCTGATTCTCGCGAACCCGCTTACGGACCTCAAGAAGGCGCAACTTGAGGCTGATTACAACGGCCGGCTCGGATCAGTCAAGGCGGTTGATGATGGAATCAAGACCCTGATCGCCTCGCTCAAGTCGACCAAACAGCTCACCAACACGATCGTCCTCTTCACATCAGACAACGGGTGGCTGCAGGGCGAGCACCGTGTTCCAGGTGACAAGTACCTTCCGTACGAGGAATCCATTCGAGTGCCACTGGTAATGAGCGGCCCAGGGATCCCAGCCGGAAACGGCGGAAGGACGGTGTCAACTCTCGTAACCAACGTTGACTTCGCTGCAACCCTTCTTGATGCCGCGAAGGCCACGGCCGGACGTACTCAGGACGGCATTTCCCTCCTTGGAGCAGCGAAGGGCACATCGACTCTGACGCCAAGGTCGATTGGACTTGAAGCAACAGCACCGCTTTTTGCTGACGCCACAATGCCGCAGCAGTGGGACCAGCCATACCGCGGTGTCCGAACCGACCGCTGGAAGTTCATCGTCTGGGGATCAGGCAACATGAGCAGCTTCATCCCAAGCAGTGAGGAGGAGCTCTACGACCTCCAGAATGATCCCTATGAACTTCACAACTTGGCATCTGACTCTTCGTATGCCTCCACAAAGGAAGCACTTCGGGTCAAGTTGATCGCACTCCAGAACTGCGTCGGCGCGGCTTGTCGGAGCGTCACGCAGTAGAGGTTTTCGTCGCAGCCCTGGCCGGGGGATCATCCGGCCAGGAAGCTGCAGACGACTAGGCTGACGCCTATGGGTACAGAGGGAACGCAAGAGCCTTCTGCAGGCGACCGGGAGGACGACATCTTTCGGAGCGTGGTCACTGCGGATCAGACAAGTGACTTTCCCGCGGAGGCTGGTCGATACCACCTGTACATCTCATGGGCGTGCCCGTGGGCACACCGGGCAGTCCTGGCGCGTAGCCTCAAAGGACTGGAAGATGTGATCAGCATGTCCGCGGTCAACCCTGTCCGTGACTCCCGCGGCTGGGCGTTCACCGGTGGGGAATACGTGGATCCGATCAACGGTTTTGAGTTGCTAAGTGAGGTTTACGAACTCGGTTCGCCCGGGTTTACTCAGCGGGTGACTGTCCCGATGGTTTGGGACATAAAGTCAGACCGGATTGTGAACAACGAGTCCAGTGAGGTTCTGCGGATGTTCAACTCGGGCTTCGGGGACTTGGCGGACAACGCAATCGATCTTTATCCCGAACCACTGCGAGACGCGATCGATGCGATCAACGCGATCGTCTACCCACGTGTCAACAAAGCCGTATTCAGAGTTGGGGGAGCGGTTGCACAGGATGATTACGAGCGGGAGGTGACAGCTCTCTTCGAGACGCTTGATGAACTTGACGCCCAACTTGGTGCGCAGCGATGGTTGGTGGACAGCAGGAACCCCACGGAGGCCGACTGGAGGCTGTTTACCACTCTGATCAGATTTGACTCCGTGTATGTCGGCCATTTCAAGTGCAACCTGCGGAGGATTGCCGATTACAGGAATCTCTCCGGCTACCTTCGGGACCTTTACCAGCAGCCCGGCGTTGCGGCGACTGTCCGGTTTCAGGAGATGAAAGACCACTTCTACAAGGCGCACTCCCCATGGAACGAGCACGGGATTGTTCCGCTCGGACCGATGCTTGACCTTGAGGCGCCACATGGGCGCGAGTCGCTCAGCTGACTATTGGCCAGGCTGGTCGAGGTCGTCAGGGAGGTCTGTCTCGCCTTCGGTCTCTCGAATCTCAGCCCAGACAGCCGCGAGACACGCAACCCAGAAGGCGGCGAAGGGAAGCCACATGAACGGAGAAGCCGCGGCTGCCAGAGGAACAATCACAGGTGGAGTTGGTAGCTCGTGGGATTATCAGGGCATGCGCCTGCAGTGCACTCGACTGTCGTTGTGACGACGTTTGTTGCGGAGAGCAGAAGGCCGATGCAGGTGACGCCAACAGCGATCGGTTTGACGATCTTTGGAGCCAGAGCCTTGCGGGGACCGAACTGACGCTGGAAGGTCAGCACGGCGGCAATCGCGAGGATCATTGTGCTGAACACGATGAATGCCCATGTATAGAGGTGAAAGCCCAAAACGGCTGAACCGTACGATCCGGTTCCTGGGACAACGTGGAGGGAAACCTGCCGAAGGGAGATTCCGGCCCCAAGGACACATGCAAGGAGGCTGACTCCATAGTGCACTGCCCGCGGACCCCAAAGTGCATTGAGACAAAGCCCGAACCCAGCAGCGAGCATGGCCACCCGGATCAGAAGGCAGAGGGGGCACGGGACCTCTGAGTTGATGAACTGCACTCCGTAGGCGCCGGCTACGACGGAGAACATGACCACAGCTGCAACTGCGTTGAGAACCTGCATGACTGAGCGCGTGTTCCACATGGTCAGAGGCCCAACAGGATGGTGTCAGTCAGGTGGTAGCGAAACATCGCCGCAGTCAGGATCAGCCCGATCAGCCCACCGACGACTGAGGCTCGGCGGCGATTGGCCAAGGCCAGTCCAAAAGCCCCCGTCCAGACGAGAAAGAGTAGAGCCATCATCGTGAGAGCAGGCTAGTTGAGCTTGTGGACACTCCAAGTGGGAGGATTTGATGGATGCAGAGAGATCTCATAGAGCGCCATGGTCCTCTGGCCAGGGATTTCCTTGACGCGGTGGGGGATCCGGCCAACAGACAAAGGCTCTACTCAGCGAAGAATGCCTCTCTTGAGTTGAGCCTTGATGTGGCCGAGATCTGGTCTGGCCGCTTGTATTCGGAACAAACGAAATGGCTACGGAGCCTGATTACGCAACTTGCTCCTGAGCGTGTTCTTGACATTGGCTGTGAACAGGGAATCCTGACCCGCGTGATTGCCGAGGCCGCCCCGGATGCTGAGGTTCGCGCAGTCGACAATTGCGCTGAGGCGGTGGAGCTCGCGCGCGACTACGCCAAGCAATGGAAAGCGCCGAGTCCCGCGTTTCACCTCTACGACCTTCGGGACCCATGGCACGCGGAGTGGGCCGGGGGAACGATGGATGTCGTTCACGCCTCGAGGTCAATGCTCGGTGAGGTGATCGTTCCAAGCGCAGAGATGCCGCGCAGCCCACTCCCAGGTGAGCGCCAGCCAGATGCCGACTGGCTCCGGGAGGCCAGGGTCATGGCAGGGCGGATAGCAGCGGCGACAAGGCCAGGGGGGCTCTTCATCAGCTTGGAGCGCACTGACATGAATGGAGCGCTCCGTTGGGCCCGCGTCCTTGCAGAGAATGGGTTTCATTTGGACGAGTCACGGACCCGGCTCTTTGATGCTCCCGAGCCGGGTATTCCAGACCTCCGTTTGCCCTGCCTTGTGTTCGAAATGCTCGACGGAGTCGCAGCTCCCCAGCCAAGCTCAAGTCAGGTCGTAGGCGCGTTGCTGGATGCCCCAAGGGGCGAAGGATCCTGGTCTGGCCTGGAGGCTGAGGCATTGGCAGTTGAATCTCAGGCTGGCGAGTTGGCCTCTGGCTGGGAGTGGAACAAGGGTGACGAAAGGGCAGAAGTACGGATCCGTGCTGATGGTCACCTTGTTGAATCACGCCTTTCAGCCGAGTCCGGAGCAACGGTCTGGGTCCATGGCCCGGGCAGCACGGACGCTGTAGTGGAGCGGCTTGAGAAGGAGCTCACGGCCCTTCTCGGGAGCCTGCCAGATACCCCTCAGTAAGTTTCACCCCTGCTATTCAGCGGGCCAAATCAGCACCAGAGCCCGAGGTGACCTGCCAGAATCAGAAGCATGTTTGACCTGATCAAGGCAGCGATCCCTTTCTTCATCGCGCTCGTGCTGATTGAGGCGATCGCCTACCACTTCGATGATCACGAGGATCAGCCTGGCTACGACGCTCGGGACACCGCCACTTCGTTGACGATGGGAGTGGGCAATGTAGTTATGAACCTTGGTTGGAAGCTCGTGATGATCGCCGTGCTGGCTGCCGTGTATTCAGTTGTTCCGTTCCACATGCCCATGGATCAGCCTTGGCCTTGGGCCCTGCTGATCGTGGCCGAGGACCTCTGCTTCTACGCCAGCCACAGGAGTGGGCATGAAATTCGCCTGCTTTGGGCAAGCCACGTGGTCCACCATTCAAGTCAGCACTACAACCTTTCGACGGCTCTCAGGCAAGAGTGGTTTCACATGTACACCGTTGTGTTCTGGGTGCCCTTGGCCATTGTTGGCTTTCCGCCTTACGCGATCGTTCTCGCCCAGGCGATCTCTCTCGTTTACCAGTTCTGGATTCACACGGAGAAGATCCGCAAGCTTCCGCGGCCAGTTGAGTTCCTCTTCAACACTCCCTCGCATCACAGGGTCCATCACGGTGCGAATACGGGCTACTTGGACAGGAATTACGGTGGCATCCTGATCATCTGGGACAGAATGTTCGGGACTTTCAGGGAAGAGAATGAGCGCGTGGTTTACGGACTCACCAAGAATGTGGAGTCGTTCAATCCAATTCGGGTAGTGACCCATGAGTGGGCGATGATCATCTCCGACCTCAAGTCTGCGCCCGACTTTCGAACCAAGCTTGGCTATCTGTTTCGCAAGCCAGGTTGGGAGCCAAACTCTGAGCCGGAGGAGACTGCTGCAGAGGAGATTCAGGCTGAATCGCCTGAAGTCAAGACTCCGGTCTAGGCTGCTCGCTTCTTGGCAGCAGACTTTCGGGCTTTGGCCTTCGCTGGCTTCTTCGCCGGGGCGTTTGCCAATGGGTCCTCAAGGAATCGGTCGATCTTCTCCCAAGTCGTTGTTCTGGCGGACCTACCGGTGAGCACTCCAAGGTGACCACCCGGTGCTTTGTCGAGAGTTATCGAGGCGGATTTGGGAAGCAGCTCGGAGATGTGGTGGACGGAGGCCAAGGGAGCGATTCCATCCCCGGTCCCCGCGATTGACAGAACGGGTTGCCTGACCGTCGACAGGTCTATCCGGCGGCCGTCAACATCCAGGAACCCGGAGGCCAGATCATTGGTCCGGAAGAAGCGATGGTAAAGCTGCCCGAATGTGCGGCCGGGGTAGGCGAGCATGTTGTTCATGAACCGGTCCACAGCTTCGATCTGTGCCAGGAAATCACGGTCGTCGAGGTTCTGGAGGATGGTCAATGGCTTCGTCACATACTTGTCAAACCCCGCAAGTTGGTAGGCGCGCTTGACTATTGGGGCAGGTGCGCCACCGAGGGTCTTGTAGATCGCAGAGAGAGGGCCCGCTCCGCCAGCCAGGTTTGCGAGCGGCCGCAGGGGTGCGATCAGTGGTACCTGAGTGAAGTCGAATGGGCTGGCGACCATCGCAATGGACCGAACGGGAAGGTCAGGGTGGTCAGCCACGGCGAGCATGGTCATGATCCCGCCGAGGCACCATCCCAATGTGTCCACTTCAGCCACCACGGCATCAGCAGCAACCGCACGCACTGCCTCTGGGATGACTGATTCAAACCAGTGCTCAAGGCCCAAGTCCCGATCTGAGAAGGCAATGGAGCCGTAGTCCACCATGTAAACCCGCCTGCCAATTGAAAGCTCGTGCTCAATCAGGGAACAAGTACGCCGCAGGTCGAAGCAGAGCGCTGGAGCAGCGAGGGGTGGAATAAGCAGTAGGGGTGGAAGGTCTTCTCTTGTCTTCGCGGTCGGGTGGTAGCGGTAGACCGTGCGCTGGGGCCCTTCGTCTATGACGGCGCGCGGCATCTCCCGCAGGTCGGCAAGGCCGCCCCTTGAGAGTCGGTCAAATGTGTTGGCCGCAGCAGCGCTGAGTTCGTTGGGGGTAGGAGGGAGTCTCATCGTGCTCTTCTAATACCAAGAGTGAACTATTGAGCCAGCTTGTGGGGCAGCAGGGCGTTTGCCTGCGTCCCCGTGGAGCCCAGGTCAGGCAGCCCGAAGAGCCGGTTCGACGGCGGCGAAGTCAAGAATCATGTCGGCGAACTTGGAGGGTTCCTCAATTTGGGGGCAGTGACCACATCCCTCAAGGATCTCCAAGCGTGAGTTCGGGACTGTTTCAAGTACCCGGTCGGCGCCAGTTCGGTAGACCATCCGGTCGGCCGTTCCCCAGACGAGCAAAACCCGGGTGTTGATCTTTGACAGGTCAAATGGGTCCTTGAGCTCAGGGAGGAGTCGCTTTCCGTTCTTCAACAGTCGAGCGACAGCCGTACGGCTTGGAATGTGACTGGTGAAGTCGCGGATAACCGCAGGGTCAACCGTTTCCGGTTTTGCGAATGCGAGCGTTTGGTAGGTGCGTCCAACCACGGCCCTAAGTGCGCCGGATGGCATCGGGAGCGGAAGGGAGAGGATTCGGCGGAGGGCAGGGTCACGGTCCACTATCGAAAACCAGCGGGCCATATCGAGGCCGGCTGGTGCGACTGCGACCACGCCACCGAGCCTGCGGTTGCGCTCAGCAAGACGGAGTGACGCACAGCCGCCGAGTGAATTTCCAACGAAGACGGCGCCAGGGCCAACTGACTTTGCAACACCTTGAAGGAAGTCGTCGTATTGAGGAAGCATCGGGCCGTCAGCGAGCGCTTGAGCCTTGCCAAACCCTGGAAGGTCAATGGCGATGGCGGCACGCCCCACTCGTCCAAGCGCAGCAAGTGTGTGCCGCCATGTGTCAGCAGAGTCAGCCCAGCCGTGAACCAGCACCAGTGGAGTTCCCTCGCCCTCAAGTTCAAGGACACGGGTTCTCACTCCGTTGAATTCAGCTTGGTATTCGAACAAGGGCTGCATGTGGTTCTCCTCCACTCTGCGTGTGCTTCTGCGGTGCGCGAAAGATTACTTCTCCCCACGGGGGACCTGCACTGTTCCAACACTCTGGTTGCTTGAAGGTTGCGCGGAACATTCCCCGTCCGGCAGTGGTTCTACCTTCGGTTCCGATGGCAGTCAAAGACCTCACAGGTGGCGACAGATTTGATGGCGTACTGATGGTGCGCGCCTCCCAGACACGGGAGACAAAAGCGGGCAAGCCGTTCCTCAAAGTCGAGCTTGCTGACAAAACCGGAGGCATCAAGGCAAACGTCTGGGACAGCACTCCAGAGCTCGAAGCTCTCTATGCGCCAGGCACCGCGGTGAAGCTCGTTGCATCGGTTGAAGAGCACGAACGGTTTGGCCGCTCACTGAAGATCGCGGATGCGGTCAAGGCGACCGATGGCGAGTACGACCCTGAGGAGCTGATGGACGGTCCCCCTGTTCCGGCGGCTGAGATGGAAAAGGATCTTCGGGATCTGATCGCCAGCGTTGAACAGCCTCACTTGCGGCAACTTCTGGATCTGGTCCTTGGACCGGACGCGGAAACTTGGCCTCCCTACCGTGATGCGCCTGCAGCAAAGCGTTTTCATCAGGCTTACAAGCACGGGTTGCTTGAGCACTGCCTGAGCGTTTCCCAGTCGGTAAGCGATGTTGCGGGGAACTTCCCCGGGATTGATCGTGACCTTGCCGTCACCGGGGCGCTGCTGCACGACATTGGGAAGCTTGATGCTTACACGACTGACCCCAATGCAATTGACTTCACTGATGACGGGCGGCTTCAGGGCGAGATCCCCCTCGGCTACTTCCGGATTCGCACCCTGGTTGAGGGAATTGACGGATTCCCCGAGCACCTCAACCGCGGGGTCTGTCACATCATTTTGAGCCACCACGGAAAGCTTGAGCATGGAAGCCCCGTGCTTCCGCTCTCACGGGAAGCGACTTTGGTCCACATGATGGATCACCTTGGCGGCCAGTTGGGCTCCTTCGATCGGTTGGAGAAGTCCCTTTCGCCCGGAAGCGCTTGGTCGGACTACGACCTTGCGATTGGCGGCGGCGCGTGGTTTGCAAGCGCCGAATCTGCTGACTGAAGCCAAGAAAGTGCGGAATATGCGGGGTAGCAAGGCTCTGGCGAGGTCAGCCGGAAGCCTCCTCTGACTATGCTCGCTTGGTGGCCAAAGACACAGAAAAGCTGATTCGTCAGCTGTCGCTCATCTCTTACCTCATGGCAGAGAGGCGGCCGGTGACAGCTATGGAGATCAGGCGCGATGTAGAGGGATACAGCGCCATGAACGAGGACGCGTTCGCGCGCCGTTTCTACGCGGACCGTTCCGAGCTTGAAGCGCTTGGCATTCATCTTCGGATCGAGCGCCCCGCTGACGGACAGGTCGAGCAGGAGAACTACTCGCTGCCGCCGGAGAACTTTTACCTTGCTCCAGTCGAGTTCACTGACAGTGAACTCGCAGCACTCCAGACAGCATTGACTTTGCTTGACGGTGAGTTCGCCTATGCCGAGCCACTGCGACTCGCTCTGCAACAGCTCTCATGGGGACGTGCAAGGCCCGACAAGCGCCCAGATCAGTCAACTGTTGCTCTGGGTATCACCGCCACAGCTGGCGGGCATGACCTCTCCCAGCGTCTGGCAAAGATCGAAACCGCAATCTTCCGTCGCAAGACCATCACCTTTGACTACTACACAATTGAACGCGACCGTCAGAGCTCACGAACCGTTGACCCATTCCTGTTGCTCTTTCAGGCCGGGCAGTTCTACCTCGTGGGTTATGCGCATGACCGCGAGGCGATCCGCGTGTTCCGCCTTTCCCGTATGAGCGGCAAAGTCGCCTATGCGACGAAGGCTGAACATGACTTCCAGCGGCCCACTGACTTTGACCCCCGCGTTTACGCCAAGCGTGCTGTCTGGCAATTCGGAGATGTCAATTCCACAGCGAAGATCCTCCTGAGCGATCGCATCGCCTGGCAGATTGAGCGCAACTTTGGACATGTGGGCACAGTCAAAAAGGCTGGCAAGGGCGAATCCTCCTTCACGACCGAATACGCACAGTCCAGAGCGTTGGTCTCCTGGGTCCTCGGACTTGGTGGCAATGCCGCTATTGCCGAGCCAGGTGAGCTTTCTGACGAATACACCGAACGCCTTGCCCTCCTGCGTGATCGTCACACCGGAGAGCCGCAGCTGGCAAAGAAGAAGCGTGCCAGCGCAAAGAAGGCAGTGCCCGCCGCCAAGCAGGCTGATGAGGAGCGTGAGCCTGCAGCGATCAGGCCTGAGCGTTTCGCGAGACTCGTGACGCTCGCTTCGATCCTGATTGATGCTGGGCGTCGTCAAGCAAAGCTTTCAGCCACTGATCTCAAGGAGCGTCTCAAGCTGACCGATGAGGAGCTTGAAGAGGACATCAACGTGCTCAACATCGTGAACTTCGGCGCCGGTTCATATGTCCTTTACGCAGAGCGGGATGGCGACGAGGTCGAAGTTGACCCGGAGCCATACGGTGATTCCTTCGCTCGGCCTGCTCGCCTTCTCCCAGTTGAGGCCAAGGCGCTTGTTGCGGCCATTGACCTGCTCGGAGACCACATTCCAGAAGGCTCGCTGGCCTCAGCCCGCGAGAAGGTTGTCACCGCACTTGGCGTTGACCCAGTTGAGGATGGCCTGCACATCGCAAGCGCGGGACCACAAGGCGACGATGGCGGAATCGCGAAGATTGTCTCCACTGCAACCGCCGACCGCCGAATTCTGCACTTTGAGTACTACAAGGAGAACGAGGACGAGTTCAGCAAGCGCAAGGTTGAGCCGTACGCTTTGATCAACGGGCGTGAGGGCTGGTATGTGGCTGCTTGGGATCTTGACCGTGAGGCCCTTCGTCACTTCCGTCTCGACCGAATCAAGGCAGCTGAAGCAACCAAGATGACTTTCGAGCCACGACCTGAGGTCGATCCGGCTGAGGGAATTGAAGGGTGGCCACGCACAGGCGAGGTTCCGGCTTCCAGCACAGCACTTGTCTGGGTTTCTCCTGAGCGCGCCCGGTGGGCACGCGAAGAGCGCACAGTGTCTGCCGAGCTCGCCGATGGCTCCGTGATTGTGGAGCTTGGCTACGCCGGGACAGAGTGGCTTGTAAAGGAGATTCTCAAGGAAGCTGGCGATGCAGCTGTTCTTGAGCCGGCAGATGCGCGCAAGGCAGTACTCCGCGCAGTGACGGAGTTGGGTGGCACTTCCGCCCGTCCCCGCAAGCGCCCCGGCACATCCCGCAAGGCACCAGCCAAGGCTGCGGCACCTCGCGCGCGGAAGGCAGCGGCCAAGAAGCCTGCTGCCAAGGCTGCCACCCCGAAGAATCCGAAGGCCTCCGGAACAACTTCAAAGTGAGCCGTCGGTCCGCCATCCAGATGAGCGACGAGGAGATCGTCGCTTTCCTCAAGGAGGAGCGGATTGTCACCTGTGGTTCCATCGGCAAGGATGGCTGGCCGCACCTGATGCCCCTTTGGTATGTCGTGCGCGACGGTGACATCTGGGCTTGGACGTTCGCCAAGTCGCAGAAGGTCAAGAACCTCAAGCGTGATCCCCGGGCATCGATCCAGGTAGAGGCGGGTGAATCTTACGACCAGCTGCGCGGTGTGATGATGAAGACCAATGTTGAGTTGATCCACGACATTGATCAGGTCTTTGAGCTTGGCTTGGAGATCATGAGCAAGTACGCCGGTGGCGACCTCGGTGAAGCCGGAAGGGACGCTGTGGAGGCTCAGGCCTCAAAGCGCGTGGCAATGCACTTTGTTCCCGTTGAGACGGCGACGTGGGATCACCGGAAGCTCGGCGGCGTCTATTGACCTCCCGGCGGCCGGCAGCTTCACATCCCGTCAACACTCAAACCTCGCGAAATCTCTAGGCTCCAATCCGGATGGAGAAACTTAAGGGATTGATTCTTTCGGGCGGACGCGGTACGCGGCTGCGCCCGATCACGCACACCAGCGCAAAGCAGCTGGTGCCTGTCGCCAACAAGCCAGTGCTGTTCTACGGCATTGAAGCAATGGCGGCCGCCGGAATTGAAGAGGTCGGGATCATCATCGCTCCGGAGACCGGAGATGAGATTCGCGAAGCTGCCGGTGACGGTTCCCGCTTCGGACTTCGCATTGAGTACATCGTCCAAGACGATCCACTTGGCCTAGCTCATGCAGTTCTTACAGCCGAGCCGTTTCTGGGGGACTCGCCCTTCGTCATGTACTTGGGTGACAACCTTCTCCAAGGCGGCATGGAGCCCCTTGTGGAGGAGTTCCGAACTGGTGGCCGTGACGCAATGATCCTTCTGACTGAGGTTCCCGATCCGGAGAACTTCGGCGTGGCTGAGCTTGGCCCGGATGGGGGAATCATCAACCTGGTGGAGAAGCCTTCCGATCCGAAGAGCAATCTCGCCCTTGTAGGCGTCTACATGTTCACCTCAGCCATTCATGCGGCCGCGAAGGCAATTGAGCCTTCCCCTCGTGGAGAGTTGGAAAT
>JBAXHG010000038.1:0-11916 GCA_037139015.1 Actinomycetes bacterium | reverse complement strand
CCGGATCACCGGAGTCAGACAACGCAACCGTCCTTGAAGCCCTTGAGCACGCTGGCGTAAGCACCTCGATGCTCGAGTCTTTCTGGCGCCCGTTTCTTGCCGGTATCACGCTTGACCCCCACCTTCAGACCAGTGCCCGTTTCCTGGACTTCGTGCTCGACAACTTCTCTAAGGGCTTTGCGACTGTTCCTGGCGACGGAATGCGACGCCTGCCACAGCTTCTGCTCGGCAGCCTTCCGATTGACACAGTTCAGCTGAACGCCAGAGTCCAAGCAGTGGAAAAGGGCCGCGTCAAAGTGAAGGGTGCCGGTTGGGTTGAAGCCGACGCTGTTGTGGTCGCAACAGATGGCCGACGCGCTGCACGCCTTGTGGAGGGAATTCACGAGCCCGAGTGGAGCCGGGTTGGACAGATTGCCTTTGATGCAGGTGCTTGGCCACCGCACACGGATCCCGTCCTCGTGCTTGACGGTGAGAACTCAGGGCCGGTCAACAACCTCCAGGTGATGTCCGCAGTTGCTCCCGGGTACGCACCTACAGGCCGGTCGCTGATCACATGCTCGATTCTTGAGCCGGATCTTCACCCGGATGATGACCAGCTTGATGTTGCAGTTCGCGGCCAGCTTGCACAGTGGTACGGGCCGCAGGTCAACGATTGGCGGACCTTGAGGATTGATCGCATCAAGCGCGCACTTCCGACGCAGCCCGTTGGTTCACTTGATCCGATGGAGCGTCCACTCCGCCAGAAGTCGTGGCTGTGGGTCGCCGGAGATCACCGGGCTACAGCGTCCATTGAAGGCGCGCTCTCCAGCGGACGTCACGCGGGCGAGCAGGTCGTCGCCGCACTCTCCGAACTGGGCTGACATGGCGGGTCGCGTTGAACTGGTCACCGTTGTGGAGGAATCCGGCGATGACCCAACGGTGCTTGCAGAGGTTGAGGCGATCACTGGGCGCGGTCTCGTCGGCGACCGATACTTGCTTGATGAACCAGGACCTCACTCGGATTCAAACCTCACGCTGATCGAGCGCGAAGCACACGAGCACTTGGAGCAGGAAGGGCTTGCAGTTGAAGAACCGTTTCTTCGCCGCAATCTCGTCGTCACTGGAATTGAGCTCAATGCGCTGGTCGGCAAGGAGTTCACCGTTGGAGAGGTCCTCTGCCGTGGCACTGAGTTGTGCCATCCCTGCCATTACCTCGAGTCGATCACCAAGCCGGGCGTCCTGAAGGCAATGGTGCTGCGAGGCGGAATCCGTGCTGAGATCCTGCGCGGTGGCGTGATCCGAACCGGTGACGAAATCACCGTTCTCGACTGAAGCGGTGGCTCAGACCTCGAACTCCCTGCCGCAGTGATGGCAGACGGTTGCCTTGTTTCTGACCATCCCACGGCAGTAGGGGCACCAGTACCTGCGTCCAACAAGGCCGCCAAGCAGTGAGCTGCCGAAACCAACCCAGAAGAAGACCTGAGTCCCCGTGCTTCCAAACCCTGCGATGGTCGCAAGGAAGATAAAGAGCAGGCCAAAGAGCAGTGCTCCGCCCCAATATCGGAACGACATGATGTTCTCCCAGTGAACCGAGACCTTCTTTGATTCATCAGGCTCAGGTGGCAGGGGATGAAACCCGTTTCCGCTGCCGTTGTCGTTTCCTTCGTTCAGCACATTCCAAGTATCTCACCTAAACGGCGCAACTTCAAAACCGGCTGCTCGGGGAGACTCGCTGACTGGTGGGCTAGCCGAAGTAGTCGGGCGCTTTTCCGGGCTTCCACTTGATGTTGCAACCCATTGACGGCGTCTGCGCATCTGGTGCCGGCAGACCACTCAGGAGAGGCTCCACCGCTGCCAAAAGATCAGCTCCGGTCACATCCTCGCCGTTGCCCGGGCGAGCGGAATCAAACCGCCCCCGGTAGGCCAGACGGCGCTCTGAGTCAAAGACGAAGAAGTCAGGGGTACAGGCAGCCCGGTACGCGAGTGCAACAGTCTGGTCAGCATCAAAGAGGTACGGGAAGCGGTATCCCCGGAGCGTGATCTCATCCGCCATCGCCTCGGGCGAATCAGCCGGATAGTTATCGGCATCATTTGAGTTGATCGCGACCACAGCTGCCCCACGCCCGACCAGGTCGTTGCCGACTTGGGCGAACTGGTCTGCAATCAGCTTCACATACGGGCAGTGGTTGCAAATGAAAGCAACGACCAGCGCCTTGCTGCTCCCTGCGACCGAATCCAAGCTGTGCAAAACCCCGTCCGGATCTGCCAGTTCAAAGCTGGGAGCCTTGGTCCCAATTGGGAGCATTGTGGATTCGACGGCGACCATCAGGACACCAGATTATCGGGGAGTCAGATCCACGCACCAAAGGCCGTCTACCTGATGCATGAGAGACCCATTTGACAACCAGACATGCCGTGCTGTGATTCGCAACGGGCGAGTGACCATTACCCAGAGGCCAATGCACCTGATGGCCCGGATGACGATGGCCTACACCGAAGCGTTGAGGGAAGCAGGAACAACGATGTGTGACCTTGAGCTGGACGATGGAGGCATCGGCAACCGCGAGTTGACCGTCAGCTTCATTCCATCGGGCTCTGGAACACCAGAGGCAGTAGACACGCTCCTCGAGTGGGCCGCGGTGGCCGGATGCTGTCGAGTCTGGCTTCCGGATCGAGTGGTTGAGCTTGACGCCGGACTTGTTCCCCACCCGGACGACCTTGAAGCTGCGGAATGTCCTGTCTGCGGGGTCATTCCCTTTGACCACACCTCAGCTGACGATGTGGCCAAGTCACGAACGCGTGGGCTGCGTCCAAGGCTCTGCCCCGTCTGCTCCTCTCGTGTGCCGGAGCGACGTCAAGTCAGCGCCCGCCCGCTTGCCTTCTGAGCTTTAGCGACCGGAGGAAGTTCAGGGTCGTTCAAGCAGGTACACGGCGCCCGCAGCAAACAGATTGGGCCGGAGCTTCGCCAGGCCTGACGCAACGCCATGGCGCTCGTCAAGCTCGATTCGCTTGACGATTCGGAGTCCACATGCGCCAGCAAGCGCCTCAAAGTCGCTCAAGGTACAGAGGTGAATATTCGGAGTGGAATGCCACGGATTTGGAAGCTCCTTGCTGGACGGCATGCGTCCGCGTAAAGCAAGCTCCAAACGCAGACGCCAATGGCCGAAGTTTGGCAAGGAGACGACTCCGCGCTGGGCAACACGACGGATCTCCATTAGCGCCAGCTCCGGCCTGCGCAAGGCCTGAATCGTCTCCGAGATGATCACAATGTCAACCTCGTCGACCTCCACATCCTCCAGCCCCCGGTCAATGTCACCTTGCACCACTGGAACGCCACGAGCCAGGCAACCGTAAAAGCCGTCGTCGCTGAGCTCCACTCCCCAACCGGTGCAGGACCGGTTGCGGATCAGCTCATCAAGCAGTGCTCCGTCGCCGCAGCCAAGGTCGAGGACGCTGGACCCATCTGGGACAAGGTCGGCCACAAGCTGAAGGTCTGGGCGCAGACTCATGACTGCCGCTCCCTCCAGAGGTTGTCAAAGAATGTCGCGACAGTCCGGTGGTAGTCGGGAATCTCCAGCAGGAACGAATCGTGCCCCCAAGGTGATTCGATTTCCCGAAACGAAACGGGGATGCCAGCGCGAGCGAGCTGACGCTGAATGTCACGCGAGTGGTTTGAGTCAAAGCGCCAGTCACTGTCAAACGAGACGAGCAGGAATTTGGTCTTGAGATCCTTCAAGTGCCCAAAGACCTCTGGCTCGGAGAACGGGTCAAAGCGATCCATCATCCGCGAGAAGTACAGATACGTGTTCGCGTCAAACCGATCCAGAAATGTCGACCCTTGATGGCGCAGGTAACTCTCAACCTCGAAGTCCACGTCGAAGTCGCTCTCTGGCTCATCCGGGTTGGCGGCAGGGGCCGCAGGGTCCTGCCGGCGGCGACCAAATTTCTGGCGCATCGCCTCTTCGGAGAGATAGGTGATGTGTGCGGTCATCCTGGCCAGGGCAAGACCAAGCGCTGGACCCTTCTCCTCACCGTAGAAGTCCCCCCCGTTGAAATCCGGGTCACGCATGATTGCTTCGCGGGCAACGGCGCTGAAGGCAATGTTCTGGGCGGTCAGGCGGGCTGTAGAACAGACGAGTGCGGCGCCTTGGACTTCGCTTGGAAAGTCAAGAGCCCACTGCAGGGCCTGCATGCCACCCAGGGAGCCTCCGAGCACGGCAAGCGGACGCTCAACGCCGAGATGGGCGAGAAGCTTCCTGTGCACTGTGACGAGGTCCCTGACCGTGATCGCCGGGAAGCGAAGGCCGTAGGCCTTGCCGGTCCGGGGATCGATTGAGGACGGGCCAGTGGTTCCTTGGCAGCCGCCCAGAAGGTTCGGACAAACAACGAAGAATCGATCTGTGTCCACGGGCCTCCCTGGGCCGATGATGTTGTCCCACCATCCGCGACGGTCAGTGTCACCGTGATGGCCGGCCGCATTCGCGTCGCCCGTGAGGGCGTGGCAGATGACAACGACATTGTCCCGCTCCGGAGACAACGTCCCGTAGGTCTCATATGCGACCTCGACGGGAGAAAGCTCGCGCCCTGAAGAGAGAACGAGCGGACTGGCCTCATCAAAGAGGACAGCCCGCTGCGTCTCGACGAGGCCTATGGCCCCGCTTTCAGTAGTCAACCGACTGGTTAGGAGCCCGCCTTGGCGAGCGCCTGGTCGAGGTCGGCAACAAGATCATCAATGTGCTCAAGTCCAACAGAGAGGCGCACGGTATCGGGAGTAACACCCGCTGCCGCAAGCTCTTCCTCATTGAGCTGTGAATGCGTTGTTGAGGCATTGTGGATCGCGAGTGACTTTGCGTCACCGATGTTGGCGAGGTGGCTGAAGAGCTCAAGTGACTCGATGAACTTCTTGCCTGCCTCCATGCCGCCCTTGACGCCGAACGTTACAAGCGCGCCGTAGCCGTTCTGCAGGGTCTTGTCAGCGACTGCCTTGTATGGCGAGCTGTCAAGTCCTGGGTATGAAACCCACTCGACCTTGTCGCTTGCCTCAAGGTGCTTGGCGACTGCCATTGCGTTGCTTGCGTGGCGCTCCATGCGCAGCGGCAGGGTTTCAATGCCCTGAAGCAGCAGGAATGAGTTGAACGGCGAAAGCGCTGCGCCTGTGTTGCGAAGCAGCACGGTGCGGACGCGTCCAATGTAAGCCGCTGGTCCAAGTGCGTCCGACCAGACAACGCCGTGGTAGGACGGATCAGGCTCTGTAAGGCCCGGGTAACGGTCCTTGTGAGCTACCCAGTCAAAGTTGCCTGAGTCGACGACGATGCCGCCGATTGAGGTTCCGTGTCCGCCCATGAACTTTGTGAGGGAGTGAACTGCGATGTCTGCTCCCTGAGCAAGAACCTGGCACTGGATCGGAGTCGCAACCGTGTTGTCAACGATCAGCGGAAGGCCGGCAGCGTGAGCTGCGTCTGCCCAAGCGCGGATGTCCATGACGTTGAGTCGCGGGTTGCCGATGGTTTCACCAAAGACCAGACGCGTGTTCTCGTCCACAAGGCCAGCAATCGACTCCGGGTTGTCGGCGTCTGCAAAGCGAACTTCGATTCCGTACTGGGGAAGCGTGTGAGCGAAAAGGTTGTAGGTGCCTCCGTAGAGCTGTGAGACGGAGATGATGTTGTCCCCGGACTTGCAGACGTTCAGCACGGAGTACGTGACTGCTGCCTGACCTGAGGCGACGGCTACAGCACCGATGCCACCTTCAAGCTGGGCAACCCGGTTCTCAAGGACATCAGTGGTCGGATTCATGATCCGGGTGTAGATGTTCCCTGGCTCGGCGAGGGCAAACAGGTTTGCCGCGTGCTGGGTGTCGTTGAAGGTGTAGGAAGTGGTCTGGTAGATCGGAACGGCACGTGAGTTCGTGGTCGGATCCGGCTCCTGGCCTCCGTGGAGGGCAATCGTTTCTGGCTTCGGTGCACTCATGTCGTTCTTGTTCCTCTTCTGTGGTTAGTTGCTTAAAAGTGTAGGTGAATCTTAAAATAGCTAAAAACGAGTCTCCTTTGTGGTCAAGTCGAAGTTTTAACCAGTTACTGAAAGACGCCGAGGCGATCTGCGGCACACTTACAGGATGCGATCGTTCCGCCATCTCAAGCTCTCAGGACTTGCCGCGGTGTCCGTCTGTGGCCTGCTCGCAATCCCAGCCACGGCAGCGGGCTCCACAGCATCCTTCGCAATGGCACTTCACGGACCGCATGCTGCGAGGATCAAGACGTTTGTCCCCGCCTTCAAGACGCCGGGCGGCAAACGCATCGCCACCCTCCAGCCGGGCACGCCAATGACCGGCGGACCAAGTGTCTTTCCAATCGCACGCACAAAGACTGTTGACGCCACGGACTGGCTCGGCGTCCTCCTGACCGGGCGGCCCAACGGACGGCTCGCGTGGATCCCCGCGTCCTCCGCGACCGTGATCCAGCTTCACTGGCGACTCCGAGTTGACCTGAGCAACCGTGCCCTCGCCGTGTTCCGCGACGGAAAGCTGGTCCGGAGACTTCACGTCGTCATCGGGACAGCCGACACCCCAACTCCAACCGGGCACTTCCATGTGATTGAACGAGTCCGACTTGGAACATCCTGGTCACGGACGGGCTGGGCACTTGCTCTATCTGCCTTCTCAAATGTGCTCAAGCACTTCGATGGAGGCGATGGCCAAGTGGCAATTCACGCGAAGGGAACTCTCGACGGTGCCCTTGGTAGCGCGTCATCACACGGATGCATCCGTGTGCGAAATCAGGACGCTGCCTGGTTGGCGCACCGAATCACGAATGGAACCCCAGTCGACATCGTCCGCTGACCCCGTCGGGTCAAGCGTAAGAAACGAGAGCGGGAGCGACGGGACTCGAACCCGCGACCTCCGGCGTGACAGGCCGGCGCTCTAACCAACTGAGCTACGCCCCCGTTGGGCCGGAAACTACCGCACCCGGACCCCTAGGATGGTTGCGATGGAATCAAGTGCAGAGAAACGACCGCGGCTGGACACCTCAAAACCCGCTCCCCCGGGCCCCGTTTCGTTCTCACCGATCCGTCGGCTGAAGCGGGAATTCAGCGCTGAACGGCACCGGGAAGTCCCTTATCCAGCAGGGCTGATGAACTTCTCTATCCCGCGCACATTGCGGTTCCAGCGGGATCCGCTGGGCAGCCTGCTGGAAGCGTACGAAGAGTTCGGCCCAATTTTCACACTGCGAATCCTGAGCGTCCCGGTCGTGTTCATGCTCGGACCGGAGGCTAACCACTTCGTCTTGGTGAGCGATGCAGACAAGTTCTCTTGGAGAGAGGGATCGATGGGCGACCTGATCCCACTCCTTGGCGACGGACTCCTGACAACCGACGGCAGATACCACCGAAGGGGTCGCAAGATCATGCTCCCCTCATTCCATCGGGACAGGATCGCGATGGCCGGCGACGTGATGCTTGAGGAGATCTCCCAGGCAACCGATTCGCTGAAAGTCGGACAGGAGCTTGACATCTACGACTGGACACGCCACCTCGCCCTTCGGATTGCAATGCGCGCACTCTTCGGCTTTGACCCCGATGGCCGCGAAGGACGGACAGCGACAGACTTTGAGAGCGCCTTGGCCTACTACTCGCAGGATTACTTCAGGCAGATGCTTCGCGGTCCGGGAACTCCTTTTGACAAGCTGACAAAGTCGAGTGGACGGCTTGACGATCTGATCTTCGCTGAGATCGCAACGCGCCGCCGCCAACTTGCCGAGTCCGGTCAACCGAGCGCGGACTTGCTTGGCATGCTGCTGGCCGCAGCCGACGAGGATGGCTCCGGCCTCTCCGACCGTGAGATTCGCGACCAGGTGATGACGCTCCTGTTCGCTGGCCATGACACAACCACATCAACAGTCACGTTCCTCTTCCATGAGCTCTCCAAGAACCCTGAAGCGATGGATGCCCTGATTGCGGAACAGGACTCAGTCCTCGGGACTCGCGCGGTCACGCCCGCTGACCTGACTGGAGAGACCCTGCCGCAGCTTGAGCTTGCAGTTGAGGAGACACTGCGCCTCTACCCACCCGCGTGGATTGGTCCGCGACGCGTCATGGAGAGTTTCGAGTTCAACGGCCAAACGGTTCCAAAGGGCACGCAGCTGTCTTACTCCTCATGGGCAAGCCATCACCTGCCCGATGTTTGGCCGGATGCAGAAGCCTTCAGACCGGAGCGCTTCTCTCCAGAGAACAAGGCTCTCCTCAAGAAGGGGGCCTACGTTCCGTTTGGCGGTGGCTCACGGACCTGTATCGGAATGAGATTCGGTCAGATGGAAGTCAGGGCAATCACCACGGCCATCCTTCGCAACTGGCGCTTGGAAGGAAAGAGCGATTACCGCTTGAGCATCCGGCAGATGCCAACACTGTCACCCCGCGACGGCATGCCGATGAAGATCGTCCCACGCTGAACCGGACTCAAGGCCGGGGAGGAACGGATGGCAGACGGAGGGCGCTGAACTACTTGGTGGGTGCAGCGGGCGCTTCTTCAGGCTGTGGCACAACACCGAGCTTGACTTCCGGCCGCGTCTGGTGAAGGTCCGGTGTCTCACCCGTGATGAGCGCAGCGCTCATGGTCGCGGCCACAAGGACAACGGTGACTCCTGCGATGGCCTTGAAAGCACCAGCAGAGTTTGGGAACTTGGAACTCTTGATTCCCAAACCACCAATCAGGAGTGCCCAAGCGACCAGCACTCCGGCGGCGACGTAGTAGGGCATGTGGGTGCTTGAAGCGATGAGCATCATTTCCGGGCCGAGACTATCGCACAGGCTGGCTGTGGTGAAGTCGCGCGTAGTTGTAGGGTCATAAGCGTGATCCTCCGCACCACCAAAACGCTCCTCTGCGCAGCCCTTGGCTGCGCAGCCTTGAGCGGCTGCGGTGGCCCAAGTGACACAACACAAATCCGCAACCTTGTGAGCAGTTACGTTGCCGACTTTGCAGCGCACAAGGGAACAGAGGCGTGCAGTCGTCTCACCGTGGCAGCACAGCGCCGGATTCAGGCAAGGGCGGGAATCCTGCGGGGCAAGGACTGCGGCGCAACGCTCACGACTGTCAGCAACCTCCCAACCGGCGAGGCCGCCCGGCAGATCGCACGCTTTCACGCGGGCAAGATCGTTGTTGACGGAAAAGAAGCCGGTGTCGTGATCGAACCAGCAGCTCCGTCCGCCAAGCCAACCCGTGTCGTCAAAGTCGACGGCAATTGGTTGATTGACGGCTCCGTCTCAGTCACTCCCTGACCTGCCCGTAGCCCCGGGGACCAAGCTTCCTTAGCTCGGTCCGGCAGATCCGGAACAACTTCTGATGGGCGGTACTGGGCTCGAACCAGTGACCCCCTGCTTGTAAGGCAGGTGCTCTACCAACTGAGCTAACCGCCCGGGTGGACTGGATGCTAGCCCGACGCCGGATTTGCTGCTTCCAAGGGGCGGGCAAGCCGTGGGACGCAAATCACTTCCACATAGAAGCCTTATTAGGGAAGGCTAGCCTCCGGCAACCCAACAAAGGAGACAATTCCTCATGAAGCGCAAGTCCAGTCTGATCGCCGTCGCAGCGTTGGCGGCTGCAATTACAGCCGCCGGATGCGGGTCATCGTCAAGCAGCACGACGGCAAGCACACCAACGACAACATCTACCGCCGCGACAGTAAAGACGGTCGGAGACACTCAGCATCTGAGCGTGAAGTCACCAGCCAGTGGAGCACTCCAGTACCTCCCAGCTTCGCTCACAGCGAAGGCCGGCAACGTGACCATCGTGTTCGCCAACCCGAGTCCAGTTCCTCACAACCTCGCGATCTTTGACCCCAAGGGGCATGAGGTCGGAACAGAGATGGAGCCATTTGCAACCGGCGTCCACAAGACCTCGGCAACCGTCAAGGCCGGTACTTACACCTACATGTGCCAGGTGCCCGGTCACTCAGCGGCTGGCATGAAGGGCAAGCTCGTCGTTTCCTGATCCAAGTCTGAGTTGCAGTTCCCGATCCTCCAACTTGAGGATCGGGAGTTGACTCAGCCAGCCTCACTCGACTGGGCCAATCCGCGTGACCGCCCGTATCACGGACGCATCCCCGCGCCACCACCAAGGAATCCTCAATGAGTCGCTTTACCCGCACGATCCTTCAAGCTCTCACCATCAGCGCACTTGCCCTTGGAGCTGCCAACGGCACTGCAATGGCAGCCAGCAGTCGACACTGCAAGATGGCGACAGCTGCCACACCCCAGATCTGCGCCACCGCATCAACCGGACACAAGCTTGAAGTGGTGGTAAACGGGAAATGGGTCGCCAAGTATCCAACCGCGACGCCAACCGGATACACGTTCATGGGTGGTTCCAGGACGAACCTTGCCTTCACCCCGACCATCGGTAGAACGGGCAGCTGGACCGCGAAGACAACCCTGCCCGCGGGGCGGATCTGGACCATCAAGATCACAGTCAGCAACGGGCAGACGTCCAAAGTCATCACGCTGATGACCAACATCCTCTAACGACAGCGCTCCCAAGCAACTGCCGCTTAGCGAGAAGGCTTTCCCGAGCTTGCGGCGCCTTCCTCAGTCTCGGTAAGACCTGCCATAGCTGCCTACACGCCTGAGGAAACTTGACCCGTAGGTCAACACATTCTCCTCAGGCGCAGCGTTGCAGCAAACTGGGATGGCTACTTGCTGACTTGGGCCTCCCAAGCCTTATTCAGATTCATCTGGAAGATGTAGAGCGCGATTGGGGACACGAATAGCCAGATCAGCAAGCCGAGGCCTGCGTCAAAGTTCCCGCTAGTGCCGGCTAGTGCGTTCGTTGCGTTCAAGCGCTTGAAGCCCTTGAAGTAACTCACCAACACGGGAACAAGAACGAACGCTCCGAGCGTGATCGCAAGAACCGACTTGCCTGGGCTGGTTCCACATTCCTCGGATCCTTGAGCCTTGCCGAAATCGGCCATCTCGCGGTTCACGAAGTACCACCAGAAGATCGTGTAGATACCCAACGTAATGATCGAGAGCCCGACTACTCCAAGCGGATTACGCACCTTTGCAGTCGACTGCGCGCCTGGGATTGTGACTGTTGTTGCCATTGCTTCCTCTTCTCTTGGGGGGTGAGCATTGTCTGCTCAAATTTGATCGTAACCTAGGTAACCAGAGAAACCCGAAAGCTCACCTCGCTCACAGACCAGATATGAGATGTGCCCATTGGATGCTGGAAGCTCAGGCGCCTTCCTCCGTCTCGGTAAGGGCCCGGAGCCGATCCATCAACTCGGTCACTTCCGCGCTCGGCGACCCCACTGCTGGCAGCACGAACGAATACATGCGGGGGAAGCGAAGTCCCTTGAGTGGGACCTCAACGAACCCATGTCCGCGCAGCACAGCCCGTGAAAGTAGGAGTGGAGCGCATACATCTTTGGCCTGCTCTCGGGCGGCTGCAGGGGTAGAGACCTCCGTCAGAATCTGGTGAGAGCCAAGCCCCATGTCCTTCAGGATCGCGTCCACGGTCCAGCGAGCGTTGGAGGAAGGGTCGCGAACGACCATGGGAGTGGCAAGAAAAGCCTTCACCGTGATCGGAGTTCGACGCGTCGCCCACGGGTGGTTGGGCGGAACGGCACAGATCACCTCGTCATCCACAAGGGGAACCTCCGTCACTCCCGCGTAAGGGGTGTGGCCAGGGCGGCTGGCGACTATCCCAAGATCGGCGCGACCATCGGCGAGGATGTTCCTCACGATTTCAGAGTTCGCAGTGATCAACTCAATCGGGTTCCGTGAGCTCCCGAGCGGCTGACTCAGCTCGGGCGCCGCGAAGGCCTCACTGGAACTGTGTGAAAGCGCGAGCCTGACTGGAGCCCCATGCCGGTGAAATCCGAGGAAGAGACTGTCCACGGCCCCGGCCTGATCCAGCAGACGGCGGGCCTCCTCATATACGCGCCGCCCTGG
>JBAXHG010000037.1:0-11926 GCA_037139015.1 Actinomycetes bacterium | reverse complement strand
TTCGAACCCCTGACCCCCTGTTTACAAGACAGGTGCTCTGACCAGCTGAGCTACTTCGGCGGGTGTGCTGCAGGTACTGCTTGATGCAAGTTTAGGCGTCCGGGCTGAGGCTCGCTGCGAGGGAATCCGAGACTGTCTGCTCGAGCGGGATCTTTGCCTCCCAGCCGAGACGATCTGCGATCAGCGCGGGAGAGCCGACAACCTCAAGAGTTTCGTGCGGACGGACGATTGAGTCATCAACCACATGGTCAACTGAGATCTTGTCTGCCGCAGCCACGCGCACCAAATTGACAATCTCTTCTGTAGAAGCAGACTTGCCTGAACAAACATTCACAACTCCGAACAGTCCGTCGCTGGTGAGTTCCCGGTAGGCGCGGACAACGTCCCTCACGTCCGTGTAATCGCGTCGAATTTCAGCTGTGCCTGTCTTGAGCGTTACGGAAGTCTCACCGGCTACTACTGCGGCCGCTACTTGGCCCACGAGGGATCCGATCAGGAACTCATGCGATTGGCCGGGGCCTGCATGGTTGAAAGCCCGGGCGCGAATCACCTTCAACCCGTGAGCCTCTGCGAAAAGGCCGCCGATCAGATCACAGGCTGTTTTTGCAACCGCGTAAGGGGTGGCTGGGGCAAGCGGGTGACTCTCATCAATGGGGAGAGAAACAGGCTTGCCATAGGACTCTCCACTGCATGCGATCAGCACAGTCGCTGCGGGAGCCTCCAAGCGGACGGCCTCCAGCAGATTCCAGGTCATTGCCTGGTTGTCAGCAAGACAGCGCAAAGGATCTGACCAAGAGCGCCCGGTCGAAGCCAGCGCAGCCAAGTGATGGACTGCATCGGGCTGGACCTCAGCAATCAGGTTTCTGATTGCTGTTGCGTCCAACAGGTCGCAAGCCACCGCGTTGCCAGCTGGCGCGGTACCAGAGCGGGAGATGCTCGTGACAGTGTCGCCTGCGGCGTCCGCGGCAATCGCAAGGTGCCCTCCAACAAATCCGGATGCACCTGTAATCAGCGTCTTCACGCTGGGGAGTCTAGTTAGCGTCAGGCTCTGCGTTCAAACGTGCTTCAACAGCACCAAGAACAGTTCCAAACAGCAGGTGCCGCCAAGTCGCCTGAATGAACGCGTTCCGGTTGCCCTTGAGCTTCACCAGCTCATCACGGGCCGGGTGGAAACGGTCGGCCAGGCCAACGGCCGGCCAAGAGGCCAGGTGCTCGGTCATTCCAGCCGCAGGCCCGCGCAAGGCCGGCGGGATGGGCGTCTTGGGCGCGACGTTTGCGTACACGGCACCGAAAAGCGCGCCATTCATCAGGTGTTGAACAAGACCAGCGACTCGCCACCAGCGGCCACGGGTCACTGCCTTGCCCAGAAGCTCAACATCGCTGTACCGGCAACCGAAGACCGGTTTGTCAATGGGCTCGGTTACGGCCCAAACAAGTGACGCGACTGCGCCTGCGGCAGCACCGTTGACTGTCCTGCGATTCAGCTCCATCTTGGGGTGATTCTATTGAGGTTCATCAACCACGGTACGGGCCGCCAGGCAAGGCGGTTCAACCGCCCGCACTCGCAGGTAGGCTCACTACAAGTGGATCGCGACGCTCTTCACACCCGTGCGCGAGAGCGTGGAGTAAATATCGTCCTGTATTGGATCGCAAGATCCATCCTGCAGCCGTTCTTCATGATCTATTTCCGAATGAGTCGGACCGGGGTTGCAAACATCCCCAAATCCGGGCCGGTGATTCTCGCCTCAAACCACCGTTCCTTCCTTGACCCTTTCGTGATCGGCTGCTGCCTGCGCAGGCCGATCTACTACGTTGCGAAGAAGGAGCTGTTTTCACACAAGCTCGGCGGCTGGTTCCTGTCCAGGCTTGGAGCGTTCCCCGTTAACCGCGAAAAGGGCGATGCGGAAATGCTTGCCACAGCCGAGGCAATCCTTGCCCGTGGTGACTGCGTGCTGATCTTCCCGGAAGGAACACGCGTAAGGCCAGGTCCTTTGGGCAAGCCCAAGACTGGGGCAGCACGGCTCTCACTCATCTCAGGAGCACCAGTGGTGCCAGTTGCCGTGAAGGGTACGGAAGCGATACGCAAAGGCTTCCGAGTTCGCCCCCACAAAGTAAGGATCACGATGGGGGAAGTGCTCGAGTTTGGTCAGGTTCCACGGGAGGAAATCACCCCGACCATGGCAATCACCGACAGTGACCGGATTTGGGCTCCGATCAGTCAGCAGTGGGAGGCACTCGGCGGAGTTCCGCCCTTGCGGAAGGTTGCAGTTGTTGGCGCCGGCTCAGCCGGAACCGCACTGGCAGTCCTGCTTGCCCGCGCTGGGGTAGAGGTTCTCCTCGCCTGCCGGGGAGCAGAGCAGGTGAAGATCCTCAATGAGACTCGTGAAAATGCCGCATACCTTCCCGGGGTGGACCTGCCTGACCGGGTACAGGCTGTAAGGGCGGCCGAGCTGGACTCGCCATCGTGCGACATCGTCTGCTTCGCCGTTCCATCCAGGTCACTGCCAGCAGCGTTGGCCGCTCACGCTCCACGTATGCACGAGTCAACGGGCATCGTTCTGCTGAGCAAGGGCTTGGTTCCCCACCTTGGTGACCTGCCCGCTGAGTACACGGAAAAGCGAGCTGCAGGACATTCAATTCTTGCCATTGGCGGACCGGCCCACGCAGCAGGCGCCCTGGAAAAAGGGGCAGCGTTTGTTCTTGCATCGAAGGATGCGATTCTCCTGGCGCAACTTGCCGCACCGCTGCGCGAGGCCAGAACTTATGTTGAAACCACAGATGATGTGGCTGGGGTGGAAATGGCAGGGTGCGCCAAGAATGTTGCCGCTCTCGCAGCAGCCGCTGCCATGGGCGGTGGGCCAAATGCGGCAGGTGCCGCAGCTGGTCGCGTCTGGGCTGAAATCGTCCGTTGGGCCGAGTCAAGGGGAGCCCGCTTGGAGACCTTCGCCGGGCTTGCAGGAGCCGGTGACCTTGTCGCCACAGTCCTGGCCGAAGGCAGCCGCAACCGAAGAGCAGGGGAGAAGCTCGCCTCTGGAGCAGGCGTTGCAGAGATTGAAAAAGAGGTAGGGCAGGCGATCGAGTCACTTGACACAGTTCCGCTGCTCGCCGCCAAGATGACCCAGGATGGGGCCCGTGCTCCCGAGACACGAATGTTGGCAAGGCTGGTCGCCGGTCAGATAGATCCCGAGCGGTGGCGTGAGCGTGTCACCACCACCCGAATGCCCCGACGCAAGCTTCCATCACGGTCGTCGCAGGCCTGAGCTTGCTCGCGCTCGCTACCGTCAACACCGAATGAACCACTGCGCATTCCATCCCGACCGGGAGACAGGCCTGTCCTGCTCCGCATGTGGCACGCCAATCTGTGGCGAATGCGTGCGTCCTACCCCAGTTGGACAGCGCTGTCCAAACTGCGCAAGAGAAAAGACGCGCGTAACCAACCTTGCGGCAACAACGAATCAGCCGATTGTCACGATCACACTGATCGCCCTCAATGTCATCGCGTTCATCGCAGCCTCACTGGCCGGGGGAGGCTTCGCCTCTGGAGGCCGCGGTGACCTGATGACCAACGGGCAGCTCTATGGCCCGGCCGTCGCCTACAACCACGAGTACTGGAGGATCGTCACAAGCGGATTCCTCCACGCGGGGTTCTTCCACCTCCTGATGAACATGATCTTCATTTGGATACTTGGCAACATGCTCGAGCCAGCAATCGGGCGGGCCAAGTTCGCGACTCTCTATTTCGTCAGCCTGTTGTGCGGGCTCGATGGGAGCGCTTGTCTTGCAGCCGATGGTCCCCGTTGTGGTTGCTTCGGGTGCAGCATTCGGAGTGCTGGGAGCAGCCATAGTCCTCGCGAAGCGACGTGGCATGAACATTTGGGAATCAGGGTTGGGACCTGTGTTGGCCATCAACCTGGTCATCACCTTCCTTGTCCCCGGGATCGCGATTGGCGCGCACCTTGGTGGGGTAGCCGGAGGCTTTGCAGCCGGATTCATCCTTGAAGAGGTGGGTGACCGATATGGGAAGGCAGCAGCCATCGGAGCCTGCTGCGTGCTGGGGGTTGTTGCCTTGGCTGTGGGAATCTCAGCAGCGTCAGGCAGTGGCCTGATCCACGGCTCTTCCGGCCTTTAAACCGGTCGAGCCGCGGCAGGCGCCCCGCCGACTACTGGCTGATCTTCCAAGTGCCGTTGACCTTCTCGAACTTCACAGGCTTGTCATTCGGCTGAAGCGGAGTGACGCTGGCGGTCGCAGTGTTGCCGTTCACCTTGATCTTCACGAGCTTGCCGTTCTTGAGGCGGCCAAGTGACGCATCAAGCTGCTTTCCGAGAGAGTCAAATGCAGCCTTGCCCTGAGGTGTCTTAGACAGGGCTGTGCCGGCTGCCTCGCAGGTGTTGGTTGTCTTCAGCTTTGCGCCTGCTCCAGCGATCTGGGCGGCAGCCTTCGGTCCGATCGACTTGCAGAACGTCTTCCAATCTCCGCTGGAAAGGGCCTTGGTTGCATTCATCAGGTTGGTTACGCCCGTCTTGCAGTCAGAAGCGCCTGTGGCGGAGGATATCTGTGACCCGAATGACTTCTGGGCGGCAGGCGTAAGCGCGTCACAGAACTTGCCTCCGTCACCGTCAGCAAGGGCAGCTGTCGCACCGGAGAAGGTTGAACTGATCTGGCTCTCCGGGGTTGATGAGGATCCGCAGGCTGTGGTGAACGCCACTGCTGAGAGGGAAAGGACGACTGCAAAGGTTGTCTTGTTGGGCACTGTGGCTCCTTGTTGATGGTCGCTTCGACTCTTCGAACTTACCGAATGCCCCGGTGGCATGGGTTCCTTGACTACGCTGGGGGTACACGCCGATGAATTGGAGTCACAGTGGCCACCAAGCTTGAAGAGTCAGAACTGAAAGACGCCCTTGCTGGCACTACTTGGGTGATTGAAGGGGACAGCATTGTTCTTGACGCTGACTTCAGTGACTTTGCAGCAGGCTGGGCCTATGCGGCAAGAGTTGCCGAGGTCGCGATGGACGCAAACCATCACCCGGACATCCTTGCCCACGGTTGGAACAAGGTCCGGGTTACGCTCTCAACGCACTCCGTTGGGGGAGTGACGGACCTCGATGTTGACCTTGCGCGGAAGATTGACGCCCTGCAGGGTTGAGGCCACGCCCCACTTGTGGGTACGATCACAGCAGTATTTGAATGCCTGAAGGCGACGAAGCTCCCTACCGAAGTAACAGCGCGCCCCAACGGGCGCTGAAAGCGCCTGAGGCGCGATGAATTTCGCCGCGCTTGGATTCACCTTTGTCCTGCTCCTGGGCAACGCATTCTTTGTTGTTGCCGAGTACGCGCTTGTGCGTTCCCGCCGCGGCCGCCTTGAGGAATTGAAGTCTGAGGGCGCCAGAGGCTCCGAGGCAGCTTTGCGCGCAATGGATGACATGTCCGGAGTGATCTCCTCATGCCAAGTGGGAATCACGATGACTTCCATCGGAATCGGTGCTGTCGGCGAACACGCCCTGTCGCAACTCCTTGAAGGTCCGATCGGCAAGATTGCCGCCCACAGCGTCGCAACGGTCATCGCAGTCGCCATTGGCTACCTCCTGATCACCAGCGCCCACATCGTTGTCGGCGAACTGGTCCCCAAGCTCTACGCCATCGGTCATGCAGAGGGCGTACTTCGTACCGTCGCGAGGCCGCTCCACTGGTTTGAGGTTTTCGTGCGCCCCCTCTCATGGGTGCTCACACGGATCTCCTATTGGGTGCTGCGTCTTCTCGGACAGGACCCCACCAAGCTCAGCGGTGGATTGCAGACCTCAGGGGAAATCAAGATGCTGATCACCGAGTCTTCAGAAGGCGGAGCATTGGACATTGGTGAGGCCGGAATGCTTGCGGGCGTGTTCCACCTGCACGAGCAGGAGGCAAGGCAGGTCATGACCCCAATTCCATCTGTCACAACGGTTGATATTTCGGCAAGTGTTGGCGACGCCCTGAAGCTCTGTGTCTCCGCGGGCCACACTCGACTGTTGGTTGTTGAGGACGATGATGTTGACCAGGTCCGTGGCGTAGTGCATGCAACCAAGCTCTCGGAACGACTGATGTCCGATGGCGCCGACGCACCGCTCGCTGGCCTCGAGCATGAGGCCCCAGTGTTCCCCGAAAACAAGCCTTTGGACGATCTGCTCGCTGACCTTCAGCGTGAGCGCGTGACACTGGCGGTAATTGCAGATGAGTACGGCCGCACCGCCGGGATCGCGACCGTGGAGGACATCATTGAGGAAATCGTCGGCGAGATTGACGATGAGACTGACCCAGCCGGAGGTCCCGTTCGTCCGCTTGCCAACGGTGACATCTGGGTGCGGGGCGAGTTCCCTGTGTCAGACCTGCCAGCGCACGGAATCGAGCTTCCCGAGGAGTCCGATGACTACACCTCACTTGGCGGTTTGGTCTTCTCTGAACTTGGCCGCAGGCCCCACAGGGGTGACACGGTCACCGTCAACGGGTTCGTGCTCAGAGTTGAAGCGATGAAGGACAATCGCATTGAGGCTGTGAGGGTCCGTCCACCTCTGCTTACGACGAAGTCGAAGGATTCCAAAGCGGCCTCAGAAGAGTGACCTCCGTCACTCGCCGTGAGTGACGCCTAGCACATAACGGTCGTTAGTGCTGATTGACGCAAATCCATTTCGGGTGTATATTTGAGCCCTCGCAAGCCGCCGACCACGTTGGCGGCATGGGGGAGGGAGACGATGGACCGGGGCGGGTCCATCGACAAGCCAGCGAAGCCGGCCTTAGGGCCGGCTTCGTCGTTTGCTGCATAAAACAGGCGGGCTTAAAGCCCGCCTGCGTAGTAACTGCCTAGTCAGGCCAACAGCGGCCCGAGCTTTAAGTTTGCCTGTCGGCTCAACGACTCCAGTCGAGAAGACCACGGCCTGACTTGCGACCGAGTGAACCTTCAGCGATCAGGTCCCGAACCTTCTGTGGAACCTCAACACCAATCTCATCGGCGATTGCCGCGGAGACATCAAGACCAACGAAGTCGAGCAGTGCCATTGGTCCCATTGGGTGGCCTGCACCAAGCTTCATCGCGGTATCAATGTCCTTGGGTGGAATGCCCGTCTTCTCTGAGTGGTTGACGGCATGAAAGAGATACGGGAACAGCAGGGCGTTAACGACAAACCCTGGAACGTCAGGAACCTCAACTGCCGTTTTGCCCAGTTCCTCGCAAAGCGCGCGGGTGCGTGCCTTGGTGTCCTCGTTTGCATCCTCTGAGAAGCAAAGCTCGATCAGCTTCATCTGAGGCACGGGGTTGAACACATGGAGCGCTGCAAACCGGTCAGAGCGACCGCTTGCTCCTGCAAGTGCTGCAACGGAGAGTGATGATGTTGTTGACGCGATCACGGCACCGTCTCCGAGAATTCCGTTCAACTCAGCAAGCATCGCCTGCTTTGGCTCAAGCTCCTCAACGATTGCCTCAACGACATAGGTGCAATCTGACAGGCCCGAAAGCTCTGTTGTGACAGTCACGCGGGCTGCGCGCTCAGCGTCGTCAAGCTTGCCTGAGAGCTTCTCGATCACTCCGCGTGCGCGGTCCGCTGAGGCGTCTGAACGTGCCCAAAGGACAACCTCGCCATTCGCAGCAGCCGTGACGGCCAATCCAGTTGCGATCGCGCCTGAACCAGCGATCCCGATCTTCTCTGACATTTGCTTCTCCTTGGTGGTTTTTGCCTATGCGCCCTTGCTGGGCAGCAGATCGCCAAGAGTATGCGTTTGGAGCGACACTCGCACTCCCTCAAGTCCTCCGGCTGCTCTGGCCACCCCGATTGGCGTCTCCACGACGGCGTCTGCCCTCCAGCAGGAGCGGGTCCGATTGGGTGGGACTGCCTCGTCTATCCGGATGATCACTCCGCTCTGATTGATCCAGACAAGGTCAATGGGGAAGGCCATCCCGAATGTGTGGACAGACCTTGTGCCCGGGAGCATCAGCGCAAGGCCAGGCTGGGGATGAACACTGCGACCCGCAAGCCCGCGAAGGCGGCTGAGCCATGTTTGGGCGCAGTGGACGACGACCAGGCGCGAAGTCGAAGGGAATGTCCCCACGCTGGGGAGGTCTTTCAGCCGTTGGAGCACACAGTCTGTAGGTGCAATAGCGAGGGATTCACCCCCGGAGCAGGCTCAGGCGAGGTCGAAGCCCGCGGCAACCGGCTTGATTGGCAGGGGGCTTCCGGGAAGCGGTCCAACCGGGGTCTTGGCATTCCATCCCGTGGGGGCCAGGTCGTTCGGTGAATCCGGATGGAAGATGGCTGCCATCAGCTGTACCTGATCACGACCGACCGAAAGCTCGAACTGGCCGCCGCTGTAAGCGCCAATGCCCTCACGCTCACAGTAGTCGTAGGTGTCAAGAAGAGATTCAAGTCCACCCACGCGCGAAGGCTTGACGTTCACCATTCGCGGCTTGAACGGCAGCCGTTCAATGTCATCAACAGAGTGGATCAACGCATCCCATGTGATTCGGTCGCGGTGTGGCTTGAGGAAATCGTCAACTCCTGGGGCGTCCAGGTCGGGATCCTCAATCCAAGCTTGGGGGAGGGCTCCGATGACGCGTTCGTAAAGGCCCACATCCCCAACCTGATCAACCGTAGTTCCCTTGTAGAGCGCCTTGAAGTCAACGGACTCCACAGCTCCTGTGGCCGCAAGCTCAGCAATCAGAGCCTCGTCCCAGTCGGACGTCGGGTCAAGTTTGAAGCGCAGGCCAGGCTGGATCGAAAGGCGTTGATTGAGTGCCTCAAGCGACGGCGGGTCGCCAAGGCGAAGTGAGACAACGAAGGACAGGTCGCTGGCTTCGCGTCCGAGCAGGTCAGGCAGGCTGTGGCCGGACTGCCTGAGGGCGAGGTCGAGTGCTGCGGAGTCAAATGACCAGCGGCGATAGAGGCGCGAGACCTCGCGCTCTGGAGTCTTGGTCGGGAAAAGGTCAAGCCCCGAAACAAGCTCGCTCAGCTCGCCCAGCGTGGCAACGCCGGTCAGGTCATGGACTTCCCCAGCGGCTTGGAAGGAGTCATGGTCCACTCCGTCGTAGACGACATCCTCGCCGCGCCCGGTCAGTCCTCCGCCATGAAGGTGGATGACGGTTGTCTGGCGGTGCATGTCAGAAGAGACATCCTCAGAGTGGGCAACGAGTCCGTAGCCGCTGATTTCGATTGGGAGGTCCTTGACCTTGTTCCATGTGCTCATGGGGTCAGGTTATCCATGGGCAGAGCTTCGGTGTGTCCAGTCCATGTCCATCCCTCGCTGACCACAAGTGGATCCCTGCTGGCTGGCAGCCCTAGAAGTTCGGGGCGACTGCTGTCCATCCAGAGTGCTGTCACCACAGCGTCGAAACGATCCTCTGTGCGGCCAGCCTCTTGGCGCAGTCCATCTGGGATGGAGGAGCCAAACTCGGTCAGCATCTCCAGCCTTGCATCGGGACGGCTTTTCACAGTCTTGCCAACCGCAATACGCGTCCAGACCTCAACCACCAATGGGGATGCAGCCTTGTCCCATGGCCAAATTGAGAATCCCTGATCGCGCAACTCCGTGAGGAATGGCATTCCCCGCAGAGTGCCAGCGCCAACGGAACCTGCCCCGCTGGTCTGAAAGCCACTCCCCGGCCTGATCCCCAATCGGTCAATCACCTCATGCTCCGTGGCCCGCAGTCCGTCGTGGTCAGGCTTGCGGGTTCCTTTGCGTCCCCAGAAGGGTGGCTCGCATTCGGCCAGCCATCGCTCTCCTTCCCGTGATGCGAGATCCCAGAGCTGTGGGGCTGAGCTGAGACCTTGCTCTTGAACAAACCAAGAGGGGAGGGAGAAGGAGAAGTCAAAGCCCACGACAAGATCGACGCCAGTTTCCTTGAGCGATATGAGCTCCGTGATGACCTGCTCTCGGCTGAGTCCGTCAACAACCCGTGTGAGCTGACCACCACGCACCTCGGCTACGGCAATCACCTTGTCCGCTCCCGTCTTGCGTCCGGACCAGTCCACGGCAACGGTGACAGCCTCGGGGCTCACGGCTGCTTCCTCCGAGCCGCAATTGCCAGATCCGCGGCTGCGAGGCGTTCGGTTGTCATGAAGCGGCCGAACGAACCTCGATTGCCAGCCACCAAGCGATAGCCGACTTGGGGGACGATTGGGACTGCGGACGCGACTCGTGAAGCGAAGCCCAGCCCCGGGATCTGGGCTGCAACAAGCGAAAAGGCGTCTCCTCCACTACTCACTTGACCTGCTGCGTCAACACAGTGGGCACTGGCCAAGCGTTCCGCGGTGGGTATCGCAGCGAGCAGCTGCTGCCCCAACTCTGACTGAATTGGCTCTGGTCGCAAGTGAGCCGCCCCGTCCAGCGAGATGAGCTTGGCAACCGACCACCTGCAGAAACGGCAGTCCTCGTCATAGAGGACCGTTAGCTGTGAATGCTCAGGAACGGACGTCGGCGAGGGCACGGATCGTGTTGTCCTTGCCTTCAGCATCACCACATGGAATGGCGATGATCTCGTTGACGCCGATGCTTTCGTATTCATTCACACGGTCCGCCAATTCATCTGGAGTCGTGGCGATCGTGCCGACATCAACAATTTCGTCGCTCAGCAGAGCGCCTGCTCCAAGACGGTCACCGGCCAGGAATGCCTGTTGGCACGCTCGGGCTGAATCTCCATAGCCGTAAAGGTCTGCGAGCTCCACATAGAAGTTTTTTGCCTTGGCGCCCATCGCCCCGAGGTAGAAGGAAAGCCATGGGCGGGTTGCATCGCGGGCTTCCTCCACTGTTGCCGCGACTGCCGTTGGGATTACGGCTGAGATCTTGAGGTCGTCAATTGAACGGGATGACTTTTCAAGTCCACGCAGCAGCGGGTCCCTCAGGACATCGGGATTCCTCGGGCTGTACATGAACGGCAGCCAGCCATCAGCAATCGCGCCGACCTGTTCGACGGCCTTTGGTCCGATCGCTCCGAGGAAGATCGGAATGTTCTCTTGGGCTGGTCGCGCAAGGAGCCGAAGTGGACGCCCAAGGCCAAGTCCCTCGTCCTCAGGGAGCGGAAGCGTCCAAAACTCACCGTCGTAAATGACCTTCTCTCCGGACAGCGCAAGTCGAATGATCTCGATGTATTCACGTGTGCGCTTGACCGGCTTGTCAAAAGCAACGCCGTACCAACCCTCAGATACCTGAGGTCCAGAAAGGCCAAGCCCCAAGTTGAAGCGGCCCTTGGAAAGAACATCAAGAGTTACGGCTGCCATGGCAGTTGCCGTCGGCTGACGGGCTGGGATCTGCATAAGCCCTGAGCCAAGGCGGATTCGCTCAGTCTGGGCGGTCAGGTTGCCAAGGACCGATACGGCGTCCTGTCCCCAGGCTTCGCTGATCCAAACACTGTCCAGGCCGAGCCGGTCTGCAAGCACGGCGTATTCGATCTGCTCCTCTGGCGTGAACCATGGCCAATAGGCCAGGAAGAGACCGATCTGCACCGCTTACTCCGCCGCTGGGGTCTGTGTGACTGACGACAAAGGCTTGAGCGTTGGCTCGTTGGGAGTGCCCCGAACCTCACCGCTGTTGCCGATGTCTGCGAGGCGAATGATCTCCTGCTCGCCGAATACCCGTGCTGGATGGTCTGCTGGAAGCGAAGCGATCAAACCCTGAATCCGTTCACGCACCTGCTGTGAGAAATGTGGGGTTGACGCAGCTGCGATTGACCTGAGCTCCGAGACAGTCACGGTGTTGGCTGGGGGAGTATTGGTTGGTGCGTGATCGTTGCTCATGGGTGTACCCGTTGTTCGTTGGCCGGAACAATCTCCAGCAGATGGTCAAGTGTTGCCTGCGCTTCTTGGCTGATCGCTTTCGTATCGCCAATAAGCCAGCCGTGATTGTAGACGGCACGGGTCGGGTCATCCCTGAATCCTGGCTGTACATCCCGCAGGTACTGATCCAGGG
>JBAXHG010000036.1:0-11976 GCA_037139015.1 Actinomycetes bacterium | reverse complement strand
CTCCGCCGCGAAGGAGACGACAGCAGAATCACGCTTGTTTGTGACGAACCACAACGCCCGTACGACAGGCCCCCGCTCTCCAAAGAAGCTCTTTCAGAGCCTGAGGTACCCGATACCAGCCTCCGCCCGGAGGAATGGTACGAAGAGCACGAGGTAAACCTGATCCTCGGAGACCCCGCCACAGACCTTGAGACTGGGTCAGGAACGGTTTGGCTCGCTTCCGGAGCCCAGCACTCTGCAGATCGAATTCTCCTCTCCACTGGCTCCGGAGCAAAGATGATCCCCGGATTCGATGCATTCACAAACTCTCATGTCCTCAGAAGTTATGCAGACGCGCGACTGCTCAGAGACGCTCTCACTCCAGGCTCAAAGCTCGCAATCATTGGTGCTGGATTCATCGGACTGGAAGTAGCTGCCACTGCCAGGAAGCTCGGCGTTGAAGTCACGATTATCGAGGCCGAGGACATCCCGCTGCGCGGGCTGCTCGGGCAGGAGCTCGGAACCTGGCTTGCGGAGTGGCACCGCAGCGAAGGCGTGGACCTCCGCTGCGGGACCGGAGTCGCCGGTCTTGTGGGCGACAGGACAGCTGAGGCACTCGTTCTGAGCGACGGAACAGAACTACCCCTCGACCACTTCCTCGTTGCGGTCGGGGCAGCACCCAACACCCAATGGCTCGCGAGCAGCGGCTTGAACATAGATAACGGCGTGAAGTGCACCTCGACGGGCCAGACTGAAGCCGCGGGGATCTGGGCGGCGGGCGACATGGCCTGCCACTGGGATGAACGCCTCGGCCGCCATCACCGAACAGAACACTGGGAAGCTGCTGCAGCTGAAGGTCGTGCAGCTGCCCGCGACATGCTGGGACTTGACCCGAAGCCAGGGCCAATGTCCTCCTTCTGGTCAGACATGTATGGAACCCGAATTCAACACCTTGGGCACTCGGCAGAGACCGACCGGCTCGAGGTGGACGGCGACCCCACAACCCTGGATTTCCAAGGCGTATGGTTCAACGGCGAAACGCCAACTGCAGCCATTGCAGTTGGACGACCACGAGCGATCCCCGCTTTGAGGAAGCTCTTCGCTACCCCCGAAAACATCACAACCCCCAAGAACGAGGTCTAAATGAGTCTCCGCCCAGTAGTTGACGAGCATGAATGCGCACTCCACGGAGACTGCGCCGAAGTAGCGCCACAGGTATTTCGAATTGATGACATAGCCGTTGTCATCGGAACCGGACCTGATGAGCTGATCATGGCCGCGGCAGAATCCTGCCCTTCAGTAGCCATCAGCGTAATTGACGAATCCACGGGCGAACAGGTCTACCCCTGAACAGCAGGGTTGGTCTGGGGGAAGTTCTCTAGACCGGTCGGACTGAACCGCGGCGCACGGGGCGTTCGCGGAAGCGACGCTGGGCCTGGTCAAAGCGTCGGACCAGATCGTCCCGCAAGTCGTCCGGTTCCACTATCGCGTCAATCACGAGTTCAGAAGCGAGCCTGAGAAGGTCAATGTCCGCAGCGTATTCGGCACGAAGCTCAGCCGTGACACGCTCACGTTCCGCAGGGTCCTCAATCGACTGAAGTCTGTTCAGGTGAACTGCGTTGACGGCGGCCTGGGGTCCCATCACCGCGATCGATGCGCCCGGAAGGGCGATCACACCATCAGGTTCAAAAGCTGGGCCGGCCATGGCATAAAGGCCAGCGCCGTAAGCCTTTCTGACGACAACTGAAATCTTCGGCACTGTTGCCTCGCTCAGAGCGGAAATCATCTTGGCCCCATGCCGAATGATCCCCTCCCGCTCTACCTTCGTGCCGATCATGAAGCCTGGAACATCTGCGAGGAAAAGAATTGGAATCCCGAATGCGTTGCAGAGGCTTATGTGTCGGGCGGCCTTGTCAGCCGAATCAACGAAGAGCACGCCGCCCTTGAACTTCGGCTGGTTGGCAACGATTCCGATGGACTTGCCATCAAGACGAGCAAAGCCAACGATCAGCTCCTTGGCCCAACGGGCGTGAATTTCATGGAAGCTGTCGGCGTCGATCACGGCTTCGATCAGTTCGCGCATGTCGAACGGCTGGTTTTCGTCTGCTGGCACGACACCCTCAAGCGTCGAACGCGACGGAACTACAGGTTCAGCCACGGGCGCAGGTTCGTCCCATGTGGTTGGAAGGTAGGAGAGGTGGCGCTTGGCTACCTCAATGCCCTCCGCATCGTCCTTCACGAGCATGTGGCCGCAGCCGGAAATCCCCGTGTGCATCTTTGCTCCGCCCATCTCCTCCAATGTCACCGTCTCCCCAATGACCATCTCCGCCATTCGAGGCGACCCGAGGTACATGGACGCATTTCCCTCACGCATGATCACCACATCACAGAAGGCCGGAATGTAGGCGCCGCCGGCCGCGCTGGGACCAAACAGAACACAGACCTGCGGTACCAAACCAGAGAGTTCAACCTGATTGAAGAAGATCCGCCCTGCGCCCCGCCGCCCCGGGAACATCTTGACCTGATCAGTGATCCGGGCTCCAGCTGAGTCGACAAGGTATACGAGCGGGATTCGACGCTCCAGCGCCCTCTCCTGAATCCTGAGGATCTTCTCCACAGTCTTGGCTCCCCAGGAACCAGCTTTGACTGTTGGGTCGTTCGCCATCACGGCGACAGGACGGCCGTCAACAGTTCCGATACCTGTCACAACACCGTCTGCACCAAGCCCGTCCTCTTCCCAGTTCGCAAGGAGTGCCTCCTCTGTGAACGAGCCCTCATCAAGGAGGAGTGCAACTCGCTCGCGCACAGGCAGACGGCCTTGCTCAAGTGCCTTCTCATGGTGACGCTCAGGGCCACCGGCAAGGCTACGGTCAGTGGCGCTCTGGACTGTGTGTTCGTCACTCATCCCCCGGGAGACTAGCCGCACCCCGCAAACGCGCGAACCGTCGGTAGGCTGCCTCGATATGACCATGATCAGAACAGAGGACCGCGAAGCAGTCCGACACATCATTTTTGACCGCCCAGAGAAGCGCAATGCGATGAACTCTGAGTTCATCGCAGAGCTCGACGCAGTGCTGCTTGACACTCAGTTCGACAGCTCTGTCAGATGCGTTGTAATCCGGGGCGATGGCCCAATGTTCTCCGCTGGCATCGACACTTCAAGTCTCAGCGACTTCACTGGTGGACTTGAAACCTTGAGACCAACGCGTGATGCAATGATCCGCGCGTTCAACCGTTGTGAAGAGATGACGAAGCCCGTCATCTGTCAGGTCCACGGCGCCGCCATCGGAATGGCAATGGAGTTGACACTCGCCTGCGACCTGCGCGTGACCGCCGACGACGCCGTCTGGAGCCTCCCCGAGACCAGAATTGGACTCATTCCGGATGTGGGTGGCTCATCCAGGCTTGGAGCAGTTGTCGGCCTTGGACGGGCCAAGGAGCTGATCATGACTGGCAAGTTCCTCAATGGCACCGAGGCTGAGCGAATTGGCCTGGCCAACCGCGTCGCCCCCGTAGGCCAGCTTGAGGAGGCAACCCAAGCACTGGTGGATGAACTGCTTGCCTGCGCCCCAATCGCAGTCGGGCTTGCCAAAAGGGTCCTTGACTCAGTTGCCAAGCCAAACCTGTCCCAGAACCTTGAGCTGGAAGTAACCGCCCAGACTGTCTGCGCTGCAACTGAAGACTTCATCGAGGGCGCGACAGCAGTCGTCGAACGTCGCCCCCCAGCCTTCAAGGGGCGCTGAGCAAGCATGCGCTCCGTGGTGATCCCTGCGCACGGAAGCCCAGATGTACTGCGGGTTGAAACACGGCCCGACCCGACGCCAGCGGCCGGAGAGGTTCTGATTGGGGTTGCAGCAGCAGGAGTCAACTTCGCTGACACGATGGCCCGCGCGGGGCTCTACCCCGCCGCGCCAAAGACACCCTGCGTGGTCGGATACGAAGTTGCCGGCACTGTGCTTGACCACGGAGAGGGTGTGGACACGGCGACTCTTCCACTCGGAAGCCGCGTCATGGCAGGAACACGCTTTGGTGGCTACTCAGAGCTGGTTGCTGTGCCTGTCGCCGACGCGATTCCGTTGCCTGAGCGATTTACATTCGAGCAGGGTGCGGCGATCCCAGTCAACTATTCGACTGCATGGGCTGGCCTGCTGGGATATGGGTCGCTCCGCCCCGGCGAACGCGTGTTGATCCATGCAGCAGCAGGCGGCGTCGGAATCGCTGCAACACAAATCGCGAAACGAAGCGGAGCAGAGATCTGGGGCACCGCGTCCCCTTCAAAGCACGATGCCATTCGCGCACAGGGCGTTGACCATGCAGTGGATTACACCCGCGCAGGCTGGGAGAAGCACCTCCCGGCAATGGACCTGATCATGGACGCCATTGGTGGTGAGTCGCTCAGGCGCAGTTACAACCTGCTGGCTGCCGGAGGACGGGTTGTGGCCTTTGGTGCTTCAAGCGTGCTCCCGGGTGAACGCAAGAAGCTGAGCAAGGCTCTCCCGCAAGCACTTCGGATGATCAGAGGTTTCAACCTGATGGACCAGATGGGTGACTCAAAGTCCGTCATTGGCTTGAACATGCTGACTTTGTGGGACGACCGTGGAACATTGGAGCCGTGGATCAGCCCGCTGTTGGAGATGATTGAGGACGGCTCAATCAACCCTGTGGTCTCTGACACTGTCCCATTCGACAATGCCGCTGAGGCTCATCGCATCCTTGCCGAGCGTCGCAATGTTGGCAAAGTCGTTCTGATCCCCTAAGGGCAAGCCTCAGCGTTCAGAAGCAGGAGACCAGTCAACAGGTCCGGCCACAAGCGTGTGGCTGCCCAGAGGGCGACCGAGCACGTCCCTGACCTGCCGGCTCACACCAAGGAGGTCCGCAAGGTCAATCCCGGTGCGGATTCCCATCTCCTCAACCATTGAGACAAGATCCTCTGTGGCGATATTCCCCGTCGCTCCCGCGGGGACAGGGCAGCCGCCCAGTTCTCCAAAGCTCGACTCAAACGACGTGACTCCAGCCTCCAGCGCCGCAACGACATTTGCAAGCCCTTGGCCCCTCGTGTTGTGGAAGTGCGCTGTGAGCTCAACCCCGTCAAGCTCGCGACCGGCGAGCTCAAAGAACTCCCTGACTTGAACCGGGTTTGCCATCCCGGTGGTGTCACCGAACCCAATTTCATCCGCTCCGGCTTCTGCAAGATCTGCAGCCAGTCCGATGACACGGGCAGGGTCCACCTTGCCCTCAAACGGGCACCCGAACGAGGTTGAGATGACTGCCTCTCGGCGCAGCCCCTCTTCCCCGGCAAGTCCCAGAACCTCTGTCAAGCCCGCAACGGATTCGGCGACAGCGCGATTCACATTGCGCTTGTTGTGGGTTTCGGAGGCCGAGAGAAAGACATTCACCTCATCAAAATTCGAGCGGTGCGCAAGTGCGTTCTCCAACCCTTTCCGATTCGGGATGAGCACAGAGGCAGACACTCCATCTGGAAGGTCTATTCCGGTTAATACCTCAGCAGCGTCAGCGAGCTGTGGAATCACATCTGCCCTGACAAAGCTCGTTACCTCAATCCGCTTGAGACCCGTGCGCCCCAAGGCGTTGATCAGTGAGATCTTGTCCGCAGTGGCAATCGTTTCGGGCTCGTTTTGGAAGCCGTCACGCGGACCGACCTCCCTTACGCGGATCTCTGCGGGAAGCGACATTGCCAGCTAGGACATTGTCAGCCCGCCGCTGACATTCAGCGTCTGACCGGTTATGTAGGACGCCTCATCGCTGGCAAGGAATGCAATGGCAGCAGACACCTCGTCAACCTCACCGGCACGGCCCATGACGGTCGAATCGATCATCCCCTGCTTCATGCGGGCCCCAACTTCACCGAAGATCTCCGCTGCAGCATTCAGAAGTGGTGTCTCAATTGGGCCCGGGGCTACCGCGTTGCAGCGAACGCCATAGCGCGCACCCTCGCGGGCGATGGCCTTCGTGAAGCCGATCACTCCAGCCTTTGCAGCGCTGTAGACAGCGTTACCTGGGGAACCGGCCCTACCGGCCTCACTTGCAACATTGACAATCGCGCCCACACGCCGGTCCTGCATTGAACCGAGGATCGCGTGAGTGATGGCGAGGGTGCCAACAAGGTTGATGCCAAGCACAACATCCCAGACTTCCGGAGTGGTCTTCGTGAAGAACCCTGGGATGTCGGTCCCCGCGTTATTCACGAGTACATCAATCGGCCCGATCGCTTCAACAGCGGCAGCAACAGCTGCTGCTGAGGCAGCTGGATCGGAGACGTCAGCCTGAACGGCAAACCCTCCAAGGTCGGCTGCTACTTCCATCGCCTTCTCAATATTTGTGTCGACAATTGCGACTCGAGCGCCTTCGGCAACCAGTCGAGCGGCCGTGGCCGCCCCAATCCCTGAGGCCCCGCCAGTTATAAGTGCTGTCTTTCCTTCGAATCTATTCATGCGCAGAGCCTATACTGCGGCGCCATGACTCCATCAATCTCAATTCTCGGCGGTACCGGCTCCCTCGGCAAGGGTTTGGCAGCAAGGCTTAGCCGAGCCGGCCTCAATGTGGCAATCGGTTCGCGTGACTCAGACCGCGCGATTCAGGCCGCGGCGGAGGTCCAGTCCGAAGGCTCGGTAACCGGACACTCCAATACTGATGCGGCTGCAGCCGGAGACATTGTCTTCCTCTGCGTCCCCTACTCCTCGCAAGCCGGGACGCTCAAGGATGTGAAGGACAGCCTTCGCGATGGCACGATTCTTGTTGACGCGACAGTTCCGCTTGCAACCAACATTGGTGGTCCACCAACCAGAACACTTGGTGTTTGGCAGGGATCGGCCGCCCAGCAGGCCAACTCGCTCGTCCCAAAGGGCGTGACCGTGGTGGCAGGACTCCACACCGTCAGCGCCGACCTCCTTGGCGACCTTGAGCATGATCTTGACGAGGACACACTCCTCTGCTCAAACGACCGCGACGCGATCGCCACGGTCTCGGAAATTCTTGCTGTGATCCCAGGTCTCCGCTGCGTTGACGCGGGCCGGCTTGAGCTCGCCCGCGTGACGGAACAGATGACCGCGCTGATGATCTCCATCAACATTCGCCACAAGGCGAAGACTGGTGTTCGGGTCACTGGGCTTCCGTCCAGCGACTCCTGACTCAAGGGCGCCATGGCCAACGCCAAAGCGAATGTGGTCGTCCTTGCAGGCGGGACTGGTGGAGCCAAGCTCGCGCGAGGGTTTGCCGCCCTTGAATCCGTATCGCTGAGCGTCGTGGCAAACACCGGAGACGATGTTGAGATTTATGAGGCACGGGTTTGCCCTGACCCAGACCTGATCATCTTCCACCTCGCTGACTGCATTGACGAGCGTGGCTGGGGTCTTGACGGAGACACATTCCATGCCATGGACCAGCTGGGAAAGATCGGCGCAGACAACTGGTTCCGACTTGGAGACAGGGACTTGGCGATCGGCCTTGACCGCAGTCTCAGACTCCGTAACGGAGAGTCCCTGACATCTGCGACGAAGGTTCTGGCCGAGGCCATGGGCGTCTCCGCATCGGTGCTTCCGATGTGCGAGGAACGCGTCGCGACCTTTGTTACAGCCCACGGAGACCGACTGCCATTCCAGGAGTTCATGATTCCGAACGGGGCCCGCGGCCCAGTTGAAGCGGTGGACTTTGAGGGCATTGAAGAAGCCTCGGTCACAAGCGAGGTGGCGGCGGCGCTTGCAGATGCTGACCTGATCATCATTGGACCGTCCAACCCGGCTATCTCAATCGGCCCAATCCTTGCCGTCCCCGGAATGGTTGATGCCATCAGAGCCGCCACAGCTCCAACAGTGGTTGTCAGTCCATTGGTGAAGGGCGAGGCGATAAAGGGCCCGACGGAGGAGTTCCTGCGCAGCGCTGGAGTTGAAGCCTCAGCCGAGGGAATCGGCAAGCATTACGCAAACATCAGCGACGGGATCGTGGCTGATGAGGAGTGCTCCGTCCTCCCCACTCTCGTGACTGACCTGCTGATGCGCGGCGTGGAAGGAAGCACTCGACTTGCCGAAGAAACGCTCAAGTTCGGGCTCGGGCTTCGGCGATGAGCCGGAACCTCTCACCCGTGGCAACCTTCGCCATTCTGCCAATGAAGGCACCCGGCACCGGCAAGACACGACTGGAAGCGTCCTTGGGACAGTCGCAACGCAAGGCGCTTGCCAGCGCGATGTTTTCCGATGTCCTAACCGCCCTGGGTCGTTGCACGACGCTCGCAGGTGTTGTTGTCGTCACAGGCGACATTGACTCCGCCCGGACAGCAGGGCTCTACGGAGCCGAATGGGTTGACGAGGCAGATTCAGAAGGTCACAGCGCGGCAGCGCTGGCTGGCATCAACCATGCCCTCACTAATGGAGCAGAGCGGGTTCTGCTCGTTCCTGGAGATTGCCCCCTCCTTGACCCAAAAGAGGTTGACTCGCTGCTCGACGAAACCCACTCCACAGATTGTCTCTCAGTGATCCCGGATCGCCATGGCACCGGAACCAACGGATTACTGATCTGCCCCCCGCTCGCCGTTGCGCCCTCCTTTGGCCCGGGGAGCCACCAGCGACACCATGATCTCGCCACAGCGGCAGGGGTCAAGTCGGTAACCAGCCCTCTCGCGTCGTTCGCCTTGGACATCGACACAATGGATGACCTCCAAGCGATGCAGACCCACCTGGACTCGTGCCGCGGTGGAGCCAGTCACACAAGGGGACTCCTCTCCCAGATCGACGGACTGGCCAATGTCTGAAGAGACGATCAGCTTCACAGCACTGAGTCCCAGCCAAGAGTTCCAGTCCGGTGACTCGATTGGTGCTGCCGTCGTGGCAGCGGCGCACGAACCACTTCTTCCGGATGAAATCCTCGTGATTTCGCACAAGTCGGTGTCGAAGGCAGAAGGACGAACCCGCTTGCTGGGTGATGTTGTCCCAGGGGATGAGGCAATGCGGATCGCAACTGCTCAGGGCCGGGACCCACGTCATGTTCAGGTCATCCTCGACGAGACTGAACAGATTCTCCGCGAAGAACACGGAGTGCTGATCTGCGTTACCAAGCACGGTTTCGTATGCGCAAACGCTGGGGTCGACGCGTCCAACACCGTCGGCTCCGACGAAGTCGTCCTCCTTCCACTTGACCCGGACGCATCCGCCGTGCGCATCCGCAATGAGATCCGCGACGCGTCAGGCACGGCGCCGGCGGTTGTCGTCACTGACTCATTTGGCAGGGCATGGCGCGTCGCGCAGGTGGATGTTGCAATTGGCTGCGCAGGAGTTTCACCGATTGAGGACTGGCGAGGCAAGCTGGACCGAGCCGGCAGAGCGTTGGCTGCGACGGAGATAGCAATCGCAGATGCTGTTGCTGCCGCCACAGACCTCGCTCGATCAAAGGACTCCGGCCAGCCATTCGTGAGCGTTTCGGGGCTGGGGCGTTATGTGACGGAAGCGGATGGACCCGGGGCTCAGGTCCTGCTCCGTCAGGCACATCAGGACTTGTTCAGACGCTAGGTCAGAGTCAGGCAGCGACGGCCAACTGGCGCGTCCACTCTGCAAAGTCAGGGAGTGGCAGCGGATACTCGTCACGGATCCCGTAAAGGGTTGTTCGTTCCGCGGCCGGCCTTCCAGCCCTGTGGGCAGCCCAGATCAGATCCGAGGGGGTTCTCAGAGTGCCGTGCTTGCCTCCGGCCATCCTCGTGATTGACTCTTCCATGAGCGTGCCGCCAAGGTCATTGACGCCCCATGCGAGCGATTCCGTCGCCGCTTCAAGGCCCATTTTGACCCAGCTCGCCTGAAGGTTTCGGATGCTGCGACCCAAGGAGAGCCTGAAGACGGCTGCGTGGCGGAGATTCTCCTCCTGTGACATTTCGATGATTCCCATACTCCGGCCCAGGCGCGTTTGGTCTGGAACAAAGGAGAGTGGAACGAACTCGGTTATCCCGCCTGTTCGCTCCTGAATGTCGCGGATCACATTCAAGTGTGTGGCAAGGCTTGCGGGCGTCTCTATGTGACCGAACATGACAGTGCTCGTGGAAGGCAGCCCAGCGGCGTGTGCGGCCTCGATGATCTCTACCCATCTTTGTGCCGGAAGCTTGTTTGGACTGATCTGGTTGCGGATGTCGTCATCGAGGATCTCCGCCGCAGTCCCAGGGACCGACCCGAGCCCCGCCTCGATCAGGTGGCCAAAAGCCTCCGCTGGAGTTATGCCTTCGACCTGACAGATGTGGTCAACCTCCATCGGCGAGTAAGCGTGAAGGTGGAGGCTTGGCTTGATTTCCTTCGCAAGTCTCAGCCAGCGCGTGTAGTCGCCAAGTCCCCAGTCCGGATGAATCCCCGACTGAATGCAGAGCTCAGTTGCCCCGAAGCTGATCGCATCATGAATGCGCGTTCGGAATTCGTCCTCTCCGTACTCATAGGCATCGGGCGAACGCTGTCCCTTGCCAAATCCGCAGAAGGCACAACCAACCTGGCAGACATTGCTGATGTTGAGGTTGCGGTTGACCACGAATGTCACGGTGTCTCCGGCCATCTCCGCCCGGAGCGAGTCGGCGGCCTGCCGGATGTCTTCAACAGCCTCCGGGCGCTGCTCTGAGAAGAGTGCTTCCAGCTCAGCATGGGTGAGGCGAGCGCCAGAGTGCGCCTTGTCAATGAGAGAGGCGACTCCGTCGGCTGCGACTACAGCTCCAGCTGACCCGATGCGCTGCCGAGTTGTCCTTGGCATGAATGTTGGATGCGTCTCATGGATCACTTCCATGACAGAGGGATCAATCCACTCTTCTGTGATGAAGCCGGAATGGACGCAAAGCCTCTCCGTCAATGCCCGGCCGGTCTCTGCCAGGTCCCGGGCGACACGTGTCGGGGAAGGAAATGGGTGTTCCGGTGAGATGTGATCACCGTTGGCTGACAGACCGCCGAGGTCATCGGCTCCGGCAGCAACAAGTTCGGGCCACCAGTCGGCAAGATTTGGCGGGATCTGGATTGCGACATCAGGCATGCGCTCACGCGTCGCGGCAACCAGTCCGACCATGTCTGCGGACGTCACTTCGCACGCCCATGCGGGAAGGTCAAGCTCAGGGTGGCGGCCAATGCCCGTCCGCCAGTAGTCCTCGGAGGCTGACTCTGCAATATCAGCTGGCTCCTCCCCGTAGTACTTGCGATGCGGAACGAAGTTCTGAAGGATCACTTCCTGAATGTGCCCGTATTCAGAGTGAACCTTGGCGATCGCGTCAAGCGACTCCAGGCGCTCCTGAGGCGTCTCCCCTATCCCAACGAGGATTCCTGTCGTAAATGGGATCTGAAGCTCTCCAGCGGCCCTCAGCGTCGCCAGACGGACCTTTGGGTCCTTCCCCGGCGAGCCAGCGTGCACGGTCTCCAGAAGACGCTCAGACGATGACTCGAGCATCAGGCCCTGCGAAGCAGTCACCTTGCGAAGCCGGGCCAGGTCCCGCTTGTCGAGCGGACCCAGATTCGTGTGGGGAAGTATCCCGCGCTCAAGCGCACGTTCACTGGCCCAAACGACATAGGAGACGAAGTCCTTATGGCCCAGCTCAGAGAGGCGATCGCGGACGCCCTTGATGCTGTCTGGGCGCTCCCCAGTCAGGATCAACAGCTCCTTCACGCCACTCTTGGCAGCCCGGTCAAGAATCCGCTCAACTTCCTCTGGAGGCTGGAGATGAGTCTGATGTGTCGCGAAGGCGCAGTACTTGCAGTGGCACGCGCAGGAACGCGACAGCGAGAGCGTCACATTCTTCGAGTATGTAACCCGGTCGGCCATCGGCCGCTCAGTCTATGTGAGCGGCCGGGCCAAACGGAATTTCGGGGTTACAGATCAGCCAGCGATGTTCGTTGAAGCAGATTCAGACTCTGCTCCAATCAGCCACTGGTAAGCGGATGCAGCGAGAATTGCTCCAGCGATCGGGCCCACGATGTAGAGCCAGAAGTCAGGGAATGTTCCTGATGCAAGCGCAGGGCCAAGCCAGCGTGCAGGGTT
>JBAXHG010000035.1:0-12007 GCA_037139015.1 Actinomycetes bacterium | reverse complement strand
CGAGGCAGAGCCGCAACAGCGGTTCAGTATTTGATGATCGAAGGCTGAAATGCCAATCTTCGTAGTCAACAGTCACGCCATCAAGATGCCCAATGCGTGCGTCCGAAAAGCGTTCCTCAATCTCTGTAATCCGCGCGACAGGGTCTGAGACCTCGGAGTTGACTTCTCCCGAGATGAAGTACTTGGCTCGGTATTCGGCGACGAGCTCCGAAAGGGTGCTGTCGGTCCCGGATAGAAGATCGAGCATCAGGAGCGCGGGAATTGTTCCGCTGTCCGCGCACCAGAAGTCCCTGAAGTAATAGTGCCCAGATACCTCTCCTCCAAATGCAGCAGCTGGGATTTCGCGCATGCGTGCCTTGAAGAAGGCATGTCCCACGCGGTTGACCAGTGCCGTTCCGCCAGATGCCTCGACTGTGTCAGCCACTGCCCTGCTGGCACGCACGTCGTAGAGAATTGTCGAGCCAGGATTGTCCTTCAAGACTCGCTTCGCCATCAGAGCAGTGAGGAAGTCTCCATCAACAAATCCACCAGTCTCATCAATGAAGAAGCACCGATCAGCATCGCCATCCCAGGCAATTCCGAGGTCAGCACCTTCGCGAAGTACGGCATCAATTATGAACTGACGGTTTTCCTCGAGCAGAGGATTTGGCTCATGGTCGGGAAAGTCTCCGTTGGGTTCCCAGTAAGCCGGAATGACCTCAACATCAAGCGCATCAAGGATTGGGCCAACCATCGGTCCTGCCATGCCGTTGCCGCCATCCACAACAACTTTGAGGCCACTTATCCGGGCAGTATCGACAAACGCGGTGACCTTCTCAGCGAAGTCAGGGCCAATCTCAACTTGAGAGACGCCGCCACCTCCGGGTAGATCACCAAGACCTTCCGTGACCATGTCACGGATTTCACCGATTCCACTGTCACCCGAGAGCGGCAGGGCGCCTCTACCAACGAGCTTGGCTCCGGTGTAACGGGCAGGATTGTGCGAGGCGGTACACATGAGTCCACCATCAAGGTTCCGCGACCCGACAAGGTGGTAGAGCTGCTCTGTTGCGATCATCCCGGCGTCGAGAACATCCGCTCCCGCAGCCGACATTCCTTCTGCGTAAGCAGCTGAAAGCAGTGGAGCTTCATTGCGCATATCGCGGCCGAGGCCCAAGGTCAGCTGATCTGGGGACTTGCCTTCGCGGTCAGCAATGACCCGAGCGAATGCTGCTCCGATGCGCTTCGCGAGATCTGCGTCGATCTCATCGCCCGCGAGCCCTCTGATGTCGTAAGCCTTGAAGATTCCTGCTGGTGGTATTGGCATCAGCCGATGGTATCCATTGCACCCAGCTGAGAGGCGACTGCGGCATGCCATGATCCTTTCCATGTCCCAAGATGACCTTCCACGCGTCCTGATTCTCTGCGGTGGCAGAGGCACCAGACTGAGGACGGGGGCCGCCTCTCTCCCTAAGCCCCTTGTTGAGATTGGCGGAATGCCGGTTGTGTGGCACGTCGTGCGGCTTTACGCGGCTCAGGGCTTTTCGAGGTTTACGCTCCTGACAGGTCACAGGGGGGACGAGGTCAAGTCGTTTGCCGCCAGTGCCCAATGGCCATCCGGAATTGACGTTGATTGCCTTGACACGGGGGAGGACACGCCGACTGGAGGTCGGGTTCAGCAAGCCTTTCAGGCTCTGGGACGCCAGACAATGTGTGTGACCTACGCGGATGGCGTCTCGAACGTTGACCTGCTTAGAGTTCTCCAGGAGCTCAAGGACTCGGCTGCGGAAGCAATCGTCACTGTCGTCCGTCCCGAACTGCCCTTTGGTGTGGCCCGCTTGGATGGAGACCACATAGTTGGTTTCGAGGAGAAGCCAAAGTCTGATGAATGGGTCAACGGTGGGTTCATGGTTTTCACTGCCGAGGGAGCCGATCAGATTGGTCCCGCAGACGTCCTTGAGCGAGGGCCTCTTGAGACGCTTGCAGGGAACGGAAAGTTGCTCGCCCACCGACACGATGGGTTCTGGTTCTGCATGGACACCTACAAAGATCAGGTGGCCCTCAACGACCTGTGGGAGGATGGTTCTGCACCATGGCGCAACTGGAACTGAATGGACGATCTGTGTTTGTAACTGGCGGCTACGGCCTGCTTGGCTCTTGGCTGGTCAAATCGCTGCTTGAGCAGGGGGCAGATGTCACAGTCCTGCGACGCGACATAACTGGGCGTTCAGCCCTCGTACTGTCCGGCGATGAGGCGCGCTGTTCTGTGGTCACCGGCGATCTCTGTGAACCAGGTCTAGTCGAGCGAGTGCTCGGCGAATACGAATGTGAGCTTGTCTTTCATCTTGCCGCCCAGACAATTGTTCCTGTTGCCAACAAGAGCCCCCTTGGGACATTTGAAACCAATGTGCGTGGAACTTGGATTCTGTTGGAGGCTTGTCGTCTCCAGGCAGTCAAGGGAGTTGTTGTGGCTGCATCAGACAAGGCCTATGGCAACAGTGATGTGCTCCCCTACACAGAGGACATGCCGCTGAAGCCGCTCTATCCGTATGACGCGAGCAAAGCCGCAGCTGACCTGATTACACGTTCCTACTTTCATACATGGGGACTCCCTGTAGCTGTCACACGATTTGCAAACCTCTATGGAGGCGGCGACCTAAACCGGTCGCGGCTGATCCCAGAGGCAATTGGGGCGGCGCTCGCAGGACGGTCGCCGGTCATAAGGTCGGATGGATCGCCCGAGCGGGACTACTTGCATGTCGACGACGCGGTGGACGCCTACCTTGCAATAGCTGCTTCGGTGCTGGATGGCCCGGCTGCCGGGCTTGCTGTCAACGCAGGTCACGGACTTCCCATCAGCGTGCTCGAGGTCGTCAAGACGATCTGTTCCATCATCGGTTCGGACCTTGAACCAGACGTACGCGGTCAAGGGGCACCCAAGGCCGAGATTCCACGTCAATGGGTTGATCCAAGCCTGATCAAGAAATTGACAGGTTGGGAAGCACAGATCTCGCTTGAGGACGGCCTCCGCAGGACAATCCAGTGGTACCAGGAGAACCCGGCAGCACTTCCGCCGGGACCGCCTCCCAGGTCCAGTTAGTATCGGCCTCAGATGGCAGGCCACTCAAAATGGGCGTCGATCAAGCACAAGAAGGCGATTGTTGACAGTCGCCGCGGTGCTCACTTCACCAAGCTTGCTCGCGCGATAACTGTTGCCGCCAAGGAAGGTGGGGGCGATCCAGTTGGTAATCCCTCACTGGCCACTGCGATCCAGAAGGCCAAGGATGCGTCAATGCCAAAGGACAACATTGAGCGCGCAGTGGCAAAGGGAACAGGGGCTGGCGTCGACGGTGCCTCACTTGAGAGCGTGCTCTACGAGGGATACGGGCCTGGCGGTGTAGCCGTTCTGGTTGAGGCTGTCACAGACAACCGGAACCGCACTGGCTCAGACATTCGCCACATCTTCAGTAAACACGGCGGAAGTCTCGGGGAACCGGGCTCCGTGGCGTACCTCTTCGACAAGATGGGTGTTGTGCGTGTTGACGGCTCCAAGTGGTCTGAGGACGACCTTCTTGGGGCAATTGATGCTGGTGCAAGCGACATTGAGCACGACGAGAACCTCTTGGAGATCCTCTGCGAGCCGACACTTACAACCGCAGTCAGGACAGCGGTGGAGGCAGATGGAATTGAAGTCTCGGGCTCAGAGCTTGTCTACCGTCCCACGACGACAGTTGAGCTCGATGAGGATCGTGGCAGGACCCTGATCAGACTGATTGAGGCTCTTGAGGAGAATGACGACATTGACGCAGTACACGCGAACTTCGAGATCGACCCAGAAGTTCTCGATCGCATCGCCGAAGGCTGAGCCGATCTTCGCAGGACAGTGGACGGCGTCCGATGTCCTGCTGACAATGGGCCAATGATTGTCCTTGGAATTGATCCCGGAACTGCCAACACCGGTTATGGAGTGGTGGCCACGCGGGCCGGCCGGCTGGTGGCCTTGGACGGCGGAGTGATAAAGACCGCAGCGTCCGATGAACTTCCGACCCGACTGATGTTGATTCATCAACGGGTTGCCGATCTTATCGCTGAACACTCGCCTGAGGCAGTATCGATCGAGGACCTTTACTTCGGCAAGAATGTTGGTTCGGCGCTCGCGGTTGGGCACGCGCGAGGCGTTGTGATGCTCGCGGCAGGCCAGGCTGACATACCTTGTTTCAGCTACACCCCACAGCAGATCAAGTCTTCGGTCTGCGGTCAGGGTTCCGCAGACAAGCAGCAGGTCACGACCATGGTTCAGCAGCTCCTGTCGCTCAGCAAGCCACCCACTCCCGACCACGCTGCCGACGCGCTCGCCGCGGCAATCTGCCATTCCAGCCACGCCCCCTTCCAAGCAGCTTCAGCATGATCGCGCGTATTAGGGGAAGCCTCGTGGGGACGGGCCTTGACCATGCGCTCGTGGACTGCGCTGGAGTCGGCTATCTGCTGACTGTTTCCGCTCAGACAGCCTCAAAACTTCCAGCAGTTGGACAGGATGTGGTCCTGCACGCGCATATGGTTGTGCGCGACGATTCGATGAGCCTTTACGGGTTTTCTCATGAGGATGAGCGCTCGCTGTTCCAGATGCTTCTCGGAGTGTCATCAGTTGGCCCAAAGCTCGCCATTGCGGTTGTGGGCAGCGCTGAGCCTGGCCACTTGAGGGCGGCCATCGCTGGAGGGGACGCAGCCCGACTGCAAGCAATACCTGGAGTGGGGAAGCGCACAGCGGAGCGGATCTGCCTTGACCTGCGTGATGCGGTCGGTGGAATGGCTGCTCTTGGCGATTCCGGTGCAGAGGAAACTCCGAGGGCATTGGCTAGGGACGGGCTTCTTGCTCTCGGGGTAGACGAACGTTCCGTCGATGGACTTCTAGATCGTTCAGAGGGAGACACGGTTGAGCAGCTGATCCAATCGGCGTTGAGGGCCTCACGAGCATGAGTGACGAACGAATTCAGACTCCCGACCTGCTTCCCGATGATGAGGTGGATCTCAGCCTTAGACCGATTTCGTTGGATGATTTTGTAGGACAAGATGCGGTCTGCGGTCAGCTACAAGTTGCGATTGAGGCAGCAAGGGGGAGACAGGAGCCACTCGACCACGTCCTGCTCGCAGGGCCTCCCGGGTTGGGAAAGACTTCTCTTGCGAGGATCGTTGCCGAGGAGATGGGCGTTCCCTTCGTGCCAACAGCGGGGCCAGCATTAGAGAAGAAGGCTGATGTTGCTGCTGTCCTCAGTGCTCTGGAACCAGGTTCAGTTCTCTTCGTTGATGAGATCCACCGGCTCCCCAAGTCGGTAGAGGAGACTTTCTATCCCGCGATGGAAGACCGTCGACTTCCAATCACGGTGGGGCAAGGTCCGGGCGCACGAATTGTCACCCTTGAGATTCCGGCTTTCACGATGATTGGCGCCACAACCAGAGCTGGTTCGCTGAGCCGACCGCTTCGGGATCGGTTCGGTCTGCAGTTCAGACTTGAGCACTACGAGGTTGAGGACCTTTCTAGGATCGTTTCCCGGTCTGCCGGACTACTTGGACTAAAGCTGAGCCCTGGCGGCGCGGTAGCCATTGCCTCCAGGAGTAGAGGAACGCCTCGGGTGGCCAACCGGCTTCTGCGGAGAGTCAGGGACCATGCCCAGGTTGGTGGCCACCAGGAGATAACTGAGACCGTCGCCGTTGATGCGCTCGGGGCACTCGATGTTGACTCGTTGGGTCTTGACCGACTTGACAGGGAGATTCTCCGCGCCATCTGCGTCACGTTCAGAGGAGGGCCTGTCGGATTGTCTACTTTGGGCGCTGCCATCTCGGAGGAGACCGACACTCTTGAGGACGTCTACGAACCGTTCCTGCTCAAACTTGGACTGATTGAACGGACCCCTCGCGGCCGGGTTGCAACAGCGAGGGCGTACGAGCATCTAGGCCTTCCCAGAGACGGTTCACAACAGCTTGGGCTCGACGGGGCCTGACTGCCTGCGGATTCTGTTCGGTCCACCCGCTAATCTCGCCCGACCTTGGCCTACCCATTCATATGTCCCCACTGCGGTCACCGTACTGCCCGAACTGATCGCCACTCTGGCTTCCGGAGAGAGGCGCCAGGCTGCAACGCATGTGGGAACGGTTTTCTGTTTGAGCTCTTGGACGACTATTACCCGGCTCCAAACGCCGCGTTCTTCGTGTGTGACGCCGAGGGAAGAATCATTGGGTGTGGGAACGGCTCTTTTGAATTGACGGGACTCAAGGACGAGAAGGTCATCGGACGCAACGCCGTCGAGGTGCTTGGACTGCAATTTGACTCCGGGGAGGATGTGGTTGGCACCGTTCTCGAGTGGGGTGTCAGAGCGCTCGACAAGCCACTCGGCATCAATGCTGAAGGAGATCTTCCAGCCCGAGGGAAGGCAGACATTTTCCCCGCTTACGATGAGGACGGCGGCCTGCTGCTGATCCTCACCCCCGAAACTGGGTAGGCTCGCTCCTTCACATGAATCCCCGGCGTCGAAATGGTTTGATCCTCCTCCTTGTTGGGGGCTTCCTCGCGGGGTCACTTGCGGTCATATCTCTTATGCCGACGAAGCTTGGACTGGACCTCAAGGGAGGCATTGAGCTCGTCTATCAAGCTCAGCCAACTCCGCAGTCAAAGGTTGATACGAACTCCATCAACCGGGCAATCGACATCATGCGTGGTCGAGTTGACCAGCTGGGTGTCGCTGAGCCGGAGATCCAACGATCTGGGCAGGATCAGATCACCGTTGGACTTCCAAGCATTTCAGACCCTCAGCGCGCAGAGAAGATCGTAGGCACGCCAGCACAGCTTGCCTTCTACGACTGGGAGGCCAGCGTGCTTATGCCCAATGGGCAGACCGCAGCGTCCGGAGTCGCATCAAAGGATCCAGCCGCCGTCAAGCTGATGAGCTTCAGCGGAGCCCCAGCAGGTGGAGCATCGCTCTATTCGGCAGTGACACTCGCCTCCAAGCAGCCAGTCCGCGGCGGCAAGAACATCTCCAGAGTCGGACCTCAGTTCTGGATGTTCGATGCAAGCGGCAAAAATCTGATTGCCGGACCAGCAGGAAACATGAAGGAACTTCTCGCTGAGATTCCTGACAAGAAGGCTCCCGCTGGGTCCAAGATTCTTACGGTCCCGCAGGGGACAGTCGTGCTTCGTGCCGTTTACAAGAGCGACAAGCAACCCAAGAAGGCGACAGATGCGAAGTGGTACACGCTTCGTGACGACGTAGCCCTGCTTGGCAAGGACATTCGCGACCCCAAGCAAGGACTTGACACCAACTCTGGTGGTACTCCAGACGTTGAATTCAAGTTCACTGACAAGGGGGCCAACGCCTTCCATGACACCACACGGAAGATTGCCCAGCGCGGACAGGAAATTGCCGCCCTCTACCAGCCAACCCGACCCACACAGCACTTCGCCGTGTCGTTGGATCAGGACCTCATCTCAGTTGCCTCGATTGACTACGGAAACCTTCCTGACGGCATTGACGGCCGCAACGGAGCGATCATCACCGGTGGCTTCACAATTCAAAGCGCTCAGGACTTGGCCAAGCTCCTGGAGCAAGGCGCCCTGCCAATCGGCCTGAAGCTGATTTCGCGCTCACAGGTTTCAGCCACACTCGGTAAACAGGCTCTGCAGCAGGGACTAACGGCTGGCCTTGTTGGCTTCGCAATCGTAATGCTCTTCCTGCTCTTCTTCTACCGGGTGCTTGGCGTCGTAGCCTGTGTGGCACTGATCATCTATGTGATCTACCTCTTCGCCCTGGTGAAGCTGATTCCGATCACGATGACCCTGCCCGGAATTGCAGGCTTGATCCTCACGATTGGGGTGGCCGCGGACGCGAACATCGTGATCTTCGAACGCGTCAAAGAAGAGATTCGTTCAGGTAGAACTATTGCGGCCGGCATAACGCAGGGCTACAAGAAGGGCCTTTCTTCGATCATCGATGCCAACGTGGTCACGTTGATGACGGCGTTCATCCTCTTTGTTCTGGCAACCGCCGGAGTAAAGGGCTTTGCCTTCACGCTCGGCGTCGGCACCATGGTTTCACTCCTGACCGCTGTAGTTGCGACACAGGCAGCACTCGGGATCATGTCCTCCGGAACCCTGATCAGCAGCCCGTCTGCACTCGGAGCCGGGAAGAAGGAGCGCACATGGAAGTTCGACTTCATGGGAGCGAGCCGCTGGTTCTTCTCATTCTCCGGACTGATCCTGATGGTTGGCGCGTTGGCCATCGGAGGCAAGGGACTTAACTTTGGCATTGACTTCACCTCCGGCACCCGAATGGTCACGTCGCTTGCGCAGCCAGCAACCGAGGCGCAGGTTCGGACTGCGCTGGAGCTCAAGGGCGTCACCGATGCCAAGGTCCAGAAGGTCAGCAATAAAGAGCTCGGACCGAACGGAATTCAGATCAGTACGGCTGAGCTTGATCCGGCCCGGGTAGGGGCCATCCAGAACACGCTTGATGCGAAGTTCGGGGGCACTAACAACTTCAGTTCCGAGTCCGTCGGTCCCACATTTGGGAAGACGGTTGCTAACTCGGCGATTCTCGCGATCATCGCCTCGCTGTTGGTAATCACTGCCTACATCACCCTCAGATTCGAATGGAAGTTCGCTGTCCCTGTGCTGATAGCTCTGATGCACGACCTTCTGATTACAGCGGGTGTCTACTCGTTGACGGGCAGGGAGGTGACGACGGCAACCGTGGCCGCGCTGCTCACCATCTTGGGCTACTCGCTCTACGACACGATCATCGTGTTCGACAGAATCCGCGAGAACACTCCGCGGATGCCACGGGCTGCGTTCTCCCAGATTGTCAACCGTTCTATGAGCGAGGTCCTTACACGGTCGCTCGCAACCAGCTTCTCAACCCTTTTGCCGATCCTTGCGCTCCTGCTGTTTGGCGGAGCGACGCTTCAGGACTTCGCGTTCGCGCTCCTCGTCGGCGTTGCCTCAGGTACCTACTCGTCGATCTTCATTGCCTCGCCGGTACTTACTCTTTCCAAGGAGCGGGAGCCAGGCTATGCGCGTCGGGCAGCCCGTATTGCCGGGGCTTCCCCTGGTGGCCATGTTCCTGCTTATTACGCTGGTCCCGTCACAGCTGCCAGCGATCACAAGGCGCCGATGCCGAAGAATGCTGCCGAGGGCAAGGTGGATATTGAGACCGGGGTAGCAGCAGTCACCCCAACAGAGTTTGCTCAGATGGAGGCCGATGTCCAGCAAGAGCTGGCCGAGGCCGAGGCTGAAAAGAGTGCTGAGTTCACGCATGCGCCGGATGCGGCTGAAGATGATGTCCCTGGCGGATCTGTTCCGGCTGCCAAAAAGAAGACCCGCAAGCAGCGTCGCGGAAATGGGAGGTCTCGCTGATGGGAATGCTCGCTTGGTCAATGGCTGGGATCGCCGTCTGGCACTTCACCGTTTGGCTTCCCGACACAGCTTTGGGCGGCATAGTAGGAGCCTTTGTTGGCGCCCTGCTCGGAGCCATTCTGCTTGGCCTTGTTCTGAACGGCTTCGCAGTGCCCGGCCAGTCTGAGACTACGATCATGACTGCACTTGAAGGGATCCCCGGGGCTCTCCTGGGAATTGGTGCGATGGTCCTGCTTGGTCGCCGTTCTCAGCACGCAGGCTGAGGGCACGGCTCTCAAATTGAGCCGCCGGATCGCTCTCTAACTTCTTTTGGATGGGAGCGGCACTTCGAGTGGATGATCATGATGAGGACGGTCTTGAGGCTCCGGTCCCGGTGCTTGATCTTCCCGCCCTTGATCAGACGATTGCTGAGAGCTTGGTTCAGGCGCTTGGTGTCAGTCCAGTTATGGCCGATGTTCTCGTTTCCCGAGGTTTCAGAACCGTCTCGGACGTCGATGGATTTCTGTCTGCCAGCGTTTCAGTCGATCGAAATCAGCTCGGGGACCTTGACTTGGCGGCGGCCAAGCTCAGCAGCGCGCTTGATGCCGGGATTCCAATCGCGATCCACGGTGACTATGACTGCGACGGAGTGTGTTCAACCACCGCATTAACTTTGGGGCTTCGCGCAATGGGTGGAACTGTGATCCCACGGGTGCCGGAAAGAGCAGATGGTTATGGGCTCTCCATCAAGGCAATTGATGATCTCTTCCAGACTGGAGCCCGTGTTCTTGTAGCCGTTGACTGCGGCATTACGGCAACCGCTGAGGTTTCGCATGCGAACGCGCTGGGGATGGGCGTGATCGTGATTGACCACCACAGGCCACCAGCTGACGGCGTTCTACCCGAGGCGGTCATTGTTCACCCAGCCCTTGGAAACCCTGATGCGCTGCCGATGTGCGCAGCAGCAGTGGCCGTTGAGGTCATACATGCCACAGCGAGGATCAGGAAGTTTGAACTTCCTGATCTTGGTCTAGCTGAGCTGGCCGGTTTGGCTACTGTCACCGACGTCATGCCCCTGCGCGGCGCGAACCGCACGATTGTGAGGCGCGCCTTAGGGGCGTTGCCACTCACCGCGAACCTTGGCCTTTCCGCGCTGATTGACCGAAGCGGGATCGACCGAACACAAATCAACGCCCGTGATCTCGGCTGGTCGCTCGGCCCACGGATTAATGCTGCGGGCCGGGTTCGTGCTGCAGGAGCTGCACTTGAGCTACTTCTATGCCAAGACCCAGAGAGAGCAGCGGACCTTGCCGGCGATCTTGAAGCAGCGAATGCTGAGCGCCGGTTACTTCAGCAGGAGGTCCGGATTGCGGCGGAGATTCAAGCCGGCGAGCGGCCCAAGGCCGCGGCATGGGTTGTCGCGGGTGACGGCTGGCATCCGGGTGTAGTCGGCATTGTGGCTGGAGGCCTCGCCGGCTCGTTCTACCGGCCTGTGGTTGCTCTTTCAATTTCAGGCGACACCGCTGTCGGATCGGTTCGGAGTGTCCCGGGGTTCAACGTCGCTTTGGCCCTGGAGGCCTGCTCTGGTTTGCTCGAGCGCTTTGGCGGCCATTCAGCTGCTGCGGGCCTGACCATGCGAACTGAGAACATTGACGCGTTCAGAGAGCTGTTCCAGAAGACGGTCGAGGACACGCTTCCATTGAATCTCCGACGTCCCCGCGTGGTCGTCGACGCAGTCGCCAGTCCAGCTGAGCTGAACCTCGGGCTTGCGGAGGAGCTCTCCGCATTGGAGCCTTTTGGAGAAGGGAACCCTGACATTCTGATCGGCGTCAGGTCAGCCGTGCTTGAGCGTCCGGTTCGGATGGGAGAGGGTAAACATGCCCGCTTCGCCGTGAGGTTGGGCGTTTCGAGTGCCATGGGCGTTGCCTTTGGAGCCAGAGAGAAGCTCGTGGCTAACTGGGGGGAACCTGCTGACGTAGTTGGAGCTCTTGAGGTCAATCGATGGAACGGCAAGGTTGAGCCGAGATTCTCAGTAGTACGCGCAGTTCCTGCCAAGGCTGCCTCTATCGAAGTGATTGCCTCACCTGAGGATTGGTTGGAGCGAATGAACAGACGGTTTACGGAGGAATCAACGGGATCCCATGGAGTGCTTCCTGGGCAGCCACGGACTGAGGCTTCGGCTCAACGTGGTGGAGTTCCAACGCTTGGACGGCTGACTGCTTCGCGCTATTCCACATTGGCGGTTGTTGCTGACGTCCCGCGGAGACTTCCCGGGCTCCAGGGAGTTGTCGGTGGATTCACCGTCTGCGACTGGAAGACGTTCCGCGCCAATCCGGTTATTGCGTCCCACTTCGAATGCTTAGTTCTACTGGATCCACCGACGGATTCGGTCGGGGTCGACCTTGCCCTGTCAAGTGGTCCTGGGTGGCTCTACAGAGCTTGGACGGCAGCAGAGGTACGCTTTGCAATGAAAGTTCATGACTATGACAACGACATTGATACCCAACTGCGGCCGTTCTATAGGGATGTGCGTGCTGCCGCCGAGCTTTCGGATGTGGCAGAGCGGGTTGCCGCACTACAAGGAGTTGGCAGACACCCGAGGTCACCACTTGCGGTTGCGTGGATGCTCCGGGTCTTCCGGGAGAT
>JBAXHG010000034.1:0-12019 GCA_037139015.1 Actinomycetes bacterium | reverse complement strand
GTGTTAAGCACGCCGCCAGCGTTCGTCCTGAGCCAGGATCAAACTCTCCGTGAAGTACTACGAACTGCTAATTAACGGAGTCGCCCGAAGGTCACTCTAGGGCCACCGAGTACACAAGTGGTGACCGGACCAACGGACTTCACAACTAAAACCTACTCATCCATCGCGGCCGCTGGCGCAACCACGATGGTCGGACTTGGACGCACTATCTAATTATCGAAATAATCGATAGTGCGAATGCTGCTGGGTTGTCAAAGACCGCCGTGTCGCTTGGGCCAGGGAATACCTGAACATGGGACACGCCCGACTGAAAGCCGGAACGGATTCAGGACTGTAGCGGATTCCCGCGGCTCAGGCGGAGTGGGATGAATCGCCCAGCACAAAAATGCGCGGATCACGCTTCTTTCCGCGCTGTACAACCCGTCCATCAAGGAGATCCGGCGAGATGTCCATGTCCGTGAACTGGTCTCCGTCAATCCGGATCGCACCCTCTGACAAGTTACGCCGGGCCTCGCTTCTCGAGAGGCCGTACGCATCGGCGAGCGCGGCGGGAAGGTGAACCAGACCCTCTTTACCGACCGAAAAGGAGACCCTCGGCGCATCGGTAGGAAGCTCGTGAGCGATGAACCTGCTGTCAAAGCCGGCTTCAGCCGCCTCCCCCTCCCCTGGCCCCGCAAAGCGCTCTGCGAGCGCTGCAGCGAGCTGACGCTTCGCATCTCGGGGACCGACATCAGTTGGGACGGGGCTATCAAGGAGAAGTCGAAACCATTCCTCCATTGCCGAGTCGGGAATGCTCATTGTCTTGCCGAAGATCTCATCCCCAGGCTCAGTGACTCCGATGTAGTTCCCGAGGCTCTTGCTCATCTTCTTGACACCATCGGTGCCAGGGAGAATAGGGAGCTCCATTGCTATCTGTTCCTCCTGCCCAAAGGACCGCTGAAGGTCTCTGCCCAGCAAAAGGTTGAAGTGCTGGTCGGTCCCACCAAGCTCGATGTCAGATTCGACCGCAACCGAGTCATAACCCTGAAGAACCGGGTACAAAAGCTCAAGCAGGCTGACTGGAGTCCCTCCGGCGAGCCGCTTGGCTATGTCATCACGCTCGGTCACTTGGGCAACCGTTGTAGTGCGCATAAGTTCAAAGAGCTTCTCGAGACCCATGTCCAGCCATTCGCCGTTACGTCTGATCTCGAGACGATCCTCACGCAACACTTTCAACGCCTGCTCTGCGAAGGTCGTCGCGTTGGCCTCAATGTCCTCTGGTCCAAGCTGTGGCCTAGTCGCCGAGCGCCCACTTGGATCTCCAACTCGAGCGGTCCAATCCCCAATAATGAGGACGACGGTATGGCCCAGTTCCTGAAACTCGCGGAGCTTGCCCAGGACGACCGTGAATCCAAGATGGATATCTGGGGCTGTCGGATCTATCCCGAGCTTCACCCGAAGTGGGATTCCCGTCTTTGCAGATTTGGAAAGCTTGGCCTCCAAACCACCACTCGGGAGGCTCTCCACAACGTTCCGCTCCAACCAAGCTGCCTGGGCTGCAGGCGACTCGGCCACGGAGTCAGGTGGAGTGTGTTGGGTGGGACGCGCGTCGGGCATGAAGGGCAATGCTAGACTTGAGCCTCCCGGAGCGCCTGCCGCCGCCTCTTGAAGCACCGCGTGGCACGCCTCTCACGGGCCTGTATGACAGAGACCAACCCACAGGAACCAGCCGACTCAGTCGAACAACGGCACCGCCGGCGAATGGCCCGAGCCCCCCAAGTTCATCGGTGGCGTTTTGCTCTCGTCATCGTGGGACTCGCCGCCATTGCCGGGGTATCACTCGTCTTTGGAGCTTTGACGGCTGTATCCGCTGACCTCCCGGCCCTGGAGCAGCGCGAGGAGTACAAGCACTCCGCCAACTCTGTTCTTTACGACACGAGAGGCAGGCAGCTGGGAATGCTCACCGGCCCTCAGAACCGGTTTCTGGCCGCGCCCGCCAACATTGCACCCTCAATAAAGCATGCCGTAATTGCAATAGAAGACCGTCGCTTTTACGCCAATTCTGGAATTGACTTCCGGGGAATCGGACGCGCTCTCTACTCCGATGCGGTCTCCGGCTCTGCGGTACAGGGGGCTTCGACCATCACTCAGCAGTTCGTCAAGAACGCACTCGAAGCAGCAAACCAGCGAACTGTTTTTCAGAAGCTCAAAGAAGCTGTCCTTGCCTACCATCTAAACCGCAGGTGGTCCAAAGACAAGATTCTCACCGAGTACCTCAACACCATCTACTACGGGCAAGGTGCCTATGGGATCGAGTCAGCTGCTCGGGTCTACTTCGGAACCGCTCACCCTGGATGTGGGCAGACTGCCTCAGACCAGTTCTGCGCAGCAGACCTCGATACTGCTGAGGCAGCAATGTTGGCTGGAGTCATCGCCTCCCCAATCGGATTCGACCCGGTCGCTCACCCGGTAGCAGCCAAGAACAGACGGGACACAGTCCTTGCTGCAATGCGCGCGCAAGGCCTTCTTACCGAGAGCGAGTACCAGTCAGATCTTGAGCGGACCGTCCCGGACTCGACCGACATCCGACCACCCCAAGAGCAGACTCAGGCCCCCTACTTCACAAGCTGGGTGAAAAACCTGCTCGTCGCCAAGCTCGGCTCAACCCGTGCCTTCACTGGTGGATTGAAGATCAGAACCTCCATTGACCTAGATCTGCAAAAGGCAGCAGAAACAGCAGTAAGCAACATGCTCCCGGCGGATTCGGGGCTTCCTGCAGCGTCGCTTGTCGCCATCGACAACAAGACGGGAGAAGTGCGGGCAATGGTCGGAGGTCCCAATTTCAACAAACGGCCCTTCAACCTTGCCACCCAAGGACACCGGCAGCCAGGATCCTCATTCAAGCCATTTACTCTTGCGGTGGCACTAAAGGATGGGATCTCCACAAACTCTGTCTGGGAGTCAAGGAAGAAGATCTTCACTGTCCCCCATACGGGAGGCAAGGAGTTCTTCATCGTCAACAACTACGAGAACTCATATGCCGGCTCTCGCTCTCTGAGCGACGCAATGGTCACATCGGACAACTCCATCTACGCCGAGCTGGGAATCAAGGTCGGAACGAAGAACATCGCGAGACTCGCAAACAGAATGGGGATCCGCTCACCTATCTCCACCAATTACGCCGTGACTCTTGGAGGCCTCAAGGAGGGCGTGACCCCACTTGACATGGCCCACGCATACGAGACATTTGCCACAGGAGGTGTTCGAATTGACAGCTCCAATGGCCTGGGTGGCACGGATGGTGGACCCGTGGGTATCGAGTCAATCCGTGACCCACGCGGGCATCTTCTCGTCAAGAATGAGGCGGGAAAGACCCGGATTATGTCTACTGGCGTTGCCTCAGCTGTCTCTTCGGTGCTTCAAGGAGTCGTATCGAGCGGAACCGGCAAACAGGCAGCCACCGGCGGATTCGCAGCGGGCAAGACTGGCACGACGGAAAATTATGGCGATGCCTGGTTCGTTGGATGGAACGAGAAGTACACGGTTGCCGTTTGGGTTGGATATCCAGACAAGGTGAAGTCGATGAAGACTGAGTTTGGTGGGAGCCCAGTAGCCGGGGGCACCTTCCCCGCTTCAATCTGGAGGGACTTCATCCTCGCCTGCATGAATATTGATCAGACCCGGGCAGCGGATGCTGCTGCACGGAAAGCGGGACGCACCACAACCAGCTCAGCTCCAGACACGGGCAGTTCGGGTTCAGGCAGCTCGTCATCCGGCTCCACAGGAGGCGGTTCCACCGGTGGATCCACAGGCTCAACAGGCGGAGGGTCTTCAGGCTCTTCAGGAGGCGGAGGAAACTCATCTCCGAGCGCTGGTGGCGGTGGTAACTCAACCGGCGGGGGCAACAGCGGCTCAACCGGTGGAGCCGGGGATGGTGGGGCAAGTGGCGGCGCTGGAGCCGGTGGGACAGGCCCAAGCGGCTAGAGACTCAGTAGCGCGCGTTAGGCAGCGTGTGCGGCGTGTGCCCGCGCAAGCTGCTCCCTAACCCGGTCAAGCGAAGTTCCACCCTCGGAACGCTTTGACTCAAGGGTCTGCCCAGGGAGAAGTAAGTCCGGATACTCAGGAAGCAGCAATGGTGATGCTGCAGCTACCTCATCTGTCGTCAGCTGGCCGAGGCCCCTATTGCTGTCAACCGCAAGCCTGACAAGGCCGGCAATAACTCCATGCGCATCCCTGAACGGGAGACCCTTGCCCACGAGAAGATCAGCCAGATCGGTGGCAGCCACGAGATCATCGCTAGCCGCCGCAGCCATGGACTCCAAGTTGAAGGTGCACGTGGCAAGCATGCCAGCGGCCGCATCCAGTGACATCTCAACTGTCTCGGCGGAGTCAAAAAGATGCTCCTTGTCCTCCTGCATGTCCTTGTTGTAGGTAAGCGGCAAAGCATGCATGACCCCGTGAAGACCTGTCAAGTGAGCAACTACCCTGGGAGCCTTCGCTCTGAGGAGCTCCGCGGCATCCGGGTTCTTCTTCTGGGGCATGATTGAGGACCCGGACGACCATCCGTCGGACATGGTCACGAAGCTGAATTCCTGACTGCTCCAAATTACAAGCTCAGAACCAATCCTCGAAAGATGCGTCGCGCAGATGGCATGCGCGGAAAGAAGTTCAAGAGCAACATCTCTATCTGCAACAGCGTCAATCGAGTTGACAGCAACCCCGTCAAAGCCAAGTTCTGCCGCCACCATCTGTCGATCCGTGTCGAAATTGACCCCCGCAAGAGCCCCTGCTCCAAGCGGCATCGAGCGGCGAGCCTCCTGCTCAACCGCAATAAAACGCCGTCGGTCCCTGTTGACCATCCAAAACCACGCCAGGAGGTGATGGGAGAGATATACGGGTTGAGCTCGCTGAAGGTGCGTGTAGCCCGGCAGGGGGCACTCCATGTGCTTCTCCGCCAGCCCCAGCAGCACGGACTCAAGTCGCTGCGCCGCTTCCGCCGCCTCTCTGGCATGAGCCCGCATCCAAAGCGCCAGACCGGTTGCAACTTGGTCGTTCCTGGACCGGGCGGTGTGGATCCGAGCCCCGGCGTCACCGATCAGAACGGTAACGCGCCGCTCAATTGCCATGTGAATGTCCTCGTCGCTCTGGAGAAACTCAAAGGAGCCGGTCTCAAGTTCTGCCTCAACGGTCCCGAGAGCCCCGATGATTGACTCCCTGTCTTCAACAGAAAGAATCCCCTTCGCGGCGAGCATCCGTACATGAGCGCGAGAGAGCGCAATGTCGTATGGGGCCAGACGCCAGTCGAAGCTGGCCGAGCTGTTCATTCGGCTGAACAGTGGATCCTGTGGTTCTCTGAAGCGGGACACGGGTTCCGACTCTAGAGCCCGGCGACTGAGGCCAGAGTCGACGTAAGCGTTTCGGCAACGCGGGCAACCTCTGGCTCTGTCAATCGAGGATGAAACGGAAGTGCGATGCCTCGGCGCCCGGCGGCTTCTGTCACGGGGAACTCCCCGGGTCTGGCGCCAGAGGCGTCAGCGAGATGTTTCATCAGATGGAGGGCCGGAAGATAGGGCTTGCAGTCAACTCCGGCGGCGCGCAGTCCACGGATGACTCCATCACGATCCACGTCCTCGGCCACATTGACCACATAGACAAACCAGCCTCTGGTTCCACCCTCCCACTTGCTTACGGGAAGCTCCAGATTCTCTGTGTCCGCAAGTGCACTCGCGTAGGCACCAGCAATCCGGGCACGGTCCAGAAGCATTCCGTCCAACCTTCCAAGTTGGACGACGCCGATCGCGGCCTGAATTTCACTCATCCGATAGTTGAAACCAAGGCGGTCATGATCAAGCCAACCCATGTCAGGGGCTCTTCCCTGATTGCGCTCGCTGTCGATCTGCTTGTCAATTTCAGGGGACGCGCACACGACCATTCCGCCCTCCCCAGTCGTCAACTGCTTGTTTGCGTAGAACCCGAAAACCGCTGGATGCCCGCGCCCACCGACGGGGACTCCCTCAAGATCGACTGCTCCAAGAGCCTCACAGGCGTCCTGAACGATCGGAAGCCCGTGCGTTTCCAGAATGTCAACCCTGGAGGGCATTCCGAAGATGTCCACCGGGAGAATCGCCTTGGTGCGAGGCCCGATCACACTCGCGGCTGCCGCAGGGTCAATAGTCAAGCTGACCGGGTCAACATCCACAAACACGGGCTTCGCGCCAACGTACAGAATTGCGTTCGCAGAGGCAACGAACGAAAACGGAGATGTGATGACCTCATCACCGGGGCCAACACCAGACGCACGAAGCGCGAGGTGCAAACCTGCCGTCCCGGACGACACAGCTCTGGCATACGGGACACCTAGCCGCTCTGAAAACCCGGCTTCAAATGCCAGAGTTCGCTCGCCCATGCTCAGGCGGCCGGACCTCAGAACCTCAATCACCGCGGTCTCCTCCTCTTCCCCAAGAACAGGCGAGGCCAGCGGGACCTGGGGAAGCGACTCTTCAGCCATTACCAGCGGTGTCTTCGGGCTTTCCAAGTGCTTCCTGCATTCCGAAGTCGAGCGAGTCAACAAGCGCATCCCACGAGGCTTCAATCACATTCGCTGAAACTCCCGTCGTACCCCAAACAGTCTCGCCGTCACTGGCATCAAGGAGAACCCTCGTTACAGAGTCTGTCCCTCGATTCTCATCCAAGATCCGAACCTTGAAGTTGACGAGATCAATGTCTGCGAGCTCCGGATGGACTGCACCAACGGCCGAACGAAGCGCGCGGTCCAGCGCGTTAACGGGACCATTCCCCTCAGCTGTGCTGACATGCCTCTGACCGTCAACGATTACCTTCACGGTTGCCTCAGTGCGAACACCATCGGAAGCGGCCTTCTCCACTATGACGCGCCACGACTCAAGCTCAAAAAGAGGAACAAAATCGCCTGTTTCCTTGAGAATCAAAAGCTGAAGTGAGGCATCAGCAGCCTCATAGTGATAGCCCTCATGCTCCTTCTCCTTGACATGCTCAACCAGCTGTGACGCAGTGGCATCGTCCAGAGCAATCCCCATCCGTTCTGCCCTGGCCTGAAGGGTCCCCTTGCCGGAGAGCTCGCCGACCAGAAGCTCCCTTTGGTTGCCAACGGTCCCAGGCTCAAGGTGTTCAAATGTTCTCGCGTCTTCCATTACTCCCGCAACATGCATTCCACCCTTGTGCGCAAATGCACTCCGCCCGACATACGCCTGATGAGGGTTGGGGGTCCGATTGCAAATTTCGTCAACGAAGTGGGCCGCCTCGGTCAGCTGTGCGATGTGACCCTCGGGCAAGCAGTGGATTCCAAGCTTGAGCTCAAGATTTGCGGCAATCGACACCAGATTGGCGTTTCCGCATCTTTCTCCGATGCCATTCATCGTCCCTTGGACGTGAACGGCGCCCGCGTCAACTCCCGCGAGCGAGTTTGCGACACCACATTCGAGATCGTTATGGCAGTGAACACCGACCTTGACCTGCCCTCCGAACTGGGCTACTACGCCGGCAACGGCCTCATGCACCTGATTGGGGAGCGAAGATCCGTTGGTGTCGCAAAGAACGAGCGACTCCGCCCCACCTTCAACTGCAGCTGCAAGACAGAGCAGCGAGTAATCACGATCTTCACGCCAAGCATCAAAGAAGTGCTCCGCGTCATAGACGACCCGTTGCCCTCCCGTGGAAAGGAACTGAATCGAGTCTCGGATCATTGAAAGGTTTTCTGCTGGATCAACCTTGACGACTTTTTCCAGATGAAGAGCCCAGGTCTTGCCCACAATTGTCGCAACCGGAGCACCGCTGTCAGCTACAACCCGTAGCGAGATATCGTCACCCGGCTCCATCCCCTTGCGGCGCGTCATTCCAAAGGCGGCCACAGCAGCGTGGCTCAGTGGATTAGCAGCCAGAAGGGCGAAAAGCTCCTCCTCCTTCGGATTTGATGCCGGGAAGCCCGCCTCCACAAATGCCATCCCCAAACCATCAAGACGCTGGGCCACACGCAACTTTTCTTCAGCTGACAGGGAAAGACCCTCTCCCTGCATCCCATCCCGGAGGGTCGTGTCGTAGAGCTCTACTGTCCTCACGCGTCGCTCGTGTCAGCCCCAGCCGACATCGGGACCGGATCAAGCCAGTCGTGATGGCGCGCCCCGCGGCCGTTGACGGCATCGTCGTACATGCTCTGCAGCTGAATGGTGAGTGGACCGGGCTTACCTGAGCCAATTGGACGGTCATCAATCTCCCTGACCGGAACAACCTCAGCTGCGGTCCCTGTAAGGAACACCTCGTCGGCCAAATAAAGCTCTGCGCGGGCGATGTTTCGGCTCACAACCTCGATACCAGCATCAGCGGCAAGAGCATGGATTGTCCTTCTACTAATGCCGTCCAGAACGCTTGCGGTCTGGGGCGGCTCGATGAGCCTGCCATCACGAACGACAAAGATGTTCTCTCCGGAGCCTTCGCTCACAACTCCGTCGCCGTCAAGCATGATCGCCTCGTCGTAACCCGCCTTGACGCTCTCCACCTTCGCAAGGACGCTGTTCAGGTATTGACCTGAGGCTTTCGCGTGAGGAATCAGAGCATCAGCAGAGAACCTGCGCCACGATGAGATCTTGGCACGGATGCCATTTGTCTTCCCATCATCGCCAAGGTACGAACCCCAGGGCCAAACGGCGATAATCGTGTCCACCGGCGCCTCCAACGGGTTGAGTCCCATCACTCCATAACCTCGCGTGGCCAGCGGGCGGATATAGCAGTGAGAAAGACCGTTGCGGGCAATCAGCTCCAGCGTGGCAGAGCGCATCTCCTCAACGGAATATGGGATTTCCATGTGATAGAGGTTGGCTGATTGATGCAGCCGCTCGAGATGTTCGCGGTGACGGAACACCGCGGTCCCCGTCTCACCGTCATATGCACGAATGCCCTCAAAGACTCCCGTTCCATAATGCAAACCATGGGTGAGGACGTGAACCTTGGCCTCTCCCCATGGGAGAAACTCTCCGTTCATCCAAATGAATTCTGCCTGCTCCACGGTTCCTCCTGTCAGCCCAGCTTGGCCAGAACGGCCTGAGTTGCTTCATCTGAAGTTGCACTGCCACCGAGGTCATGCGTCCTAAGACCCTCGGCAATCACTGAGTCGACGGCGGATTCTAACGCTAAAGCCTCAGCATCCATCGAAAGACCGTGCCTGAGCATCATTGCTGCGGACAGAAGCGTGGCCAATGGATTGGCAATCCCCTGCCCTGCAATGTCTGGGGCAGAACCATGAACCGGCTCAAATACGCCAGGCGCACCGTCCTCTCCAAGTGACGCACTGGGAAGCAGTCCAATGGATCCTGTGATCATTGCCGCCTCGTCGCTGAGGATGTCCCCGAATAGATTCTCGGTGAGAATCACATCGAAGGCTGACGGATCCGAGACAAGCTGCATCGCAGCGTTGTCCACAAGAAGATGCGACAGCTTCACGTCAGGAAACTCCTCCGCGTGAAGCGCAACAACGGTCTCACGCCAGAGCCTTGACGATTCAAGAACATTCGCCTTGTCAACGCTGGTGACACCACGCCGAGCAGCCCGGAAGCCAACTCGGGCGATCCTCTCAATCTCAGAAACTGAGTACTCACAGGTGTCAAAGGCTGTGTCCCCCACGCGTCCACGCTTGCCAAAATAGATCCCGCCCGTGAGCTCACGGACCACCAGGAGGTCTGTTCCTCGGATGATCTCCTCCTTGAGAGGGCTCGCTGACGCGAGCGCAGGAACTGGCCGAACCGGCCGCAGGTTCGCGAACAGCCCCATCCCTGATCGCAGGCCAAGTAGCCCCTGCTCAGGTCGCGGGGCATCCGGGTCTGTGGTGTCCCACTTGGGTCCACCGACAGCACCAAGCAGCACTGCGTCTGACTTCCGACAAGCGTCAAGGACCTCATCGGTCAAAGCCGTCCCACTCTCATCGATGGAACAGCCGCCCATCAGCCGCTCATCAAAAGCAAAGTCCCCAAGAACATTGAGAACTCTGACCGCCGAATTTGTGATCTCTGGCCCGATGCCGTCTCCTGGAAGGAGAACGATGTTCTTGGCGCTGCTCACAGTGAGGTGGTCGCAACGTGGCTGAGTTCGCGTTCCTGCTCATAACGGCTGATCGCGTCAACCTGATTGAGCGTGATCGCTACGTCATCAAGCCCGCCCAAAAGGCGCTCCCTGATGTCGGATTCAATCTCAAATGATTCGGTACGGCCGTCAAACCGGACCTCCTGCTCAACGAGGTCAACCTCAGCCTCCGTGGCACCCATCAGCGCCCGAACCGCATCCTCAGAAAGCACAACCGGAAGGAGGCCAACCTTGGTGCAGTTCGAGTAGAAGATGTCAGCAAAGCTTGAAGCAACGATCGCTCGGAATCCGTAATCCTCAAGCGCCCACGGAGCATGCTCACGCGACGACCCGCAACCGAAATTCCGACCTGCAACCAGAATCGGATTGGCCGGAAGATCCCAGTCGGGCTCCTTCGCCCAATCGTAGAAGAGAAACTCGCCAAATCCAGTCCGCTCAATCCTCTTGAGAAACTGCTTGGGAATGATCTGATCCGTGTCCACATCAGACCGGTCAAGAACGCTGACTCCACCACTGATCACATTGACCGCTTCCATCATGAACCCCATTCTCTAATGTCGACAAACCGTCCTTCAATTGCAGCGGCGGCCGCCATCTGTGGAGAAACCAGATGGGTCCTGCCGCCCTTGCCCTGACGCCCCTCAAAGTTTCGGTTTGAGGTTGATGCGCAGCGTTCGCCTGGCGAAAGCGTGTCCGGGTTCATCCCGAGACACATTGAGCAGCCGGCTCCACGCCAATCGAATCCAGCAGAACGGAAGATCTCATCAAGCCCCTCAGCCTCGGCTTGCGCCTTGATCTTGGCTGAACCGGGAACCACCATGGCACTCACTGTGGGAGCAACATGACGACCCTTAACAACCTCAGCCGCAGACCTCAAATCACCGATCCGGGAGTTGGTGCATGAGCCAATGAAGACACGATCCAATGGAATGTCTTCTATCGCCGTCCCAGCGGAAAGCCCCATGTACTCAAGCGCCCGTTCCTCGCCTTCATCCCTTGGGGTTGGAACCGCGGAGCTGACCCCAGTGACCATGCTTGGGGTGGTTCCCCAGCTGACCTGTGGTGAGATTGCTGACGCGTCGACAACCATCTCCTTGTCGAAATGAGCGCCCTCGTCCGTCTTGAGCTCGCGCCAACGCAGTTTGGCTGCCTCAAGATCCTCAGGAGCACCTGGCTGATCCTTGGTAAACCAAGCAAATGTCGTCTCGTCCGGAGCGATCATCCCAGCGCGCCCGCCACCCTCGATTGTCATATTGCAAACGGTCATGCGCCCTTCCATGGACAGAGCCTCGATCGCGGGACCAGTGAACTCCACGACGTGACCTGAAGCCCCGTCCACTCCCATCTGGCCAATGGTCGCAAGGATCAGATCTTTGGCGGTAACGCCGAATCCCAGGGCACCCTCGTATCGGATCCGCATGCTCTTTGGCTTCTGCTGCACCATGGTCTGGGAGGCGAGAACGTGCTCCACCTCGCTGGTACCAATACCGAAAGCCAAGGCTCCAAAGGCGCCGTGGGTCGCGGTGTGGCTGTCTCCACACACGATCGTCATCCCCGGCTGGGTGACTCCAATCTCGGGCCCGATCACATGAACAATCCCCTCGCGACCAGAGCCAATCGAAAACACCGGAACGCCGAATTCGGCGCAGTTGGTCTCAAGCTTCTCGACCTGCTTGCGCGAAAGAGCGTCCTTGATCATTGCCGCAGAGCTGGTCCCGTCGGTCGGAACATTGTGGTCGGCTGTGGCGAGAGTCCTGTCTGGTCGACGAACGGTGCGACCCGCCAATCGGAGTCCCTCAAAAGCTTGCGGGCTGGTCACTTCATGGACCAGGTGCAGGTCTATCCAGATCAGGCCAGGCGCAACCTCATGTTGCTCCCAAATCTTGTCGAACAGTGATGTGGGCGTCACGGGGTTCCCTTCAGGTCGGAGGTA
>JBAXHG010000033.1:0-12466 GCA_037139015.1 Actinomycetes bacterium | reverse complement strand
CTCTGGTGATAGGGGCTCAATCCACCCTCACCAGTGCACTGGAGCGCTCCTGCAGCCTGAGCCCCACGGTTAAGGGACTCAATTGCCGGACCACTGAGCGCCCCCCAGCTCATCCCACTGATGTTGACAATTGACTCTTGCCTGAAAGCCTTGACACGACCTCGTGCCCCGCCCAAGATCTTCGCGACCGGTATCGAAGCCCCCGGGATCGGGACATTGCCTGGGGGTGCGAACGCTGAGGGACGGACGATCACCTGATTCGCTGTTGACTCAAGATCAACATCGGTACCGAATCCGAAACGGGTGTCTTGGCCCTTCGCCGTCGAGTAGATCCAGCGGCGTTGGTCACGGCTGAACGGTCGCTCACTGTTGTTGCTCGTAACGATGTATTGGCGGAGCTCCGGCCCGATCAGCTCGAGGAGGAAACGCAAGTGGCCGAGGATTGGCCAGTTGCGAAGGATGGAGTGCCGCTTCTGGACGAGGTCCCAAATGACAAGGGCGATCAGAGCGACGCCGAGAACGATGAGGATTATCCATTCAGTACTCACAGGAACCACGCTACCAGCGCGCAAGATGGACGCGGTCAGAGTGACGAGTGAGACTTCACGACACCGGCAAACCCACTGCCGATAAGCCCGGCAACTTCAGCAGCTCGGGCGCCATACCTCTCTATACCGGCCCGGATCGCGGCGGAATCAACGTCTTCAGCCGCAAGCCGCTCCACCGCAGACTCAATCCAGGCCGAAGCAATCTGCTCATCTGCTTCAAAGTGAAACTGGATTCCCCAGGCCGGGTGGCCGTGCGCCCGGAATGCCTGCTCGCACAATGTGGGCTTCGCCAGCCTGGTCACACCGTCTGGCAGATCGATTCCGTACCGATGCCACCCAAGCAGGTGTACTCCGTCATCTGGGATCACGCTCAGCAGCGGATCGTCGCTGGAAGCCATCACAGGATGGACATCCACCCACCCGATCTCAGGCCGTTCCATTCTCGTGGTTGCCCCGCCGAGCTCCTCGGCAAGTATCTGAGCCCCAAAACAGACGCCTAGCAGCGGGATGCCCAGCTCCAAGGCCAACGAAACCTCCCCGCGTACAGCACCGACCCAAGGCTCGTAACGGTCCTCATCCGGGTTCGTTTCGGAGCCAAGCAGGACAATTCCGTCAAACGGCCCTGCCGGCGGCTGATCAAAGCGGGGCTCCCAGAGCTCAAGTTCTGCTCCCGCGGCCCTCAGGGGGGCCTCCAGAAGCCCTGGTGGCGTGTCAGCGTCAGGTTGGATGAAGAGAATACGCATGGGTTTCCTCAGATTCCGCTGTTCTTGGCTGTCTCTTCAAGGACTATCGAGACAGCCTCCTGTGGTGTGTCCGCCAAGTGAATCAACTGCCAATCTTCCGTGCTGATCAGCCCCGTACCCAGAAGGCGCTCCTCAACCCAGCCAAGCATTCCCTCCCAGAACCCTCGGTCAAGGAGAACAACCGGGAAATGACGAATCTTCCGTGTCTGCATCAGCACCAGTGCTTCAAACATTTCGTCAAGCGTCCCCAATCCACCAGGCACAATCACGAATCCGCTCGAATAGCGGACGAACATCAGCTTGCGAACGTAGAAGTGCTCAAATGTGATCGAGAGGTCTAGGTAGCGGTTGGGCTGCTGCTCGTGGGGAAGGGCAATGTTGCATCCGACTGAGAGTGCACCAGCATCACGGGCTCCACGGTTGGCGGCTTCCATGATCCCTGGCCCGCCGCCGGTGATGATTGAGAACGCGGATTCTCCGAGCAGCCTTGATGTCTCCCTCGCCAAGGCATAGTGCGGGTCCGCCTCTGCCGTCCGCGCTGAGCCGAAGAACGCAACCGCCCTTTCAATCTGAGACATGCTGGCAAACCCAGCCTCAATCTCACCTTGGATGCGTTGGACACGGGCCGGGTCACCAACTGCCAGATGGGACCCTGCCCAGTCGAGAAGTTCACGGTCGATTTCACCGCTGCCGCCGAGGTCAATGTGTTCAACCTCATGCTCGGACCTTCTCGGTTTGTCACTCACAGCAACGAGTCAAGCAGAGCCCGGAGCGGGGCGACTCCTGCTGCCTGACTAGTGAACGCATCTCCACTTGGGAAAGCGCTTCTTGGCAGCCGCAGGAGGGAGCACGTGCAGTTTTTGCCCGCTGTACGTGTTCCCAGAGTTCTGGCTTGTCGGAGCCGGGCGATAGACGTCTATGTGTCGGCCCTTGATTCCGCCGCCCGTGTCCTGCGCGCAGAACCAACGTCGAAACGCTGGCACCCAGACAATGCTTCCAAAGCGAATGACACGCGGGTCAACGGCAATCGATGCCCATGGCTTGAGATAACGCGACTGGCCTTTGGCAAATCGAACATTCCTCGGGGCCACCCACTTGACTCCCTTGCCGTTGGACCAACCTCCGCTCTCAAGCTTGTACGTGACCTTGGCCTTGACCTTCTTGGTCTTCTTGGTCCACCAAAAACCCTCGTTGAGCCAGTAGTAGTTGCCCAGTACCCCAGTGGAGCTCATCCAAGAACCTCCTTGAACCCAGTGGACATGAACCCCGTCGAGTCCCACACCGTCGCCCTCCATGGCAACGCCGCTTGCGGAGTAGAGCCAGTCGACCCGGTGTGCCTTGGTCAGGCCAGGTGCCATTACCTTCACTCCATTGAACCAACGCTCGGGAACTGACCAGTACTGAGTGACGAGCACCCCGGTGAGATAGCTGTCCGTGTTGATCGGAAACCGTGGTTTCGGTTTCGGCTTGGGCTTCGGCTTAGGTTTTGGCTTGGGCTTAGGTTTTGGCTTCGGAGCGGGAGTGGTGGTCGTTGTCCCAGGTGCAGTGCCACCCGTTGTGGCGGAAGCACCCGGCGCCCAGACAGCGGTAAGCGCCACCGCGAGGGCCGTGACCACTGCAGCGTTTCGACTGTTGAAGTTGACGATCATCTGAAAAGAGTTTTGAGGCCAAGGAGCGTTTCGACGCTTACGACGCGATACCCCCTGCGGGAAAGCGTTCGGAGAATGGTGTCTGCGGCGGCCACACTCTGTGACCGGTCTCCACCACCATCATGCATGAGAATGATCGATCCGGGCCTTGTTTGCGCCAGTACCCGCGAGCTGATTGCTGAAGCCCCTGGGCGCGACCAGTCCGTGGGATCAACATCCCACTGAATCGTAAGCATCTTCTGCGCACGGACGATTCCCACAAGCGTGGATGAGATCGCCCCGTAGGGAGCGCGGAAAAGGCACGGCGTATATCCCGTCTGGGAAGTGATCCGGGACTTTGTCCGACTGACTTCCGATGAGGCAAAGCTTCCTCCACCTGAAAGGACAGGGTGTGACCAGGAGTGGTCGGCCAGACCATTCCCTTCGGCGAGAATGCGCCTCTGGAGCGCTGCTCTCCCGGACATCTGGTTGCCCACTTCAAAGAAGGTCGCGTGAGCCTTGTAGTGCCTCAGGAGATTAAGAACCGAAGGCGTGTATTTGGAGGGCCCATCATCGAAAGAGATCGCCACAACCTTGTGACCTCTGGGGCCGTTGGACCGCACTGACGTACCTGTGGCGACGCAGCCGACTGGGGTGGCGGCCGCATATTTCGTCTGGGCGGGAGTGGCCGGTACGCGGTCAGCGCATCCAGGTGCGCGACAGCCCGCAGAGTCAACCCATGTGCTCGCCGCCTGCCAGCGATATGCGCCAACAGCAAGCCCCGCCCCACTTGCCGGAATGCGAGCGATGAGTCGGTTCGGCGAGGGCCTTGAAATCGAAACATTCCCGATGAGGGATCTTGAAGTGGGTGCCCCTGCCAAGTTGAGGTTCTCTCGAACGATCCGGGCCTTGTTGGCTGAGAGCGCCAGACAGATCCGCCTCACCGCATTGCCGGTCTTGGCTCTGAAGAGGTTGAAGCAGAGGGACCGACCAGCCTGAGCACCGATGGTCGAAGCGGAGATAGTCCCAGAGGTGCGGACGGAAAAGACAATGTTGAGCCCATCCTGGTGGACGGTGGCAGCACGTATGTCCAGAGGCCATACCGGCGCGACCGCGTACGACGCCGGCTGGTTTGACCGCCCCTTATCTGGTGAAGCGCCCGCGGGCACGGAGAATGCGACCCCAACGACACAGATAAAGGCTGCGACCAATAAGGCACCTCTCCTGTTTCTGTGGCCCGTCTTCAGGCTTCTTGAGCGCTTACTCACCCTTCACAGGGTATCCAGCGAGGCGTCCGGAGGATGGGATTGCGGCGTATTGGGACCGGTCTTGCACAGAACGAAGAAGGGACAGAGCGAGCTCTGTCCCTTCCAAATCTGCTTCTGGCTCTTTGAGCCCGCGTGCGACTCCTAACGAAGGCGCATTCCGCTGATTGCGCGGGAGATAACCACACGCTGAATCTCTGAGGTTCCCTCAAAGATCATGTAGATCTTTGCGTCACGGTGCCAACGCTCCACCGGGTACTCACGGGTGTAGCCGTTACCACCAAGAATCTGGATGGCACGCTCAGTCGCCTTGACTGCAACTTCGCCAGCCTTGGCCTTGCTCATGGAACCCTCTGCGCGCTTGAACTCAACGCCATTGCGTCCCATCCATGCTGCACGCCATACGAGGAGGCGCGCCGCGTCGATCTCCATTGCCATGTCAGCAAGGTCGAATGCGATGGACTGGTTGTCGATGATCGGACGGCCGAACTGCTCGCGCGTCTTCGCGTACTCAAGTGAGTACTCGTAGGCGGCACGTGCGATGCCGAGCGCCTGAGCACCGACGATCGGACGGGTTGCCTCAAATGTCTGCATTGCGGCCTGGCCCTTGGCCTTCTTGCCCTCACGGACACGGGCGAGGCGCTCGTCGAGCTTCTCCTTGCCACCAAGAACCATCTCGGCTGGAATGCGGCAGTCGTCAAGGTGAACGTCAGCGGTGTGCGATGCGCGGATGCCGTGCTTCTTGACCTTGGCACCTTGCTCGCAGCCCTTGGTTCCCGGAGGAATGATGAATGCGGCCTGTCCACGGGAGCCGAGCTCCTTGTCCACAACAGCTGTAACTACGTGAACGTTGGCGATGCCACCGTTGGTTGCCCATGACTTCTGACCGTTAAGGACCCACTCGTTGGTGGCCTCGTCGTACTTGGCGGTTGTGCGCTGAGCTGAAACGTCTGACCCTGCCTCTGGCTCTGAAGCGCAGAATGCGGCGATCTTGACGTCGGTCTCAGTTCCGTAGCACTCAGGAATCCAGGTTCCGATCTGCTCCTGCGTTCCCTGACCGACGATTGCTGCAACCGCAAGGCCGGTGCCCTGGATTGACATGCCGATGCCTGCGTCGCCCCAGAAGAGCTCCTCACTGACAAGCGGCATGCTGAGACCGGTTGGGTCTGCAAAGAACTGTGCCATTGCCTCGAAGCCGTAAAGGCCAATCTTGGCTGCTTCCTGGACGATCTCCCATGGAAACTCTTCACGTTCATCCCACTCGTGGGCTGCTGGGCGGACTACGCCTTCTGCAAATCCGTGGACCCAATCAACGAGGTCCTTCTGCTCTTGGTTGAGAGCAAGGGAGAACTGTGGCTCTCCTGCTGGCGTCTCTTCAGCTGTTGGTTCTGGTGCGGTGGTAGCCATCTGTGGAACTTCCTTTCAATCTTTTGGGGCGAAAGTTGACTCGCGAGTCAATGGAATAGTACTTGCTCCCGCGACAGCAAGTCGCATAACGCAGACTTACGGCAGCGGGTTAACTACGGAGCTTGGTCTCCTTGGGCTCAGACGGCAGGACCGTCAGGACCGAATCCGCCCCAATCCTGAAGGAAGATGTCAAGAATGAGGTCTCCTCCAGGAGCAGCCCGGTAGACAGAAAGGTCGGTGATCCCGGCCTCTGCGAGAACCTCGTCGTCCACGTAGGTGTTACCCGTGCAGGCAGCTGGGTCACGGGCCAGGATGATTGCTGCTGAGTCGGCAATGATCTGGGGTGTCCGCGCTCGCGCCATTGCCTCATCGCCACCGAGCAGGTTCTGGACAGCTGCGGTTGTGATGATCGTCCGCGGCCAGAGGCAGTTGGCTGCGACGCCGTTGGCGGCCTCGCTTGCTCCAAAGCCAAGGGTGATCATTGACATCCCGTACTTGGAGAGTGTGTATGGAGCGTGCGTTGCCAACCACTTGCGATCGGGGTCAAGCGGTGGGCTCAGGGAGAGAACATGCGCCCGGTCCGACTTGCGGAGGTGTGGCATGCAGGCCTGGGTGACCACAAATGCTCCACGAACGTTGATCTGCATCATCAGGTCAAGTCGTTTGACCGGGAGCTCAGCTGGGGTAGCGAGGTTGATGGCAGATGCATTGTTGATGCAAATGTCAATTCCACCGAAGTGTGCTGCCGTCTTCTCGACAGCCTCAACAACCGCTGCCTCGTCACGGATGTCTCCGAGGATCGGAAGCGCCTTGCCCCCAGCGGCCTCGATTGCCTCAGCCGCGCTGTGGATCGTTCCTGGAAGCCTTGGGTCTGCCTTGTCAGTCTTGGCCATGATCGCGACGTTGGCGCCTTCCGAACCGAGCTTCTCCGCAATAGCGAGGCCAATGCCCCGGCTGCCACCCGACATGAAAACTGTTCTGCCTTCGAACTCGCCCACTTTTGACTTCCTTTGATTGATCTGGAGTTGGACTGCGGCTTCCCGCAATGGCGCCAGCATAAGGGGCTGCAGGCACAGCAAGTCACGCCATCACATGAAGTGCTAATCTTTCGTTAGCGATGCAACCAATAGACCCCCTCACACAGGTAGGCCATGTTCACCTGAAGGTCGCCGACCTTGACCGGGCGATCCAGTTCTACTCAGAGGTTCTGGGATTTACTCTGACGCAACGCTTTGGAAATGAGGCAGCTTTTCTCTCCGCGGGTGGCTACCACCACCACGTCGGGCTGAACACGTGGATGAGCCGAGGAGGCACCGCGCCCCCTCGCAACTCGACAGGGCTCTTCCACGCGGCATTCCTCTACCCCAACCGCCAGGCGCTCGCCAACGCCCTCGAACGCCTGATGGAGAACCAGTATCCGCTTGAAGGCGCCGCGGACCACGGTGTGAGCGAAGCTCTCTACCTGAGCGACCCGGACGGCAATGGCATCGAGCTTTACTGGGACCGCGAGGCTTCAGAATGGCCCCGATCTGCCGGTGGCGAGCTGGAGATGGGGACACTCCCGCTTGACCTGAACGAGCTGCTCTCTGAAGCGGCTCCCGCAGCAAGCTGATTCCCAGGCATAGCCCTGTTTGCAAACTCGCTGACAAAGCGTCGGATTTCTGCGACGGGATGAGCGGTTATGTGCCAAACTCGCTGCGACAGCATCACCACCTAGGGGAAACAGGGGAAATCAATGAAGCTCGTTCGCGTCGCCGCCATAACAACCGGCCTTGCAACTGCGGCCTTGGCCTTTTCAGCCGCCGGAGCATTGGGCGCAACAGCCCATCCGGCAGTCTCAGGGTCACTTGGCGGAGGACTTACGACTGCAACGAGCGGCCTCGGCCTCTGGATCAAAGTTGGGAAGAAGACCTACAAGACAACCACTGTCGCCAGTTCAACTCAGGCGCATGGAGTCCAAGACATTCTCTTCAACACTTCTGACCCAGCCAAGAGGAAGATCTACGTAAGGCTCAGCCCAGCAGCAGGTGGAGTCAGGTCCCTAACTGCGACTTCGACAGGAACAGCCCCCACTTCAATCGGAATTGACTTCAAGGCCGTCAAGAACGAACGCTGGTTCGGCTTTGGCGAACGGGCCGACATGGTCTCCCGCGGAGGCTCAGCAGGAGCTTCAACCGTTGAGAACTACGTGGCGGACGGCCCATGGCAACCGAACGAGTGGACGGGCGTTGGAGCAACACTCCCACCCGGAGGCTCGCGCGGTCGGATGGACTCAACCTACTTCCCAATCCCGTGGACGCTCTCAACCCGCGGTTACGGAGTCCTGATTGACCGGAACGAGACCAGCCGCTTCGCATTCGGGGGCAAGACCGCCAAGACATGGTCACTTGACGTCGACGGAGCCAACTTGGCCCTGCGCGTATTTGCCGCCGGGACTCCCGCCAAGACCCTTGGGCTCTACACGAGCACAACCGGTCGCCAGCCCGCAGCTGCGGCCCCCTGGTACTTCGGACCATGGTTTCAAGCACCCGGCGACCCTGCCACTCAGATAGCCAAGCTCAAGGACGCAGGTTCACCAACCTCCGTCTCAATGACCTACAGCCATTACCTCCCTTGCGGGTCTGACCGTGGACACGAGTCCGCGATGATTGACAGGGCAAACCTCTGGCACGGCGCAGGAATGGCAGTAACCACCTACTTCAACCCAATGGTCTGCGAGGGGTATTCAGAAGCGTTCGACCCAGCAGTAGCGGCCGGAGCCCTCAGCAAGAAGGCAGACGGCAGCCCTTATATCTACCGCTACGTCGCCTCGAGCACCTTCCATGTGGGCCAGTACGACTTCACCAACCCGCTTGGAGTGAGCCAGTTCCAAAGCCTTCTTCAGCGCGCCGTTGACCATGGCTACGACGGTTGGATGGAGGACTTTGGCGAGTACACACCACTCGACTCCGTTGCGACTGACGGTACGCCAGCCAACGCAATGCACAACCTTTATCCCCGGCTCTACCACAAGGCAGCCTCTGACTTTGCTGACACCGCAGGTAAGCCGCTCGCTCGATTCCAGCGTTCAGGCTGGTCGGGAACCGCCAAGTACGCTCAGGTTGTCTGGGGTGGCGACCCATCCACAGACTGGGGCTTCGATGGCATTTCATCCGTCGTCAAGGACGGAATCGGAATGGGCCTCTCCGGGGTGAGCCTTTGGGGCTCAGACATCGGCGGCTACTTCTCGCTCTCGAGCTCCGTGGCACTCCTCTCACCTGAGCTGCTCAAGCGCTGGGTTGAAGTCGGGTTCGCGTCAGGCGTAATGCGCAACGAAACCGACGGAGTCACGGCCAGCTATGTGCCGCGCCCACAGGTGACTAACGCAGACGTTCTTCCAATCTGGACGAAGTACTCGCGACTGCGGACCCAGCTCTACCCCTACCTCGCAGCAGCACAGAAGCAATACGACGCAACGGGCGTCCCGATCATGAGAGCGCTGCTGCTTGACTACCCGACCGACTCAAAGGCAGTCGCAGCAGACACGGAATACGGATTCGGACCCGACCTGATTGCCGCGCCTGTCCTCACCAAGGGAGCGACCAACCGCACTGCTTACCTGCCAAAGGGAACATGGGTTGACCTCTGGCGTTCAGCCCAGATGAATCCGACCAGTGGTGGACTCGAGCCAACGGGAGCGAAACTGCTCACGGGAGCCAAGGACCAGACAGTCGCCGCGCCGATTGACCAGATCCCACTGTTCGTCAAGGCAGGAGCAGCGATCCCTCTGCTCACACCTGATGTGTGGACGCTGAGCCCATACGGAAGTGACGTCATCCACCTCTCTGACCGGGAAAGCCAACGACGGATCGTTGCCTTCCCTCGCGGAACATGGACGGGCGCCCTAGGCCCAGCAGAAACCCTTTCATCCACCGAGGGAACCAACACCTGGGCACTTGCAATCGGTGGATCCAAAAGCAGGACATACTCAATTGAGGCGTCCCTTGGAACGCTCAACCACCCATTCACTCCATGTTCCATCAAGGTAGGGAACGCAACGCTTTCACCAAGCGCTTGGAGTTACAACTCCAGCAACAAGGTACTCAAGGCAACTGTCACAACGACCGCGGCCACGGTCACGGTCAAGAGCGCCTGCAGCTGAAACAGATCCAGCGGCAACCTTCAATACACGCCGGGGACCTCCCGGCGTGTCAGCTCAGCCTGCCGATGCAGGCAAGCGAACGGAGCTTCGCTGGGATCGGAGATGGAGCGGTGCAGGCAGCCCGACGATCCTGAAGTGCCCAGAATTGCCCCTCGGCCTCAAAGACATAGGTCAGAAGGCCGTTGTCTGGACCCCGTCCCCCTGCCAAGACAACCAGCCAACCCGACGAGCACACGTACTGAACAAGCAGGGCGTCGCCCCTCCCCGCCGCTCGCTTTATGAGCGTCTGCACATCCCGCTGGCGGCAAGAGGCCTTTCCTCCCCCGACAGGGGGCTGGGCGGAGGCCGTGGTAACAAACTGCGTCGCAGTCACCGTACGCGTAGAAACGGAGACTCCGCCACAACTTGAGGCCATGAGCAGCATGAGGAGCAGCAGGACGCGCGCGAGCCGGGTCATGTGGACAAGGGTATTGACTTCAAATCCTGCCTAAACTGGTGCCATGTCCGACAAGCCCAACGACCAGCTTCGCTCCGCCCTGCTTCACCTCCACCGGGAGCTCCTGACCGCTCAGGTCATGGAGGTCGAAAAGGCAACGGGACGGACGATGACTCCAAACGACCAGCTGGCCGCAGCACTGCAGGACCCACGGTTCCTTTGGCTCAGGGAGCTGTCGAGCCTCTTGGCCCTGCTTGACGCAGAAGCGGCAGCCAAACCCGATGGACCAATCCCGGAGGGACCGCCTGCACTTGAGCAGATAGAAACACTTTTGAACCCTCCCGACCCAGACACTTCATTCGGTCGGCGCTACCTGCAGGAGCTGCAGAACAATCCAGCCTCCGTGATGGCTCACAGAGACGTCACAGCCCTACTCCCCAGCGACGCGGAGTCCTGAGCCCCGGCTCGGGAAAGCGCGTAGCATCAGTGCCAATGGAAGCCCCTCTTGATGCCCTCATAGTCGGCGCAGGCTTCGGTGGTCTGGCCGCTGCCATCGAATGCAGAGGCCATGGCCTCAAACACATCGAGGTGATCGATGCAGCCTCTGGCGTGGGAGGCACTTGGCGCCTGAACACATACCCAGGGGCAGCATGCGACGTACCAAGCCAGCTCTACTCGTACTCGTTTGCCCAACGACGCGACTGGAAGCGTCTCTGTCCGGCCCAACCGGACATTCTCAGCTACATCAAGGATGTAGCGCGTGAGAAAGGACTAAACGACCTCATCACCCCAGACACCCGGGCAACGGCATGCAGCTGGGACCAAGACTCCGCCCTCTGGACAACAACAACTGACACGGGACGTTCCATCTCGAGTCGCGTAGTGATTCTTGCAACAGGTCAGCTCCACCAGCCAAGCACTCCCACGATTGAAGGGGCCGAGGATTTCGCAGGCGAGATGTTCCATTCCGCGGAGTGGAACCACGACATCAACTTGGCCGGCAAGCGAGTAGCGGTGGTGGGCACCGGGGCGAGTGCAGTGCAGTTCGTTCCAGAGGTAGCCGAGACCGCAGCCCACTTGGACGTATACCAGCGCTCCGGGAACTGGTTCATGGCCCGCCGCAACCGCACCTATCCAAAGCCAGTACAGCTAGCGATCCGATGGGTCCCAGGACTCCAGGCATTCAGAAGGGCCTTCATCACTCAATACGCAGAGGCGATCACCCTGATGATTCGGCATCCCCGCACATGGGGACAGCTTGGAAGGCTCTGGTCAACCATCTTCATGCGTTGGCAGGTCAAGGATCCAGTCCTCCGCACAAAGCTCTGGCCTGACTACACGTTTGGCTGCAAGCGGGTCCTATTCAGCTCATTCTTCCTGCCAGCCCTGCAGAGGCCAAATGTTGATCTCCTGACAGAGCCGATCTCCAGCATCACGCCCACCGGGATTGTCACTTCCGACGGGGTGGAACACAGCACTGACGTACTGATCTGGGGCACCGGGTTCAAGACAACTGACTTCATGTTCCCAATGAAGATCACAGGCCGCTCCGGGAAGCGCCTTGAGGATGCATGGGCCAACGGCCCCCACGCACATCTCGGAATGACCGTCCCAGGGTTCCCATCACTTTTCATCATGTACGGACCCAATACGAACACCTCTGGCGGCTCGATTCTCGTCTTTCTGGAAGCCCAAGCCGGGTACATTCGACAGGCAATATTGGCAACAAACTCGCGTCGCGCAGCGGCAGTTGAGGTAAAGCCCGAGGTCGAACTTCAGTCAGACCTTGATACCCAGGCCAGCTTCGAAGGAACTGCCTGGCTCCGTTGCAACTCTTGGTACCGGGACTCTGAAGGCAGGGTTGTCACCAACTGGCCTCGCTACATGAGCGACTACGTCCAGCAGACCGACCAGTTCGACCCAGCAGAGTTTGACTTCATCAGCGTCGCAGACAGCTGAGCCAGATCACCCTGACACAAGCCGCGTTTCGGGCTTGACCAACGCCCAATGAAATCCACGGACAAGGCAACTGTCGGCAAGCTGGGTCAGTGCACACAGAACTCCAATGACCCAAGGGAGCTCCCAGACAGAGAGCCCTGATCCCACAGAGCCGATCGAGCGACTGCTGCGGGACCTCCGCGCAGATCGGAGTGGCCTGTCAACTGGCGAGGCGGCCCGCCGCCTCATTTAGCACGGTGGCAACGAGATAACGCGACGCGTGGGCAGGACGTGGCCAGGGCAACTGATCAAGCAGTTCACCCATCCGCTTGCACTTCTTCTGTGGGCAGCAGCTGGGCT
>JBAXHG010000032.1:0-12690 GCA_037139015.1 Actinomycetes bacterium | reverse complement strand
ATTTCGATCATCGATCATCTCGATGAGCTGCGTTCGCGGCTGGTCACATGTGTCGTCACCCTCGGGATTGCCTTCGCCCTGTGTTTTTGGCAGAACGCAGCCCTGCTGAAGGTGCTGAACCAGCCGCTCAAGGAGGCTGGGACTCCTAACGGACTTGCGACTGGGGCGATCAGCTCAACGCCGGAGGTTGGAGTTCGGTTGGGCAAGGAGCTTGGAGTTGCAGCCAAGGGAGCCAGGGACCTTGCCGCATCGGCGGCAACTCCGGCTGGCCAGAAGGCTGATTTCGCAAAGCTCGCAGACGGGTTGACCGCAGCAGCAGCGGACCTCCCGAAGGTAGCTCCTTCCAGACAGCCGATTACAACCGGAGTCGGGGAGCCATTTACAGCCACGCTGACGGTCTCGGCCTACTTCGCACTTCTCCTCAGTCTGCCAATCATCCTGTGGCAGATCTACGGGTTCATCCTTCCTGCCTTCAACAGGCGTGAGCGCAGGGTTGTGTTGCCGTTGATGATGATGGTCCCAGTCCTCTTCAGCGCGGGCGTGTTGTTCGGCTACGAGATGGTGCTGCCTCCTGCAGTCAGCTTCCTTCAGAACTTCAACTCAGGCTCCTTCGACATTCTCGTGCAGGCCAAGGAGTACTACGCGTTCGTTGCGACTGTGCTGCTCGTAATGGGGTTGATATTCCAAGTGCCGGTGGGCCTTCTGGCACTCAACCGGGCGGGGCTGGTGAGCAGTGGTGCGCTGGTTCGGCATTGGCGATACATCATTGTCGGCATCGCAGTGGTGGCCGCCCTTCTGCCTGGGGTTGACCCAGTAACGACACTTATGGAGATGGGACCGTTGCTTGTGCTCTATGTGGTGAGTATTCTCTTGCTGAAGCTTGCAGAGCGTCGGGATGGAGATGATGTGGAGGGAGACGGGTGGGCGCTGGACACGCACCTGGATGATCCAAACGCAGACATGCCAACATCTGAAGCAAGTTCAACCAGTTTCAACCCAAACAACCCACACAATGAAGAGGACCTCAGCGACTGATGCTTTTTGACCTACGTGCAAGTGGCCGGCGCCGTGTAGTCAAGGTGGTCTATGTATTTCTCGCTGTTTTGATTGGCGGTGGGCTCGTCCTCTTTGGGGTTGGTGGCAGCGGATTCGGTCTACTCAACTCGGATCAGAACAAGGGCGGCGGATCTTCCGGCTCCTCGCTTGAATCGCAGGCACTGAGTGCGGAGAAGAAGGCTGGAGCGTCAGTGATCGTGGTTGGCGCCCCCAAGCAGACACCTGCTCAGCAGGCTGCGCAGTGGGGAGCAGCCGCAAGGCTTCGTTTCCAGGCTGCGAGTGCCGGGTTCGATACGACATCGGGCCAGTACACACCGCAAGGGAAGGCGCAGCTTGAGGCAGCATCGACTGATTGGCTTCGGTACCTCGCGCTTCAGAATGGAACGGTTGACCTCACGCTCGCCAAGCTGATGGCACAGGCGTACAGCTCAGGCGGTCTTTCTGACGGCAAGAACGGCGTTCGGGCATGGCAGATCGTTGTCGCGGCAGAGCCGAGCGCTGCCAGTTACACACAGCTTGCGATTGCCGCCTATCTGGGCGGAGATAACTCCATTGGCAACCAGGCTGGGGCCAAGGCGCTTGCGCTTTCCCCCAAGGCGCAGAGGGCAACTTTGAAGAATCAATTCATCTCCGCCAAGGCCCAGTACAAGCTTCAGAAACAGCAGGCGGCGAAACAAGCCGCTCAGGGCAGCGCGGCTTCGCCTCTGGGCGGATAAACTCGCGCCTTGTGTGGAAGTCACATTGGCTTCCATCCACACGGGCCGTTAGCTCAATTGGCAGAGCAGGGGACTCTTAATCCCAAGGTTGTAGGTTCGATTCCTACACGGCCCACTAGATGAGTGCTGAAATCGCCTCCATCAACGGTGTCCTCAGTGACGTCAGCGCGGCTTACATTCCGGCGACTGACGACGGTCTTCTGCGCGGCGACGGGGTCTTTGAAGTAGCAAGGCTCTACTCCGGCGTTCCCTTTGCGTTGGAAGAGCACTACGTCAGGCTTGCTGCTTCAGCTGCCAACCTACGCCTTCCGTATGACGAGGTGGCCCTCAAGGCTGAGGTTGCGGCTGTTCTTTCGGAGTATGGAAGTCGAAACGGCTGCCTTCGGATAGTGATTACCCGTGGGGGTATAAGGCTCCTGCTGACGGAGCCGCTTCCAGCCCGCGGGCTTGCAGTCAGCCTTGCTTCTGTCACCTACCAACCGAGTGTGGTCTTGGACGGCGTCAAGTCCCTGTCCTACGCGGCCAACATGCTGGCGGGGCGGCTGGCCGTCGAGAAGGGCGCTGACGAGGCGCTTCTCATTACCCCTGAGGGAATGGTGCTCGAGGCTCCGACGTCAACGTTCTTCTGGGTGACCAATTCCGAGGTTTTCACACCTCCGCTTGCGGATCGGATTCTTGAGTCGATTACCAGGCGTCACATCCTTACGATCACTGGCGCCACAGAGAAGTCCGTTCATCTTCCCGAGCTCTTGGAAAATGCCGAGGAGGCATTCCTTGCATCGACGACGCGCGAGATACAGGCTGTGAGTGCTGTAGATGGACATCAACTGCCTGTCAACGGGCCGATGACCGATGACCTTGCAGGTCGGTTGAGTGACCTTGTTGGCAGCGCCCTTGCGGGCAGCTGATCCTTTGGCAGCGCGCCCGCGGATCGTCACGGTTGTCGGTAATCGCCCACAGTTTGTAAAGGCAGCAGCAGTTTCTGGGCCTCTGCGTGAGGTCGCAGACGAGGTTCTTGTACATACAGGCCAGCACCACGATCCGGAGCTGTCGGATGTGTTCTTTGACGAATTGGGAATTCCCGCTCCGGACCACAACCTTGAGATCTCCGGTGGGGTGGATGGGGATCAGGTTGAGCTGATGTCAACGGCACTCGGCCCTTTGCTTTTTGAATACGAGCCGGACTGGGTGCTGTTGTACGGCGACACCAATTCCACTCTGGGTGGAGCGTTGGCCGCAGAGATGGCTGGCATTAAGATCGCTCACGTGGAGGCAGGTATGCGGAGCTTCGACATGGCGATGCCCGAGGAACGCAACAGGATCGAGACTGACAAACGGTCGGCACTGCTGCTCTGCTCCACGCCTGTTGCCGTCACCAACCTTGAAAATGAGGCCCTCGGCGGCCGCATTGAGCTTGTCGGGGATGTGATGGCTGATGTGGTCGAGATGGTGTCGGACCGGGTTCGTGGGAGAACCGTGGTTATGGAACGGCTGGGTCTGCAACGAGGAGGCTTCCTGCTTGTTACGGCCCATCGAGTCGCCACCGTTGACACTGAGGAAGCGTTGACCAAGTTCGTCACCGTGCTTGAGGCGCTGCCCATGCCAGCGGTTCTCCCGTTGCATCCGCGCACGGCAGGCCGACTTGAGAGGTTCGACCTCAGGAACAGGCTGGACTCGATTAAGGGACTGACCGTTACAGAGCCGCTTGGGTACATCGACTTCCAGTCGCTCCTGGTCAACGCCAAGGCTCTCATTACCGATTCAGGGGGCGCCCAGAAGGAGGCCTACCTCTGCAGCATTCCTTGTGTGACGCTGCGGACATCCACCGAGTGGACTGAGACCGTTGCCGCAGGATGGAATGTTCTGGTCGGTCTTGATCCCCACGCAGCTTTGTCGGCGCTGCTTCTGGACACTCCGGAAGACCATCCGCTTTTGTACGGCGATGCCCATGCTGGCGCGCGCGTCGCGCGGGCAATTAGACTGGCCACCTGATGAGAATTGGAATCGTTGGACTTGGCTATGTCGGACTCCCGCTCCTTGTGGCTTTTGCCCGCGAGGGCCATGAGGTCACGGGCTTTGATGTTTCCGTATCGCTGCTTGAGGCCCTGAGGTCGGGCAAGAGCCACGTCGAGGACATTTCAGAAACTGAGCTCGCTGCCGTCTCCGGACTTGCAAAGTGGAGTGACCAGCCGGAGGACCTTGCCGAATGTGACGCGATTGTGATTTGTGTCCCAACGCCACTTACTGAGAACCGCGAGCCTGATCTGGGAGCGCTTGAGGCATCTGGCCGAACAATTGGAAGCATCATCCGTTCCGGTCAGCTGATCGTGCTTGAGTCAACTACTTATCCTGGCACCACACGTGAGTGCTTGATCCCGATTTTGGAGCAAGGCGGCTTGGTTGCGGGAGAGGACTTCGCCGTCGCGTATTCACCGGAACGGGTTGACCCGGGCCGCACAGACCACACGCTAAGGACCACACCAAAGGTTCTCGGTGGGCTTACCGAGGATTGCCTCGCCAGAGCCACCGAGCTTTACTCCATTGTCTGCGATCACGTACTTCCAGTCAGTTCACTTGAGGCAGCAGAGCTGACGAAGCTTCTGGAGAACATTTTCCGCTCGGTGAATATTGCCCTTGTCAACGAGATAGCAATGCTCGCTGACCGGATGGGCATTGACATCTGGGAAGTGGTCGACGCAGCCGCAACCAAGCCATACGGATTCATGCGGTTTGAGCCTGGCCCGGGAATGGGCGGACACTGCCTCCCGGTCGATCCCTTTTATTTGGCGTGGCGTGCCAGGCAGTTCGACATGTCCACGGAGTTCATCGAGCTTGCCGGCAAGGTCAACCAACAGATGCCGTATTACTGCGTCGACAGGATCGCCCGCTCATTGAACGATCGGGCGATGGCTGTGAGTGGTTCGAAGGTGCTGCTCGTGGGCGTGTCCTACAAGTCGGGTGTGGGTGACATGCGTGAGGCTCCGGCGCTGCGGATAGCGCGCCTGCTGATTGAGGAAGGCGCACAGGTTTCCTATCACGACGAACACGTCCCTTCGATTGAGCGCTTTGGACTTGAGTCGGTAGACCTGAATGCCGGGCTTGAGAGCTGCGACATCGCCGTGATCGTGACCGCGCACGCCGGAGTGGATCACGCTGAGGTTGTCGCAAAGGCACCGTTCACACTCGACTTCCGAGGTGTGACCGGTCCCGACAGCGATCGCTCAGAGAGACTCTGACGCGTGCCGACTGACGGGGCGCGTCCACGGATCGCTGTCGTAGGTCTCGGGTATTGGGGCCCAAACCTTGTCCGCAACTTTGCGGCAATGCAGTCGTGTGAGCTTGCCGTGATCTGTGATGCCGATGCCGAGGCATTGGCCAAGGCACAGCTGCTTGCCCCGGAGGCGAGAGTCACCCAGAGCTTTGATGAAGTCCTTGCTGATGAGGAGATTGATGCCGTGGCTCTGGCCACTCCCGTCCCAACTCACGCAGATCTGGCCGTAAAGGTCCTTCAGGCGGGGAAACACTGTTTTGTGGAGAAACCCCTGGCCCAGACGGTTGAGGACGCCCAGAGGGCTGTGGATGCCTCTGACGCGGCAGGCAAGGTACTCATGGTGGGCCACCTGCTCGAATATCACCCCGCGGTCATTGCCTTGGCGGACTTGATCTCTAAGGGAGAGCTCGGCGATGTGCGCTACGTCTACAGCAACCGACAGAACCTCGGTCAGCTCCGATCAGACGAAAACGCCCTTTGGAGCCTTGGTGCGCATGATGTCGCGGTCATCCTTTCGCTTCTCGGCGAGGAGCCAGAACAGGTCACGGCAGTCGGAGAGGCCTACTTGCGTCCTGGTGTTGAGGACGTCGTGTTCGGGTACCTGCGGTTTCCCTCCGGGGTCGCAGCGCACATGCACCTGTCGTGGCTCGACCCACACAAAGAACGGCGCATCACAGTTGTCGGCTCCAAGCGCATGGCGGTCTTTGACGACATGCGGATAGAGGGCAAGCTGACGGTTTATGACAAGGGCTTTGACGAGGACACTCAATCTTGGGGCGAGTACATCACTCGTGCGGGTGGATCTTGGGCGCCTCGCCTCGGTAACACCGAGCCACTCCGTACCGAGTTGGAGCATTTCGTCACCTCAGTTGCAACGCCTGGCGCTTCCCCTCGGACTGACGGCCGCAGCGGCCTGAGAGTCGTGTCCGTCCTGTCAAGGCTGCAGGAAGCATTGGTATCGGGACGATGAGCTCAGCGACGATTGATCCGACGGCTGTCATCGCACCAACAGCGGTTGTGAGCGACGGCGTTGAAATTGGGCCTGACGTTGTCATCGAAGCGGGAGCAATCCTCCTGACTGGCGTGAAGGTTGGCAGGGGCTCCGTGATCGGAGAGAACGCAGTCGTCGGGCGCGAGCCGCGTCTGGCCGCTCACTCACGGGCGGTCAGGGAGCCTGCCGGAGGGACAGTCATTGAGGATGACGTGACCGTCTGCGCTGGGGCAATTGTGCTCGCAGGCGCGCATCTCGCTTCGGGCGTTGTGATCGGAGATCAGGCGCATGTGAGGGAGCGCGCCACTATTGGCCGCGGTTCAGTTATTGGTAGAGGAACAACGATTGACAACGATGTTCAGATCGGCGAGGGCGTCAGGATTCAAACGCTCGTCTATGTGACCACGGGCAGTGTTGTTGAGGATCACGTCTTTATCGGACCGGGAGCAATAACCACCAATGACGACAGCATGGGTCGTCACGACGGAACTGTTCCGTTGAAGGGAGCCACCTTGCGCCGCGCCTGTCGGATTGGAGGCGGCTCAGTCCTTCTGCCGGGAGTTGAGGTTGGCGAGGAAGCTGTTGTCGGTGGCGGGGCTGTCGTGAAACATGATGTCTCACCCCGAACGGTCGTCGTCGGTGTTCCCGCACGGAGAATCGGCACAGTCAGCGACGAAGAACTCGTAGAGAACTGGCGCTGAGGCCCGGTCCCCAGGCTAACTGCGAGGGATGGTTCCTTCGCTGGCCGCAGTCCAGATGACCTGATCCCGTGAAGGACCAACGCCGATCAGGGTGATTGGCACCCCTGTGAACTCCTCGACGAAGCGGATGTAGTCAAGCGCAGCCTGAGGCAGCTCTTCCAAGTTCCTGCAGCCAGTGATGTCCTCTGTCCAGCCCGGCAACTCGATGTACTTGCCAGTTGAGTGGTGAAGCACGCTCTGGTGGTAGGGGAAGTCTGGGAACTCAACGCCGTCTTCACCAAGGTAGGAAGTGCAGACCTTGATGGTGTCCAGGCCCGAGAGCACGTCCAGCTTGGTTAGAACAAGTGCGCTGAGCGAGTTGATTCGGGATGCGTAGCGGAGCGCTACAAGGTCAAGCCAACCAACACGACGGGCCCTTCCGGTGGTCGTTCCAAACTCGCCACCCTTCTGGCGCAGCTCCTCGCCAAAGTCGCCGTCAAGTTCTGTTGGGAACGGTCCTGACCCGACCCTTGTGGCGTAGGCCTTGGTAATTCCCCAGACCTCGTCAATGTCGCGAGGGCCAACGCCGGCGCCAACGCAGGCTGCTCCAGCGATTGGGTTTGAGGAGGTCACAAAGGGGTAGGTGCCATGGTCAATGTCCAGCAGCGCGCCCTGAGCGCCTTCAAACAGGACTGTCCGGCCCGCGTCAAGGTCATCCCAGGCAAGCTTCGCGGTATCCCGGATGTGAGGCTCGAGCCTGTGTCCATAGACGAGGTACTCGTCAGTCATGGCCTGAAGGTCCAGCGCCGGATCTTTTTGGAACGGGCGAAGCGAGGGCCGCTTTGGCTCCATCGCGGCCATGATCTTCTGCTTGAGGATCTTTTCGTCAAGGAGGTCCTGAACTCGGATGCCAAGGCGGGCTGCTTTGTCTTCGTATGCGGGGCCGATGCCTCTGCGTGTTGTCCCAATCTGAGCTTCACCCAGACGGAGCTCGCCAGCGTGGTCAAGCATCAGGTGATAGGGCATGATCATGTGGGCATTGGAGCTGATTCGAAGGGTTGAGATGTCAACGCCCTTGCGCTTCAGTTCATCAAGCTCAGACGTGAGCACCTTGGGGTCGATGACAACGCCGTTGCCGATCACGCAGGTGGTCCCAGGATGCAGGATGCCTGACGGAATCAGGTGCAGCTTCCACTCAACCCCGTCGCGGACAATGGTGTGGCCGGCGTTGTTGCCGCCCTGAAAACGGATGACGGTATCGGCCTTCTCAGCGAGAAGGTCGGTGACCTTTCCTTTTCCTTCGTCGCCCCACTGGGCGCCGACTATGACTATTCCTGGCATTTGAGTGACGGAGTCTACGCACCCCGGCGGGAATACCTAGTCTCGGCGGTCGTCTTCTCTCTGCAGCGTAAGAAAACGGGGGTAAATGTCTTGGAAAGTGAGCCGCACAGTGTCTAGCTGACCGTTTCTGTGTTTTGCGATTATCAGCTCGGCAACGTTGGAGTCTTCGCTCTCTTCTTTGTTGTAATAACCGTCGCGATAGATGAACATGACGACGTCTGCGTCCTGCTCAATCTGTCCTGATTCACGCAGGTCGGAGAGGAGTGGGCGCTTGTCGGTCCGTGACTCGACTGCGCGGGAGAGCTGGGACAGCGCGATGACGGGAACCTCTAGCTCACGAGCGAGAATCTTCAATCCACGGCTCATCTGGCCGACCTGCTCAACGCGGCTTTCGTAGCGGTGGTCGGCTCGCATCAGCTGGAGGTAGTCGATGATGATCAGCCCGAGTCCGCCCGTTCCATCCTCTTTACGCAGCTTCTGGTGAAGCCGGCGGGCCTTGGCTCGGATCTCCATGATTCCGATGTCCGACGTGTCGTCGATGTACATCGGGGCGGCGGCGATCTTGTTGCACTGCTCGAGGATCCGTGGCCACTTCTCCGGACTTACCTTGCCCTTGCGGAGACGGTCACCTGGGGTGTTGGATCGCGAAGCTACGAAACGTTGGGCGAGTTCTGCCTCGGACATTTCGAGCGAGAACAGCGCGACGGGCTTCTGAAGGTCGATGGCAGCGTTCTCCGCCATGTTGGTAACGAGGGCCGACTTGCCCATGGAGGGTCGCGCCGCGATGATGATCAGGTTGCCTGGCTGGAAGCCTCCCGTGACCGCGTCGAGGTCGCTGAACCCGGACTCAGTTCCCCCCTGGGGGCGTTCGCCTCTGGAAAGCGCTTCCATCCGGTCAATTTCACGCCCGAGAATGTCGCCAACCTGAAGGAAGTCCTTCTGAGCGTCGTCTCGGGCCACTTCAAGAATCGCCATTTCGGCCCGTTCGACAAGATCCCGGGCTTCGCCATCACGAGTGCTGATTGACTCCTGGATCTCGTATGTGGCTCGGAGCAGCCTGCGCAGCAGCGCCGAAGACTTGACGATCTGTGCGTAACGGCGAACGTTCGCTGCGGCCGGAGCAGCTGCGGCGAGCGCATCGATCATTCCTTCGCCGCCGGCATCCTCAAGTGTTCCGGAGCGACGGAGCTGCTCTTTAAGGAGGAGCGAGTCAATCGGCTCTCCTGCGTTGTAGAGAGACATCATTGCGTCGTATATGGCCGCGTGTTGAGGGCGGTAGAAGTCCTCGGGCCGCAGCTGGCCGGTGATTACAACTCCGTACAGAGTCCTCTCGGAAAGCAGGATTGCGGAGAGGACAGACTGCTCGGCCTCAATGTCGTGCGGTGGCGCGGAGCCACGCTCAAGGGAGGCGAGCTCGGATGCGAGTGATTGTGAGTCAGATGCCACGGTCGTGCGAGGTTAGCGCCGCTGCCCTGCCAGAGGAAGGGGAAAGGGCCGCATCCTGCGGCATCTTTGTCTGACTTGCGAGAGGGCTGCGGAGAGTCTTAGCTCTCAGCAACAACCATGGTCTTGACAGAAGCCTTCTGGCCTCCGGCAATTTCAACTTCAACCATGTGTGTGCCAACAGCCTTGATTGGCTCGTCGAGACGAACCTTGCGCTTGTCAATCTTGATGCCGCGAGCCTCACGGATGGCTTCCGCAACGTCAGCGTTTGTGACTGAACCGTAAAGTCGTCCGTCGTCGCCAGCCTGTCGAGTGATCGTAAGAACGGTCTTTGACAGAAGGGCTGCGTACTCATCGGCCCTGGACTCAGCTTCTCTGCGGGCTGACTCTTCTTCCTCCGCACGGCGCCGAGCTTCGGCGATCGCAGCATCGGAAGCCTCACGGGCAAGGCCGCGAGGGGAAAGGAAGTTACGCATGTAGCCCTTGGATACGACTACGACGTCGCCCTTGGCTCCAAGCTCGTCAACGTCTGAAAGTAGAATTGCCTGTGGCATTAGCGTCGGTCTCCGCCACGGCCGCCGCGGTCCCCGCGGTCGCCACGATCTTCACGATCATCTCGATCCGAACGAAGCAGGCGTCCTTCAACGTCACGGTGTTCTGCAACGTATGGGAGAAGCGCAAGTTCACGTGCTCGCTTTACAGCGGTAGCAATCTGGCTCTGATGACGACGGCATGCGCCTGTGATCCGACGGCCGCGAAGCTTGCCGCGGTCGGAGACGAACTTTCGCAGGGTGGCGACGTCACGCCAATCGACATGTTCGACCTTGTCCTTGCAGTAGGGGCATGACTTACGGCGGCCTGTGCCGACTCGCTTGTCCTTACGCCTTGAAGGCTTGGTGCTTGTGCTGCGCTGTTTTGCCACGTTTCTCTTGCTTCGTTTCTTCTAGAAGGGAATGTCTTCGTCCCCGGCACCGCTTGATGCAGCGGGGGGTGCAAAGTCGCCATCGTCGATTGGTACGTCTCCTCTAGGAGCAGGAGAGCCACCAGTCGAATCATCACGACCGCCTAGGAACTGTACCGAGTCGGCGATAATTTCGACCTTCTGACGCTTCTGGCCCTCAGTTTCCCACTGACTCCACTCGAGACGACCGTCGATTGCGACCGGTCGACCCTTGCTCAGGAAGCGTGCTGCGTTCTCACCTTGAGCGCCCCAAACGGTGACGTCAAAGAAGTTCGGCTTGTCTTCCCACTCGCCGCTGGCGCTCTTGCGTCGACCATTTACGGCGACGCCAAGCTTGCAGACGCTGGTCCCACTTGCGAGTGAACGCAGCTCAGGGTCCCTGGTGAGGTTTCCGGTGATGATTACTCGATTGATGTTGGCTCCGGCCACGGTGGCTTCCTTTCGACGGCGGCTTTTAGACTGAATGCGAGTCTATTGGTGTGAGCAGTTGGTTTTGCCGCGCAGGTGGGTGTTGGTGCTGAAATCGGAGCAGTGCTTGAGAGCACTGCGCGAAGTCGTGACGATCAGGCTTCTGCGGTTGGCTCGGCCGCTTCGGCAGAACCTTCGGCTTCAGCCGGTGCCTCTTCAGCGACTGGTGCCGGCGCGGCGACAGGAGCTGGAGCTGGGCTCGCCGATTCCTTAGGCGGAGCTTTCGCTGCTGGGGATGGGGCAACTGTTGAAGGTGCGCCCCGAACTGCCTTGACCACACGGTGACGGAGAAGTCCTTCCGTGATGTTGAGCTGACGGGCCATCGGAGCTACAAGCTCGCCAGGTCCCTCGAAGCGGATGAGGCTGTAGACGCCCATCGACTCATGGTCAATGTCGAAGGCAAGTGTTCGATCTCCCCAAGGGGTTGTTTCGGACACAGTTCCTCCACCCTTGGCGATCAATGCTTCCGCTTCGGAATGGATCTCGGCCTTGCGGCTGTCTTCTGCTTCGGCGCTCACAATGAGCATCAGGTCATACGTTTGATTAGGCATAGCGACTTGGCAGCGTATCAGCGGGGGCGAATCAGTCGCGTCCGCTCCCTTAACGGGACATGCAGATGAGGCGCAATATCAAGCTTTCGGAGCGAAGCCCAAACCCTCAGTTCTCCCGTCTACGCAGGTATTGGGCCCCCTTTGCCGCGGTCACAGTCTTGCTCCTCGCGGTCATGTCAAGCGACCCTCCACTGCCGGCCGTTCCAGAGGGGTGGGGAACAATAATTCGAATATTGCCCCGAGCGGCAGAGCAAACCGGGAGGCCGAGAATGAGCGTTGGGAGGGCCTTGCCGGGCCGCCGACGGAGGGGCCAAAGGCCGCATCGGGCCCCTCACAAACAAGTTCCGTCGCCGGCTAGACCGGCGTCACACGGAGTTCAGCCAACACAGACCTGGCGACCTCCATCTGAACGGTCGGGCAGGTCAACCCGACCGGAGTTCAGCCCGCTCTAGACGACCTTCGTGTGGCGATGTCCTCGAGCTGCTCGTCGATCCAGTCACCTGGATCTCGGGCAGTAACGATCTTCAGCAGACCTTCGTGGCGTCTCGCTCGCTCGTCGTCGGGCATTGTCAGCGCCGTGTAGATCGCGTCAGCAAGCTCCTGAATGTCGAAAGGATTGACCGAAATCGCAAACTCACCGAGCTCCTCATGCGCTCCCGTGTTCTCGGAAAGAATCGAAACACCGTTTCGTTCGTTGACCAAAGGCCCTTCCTTTGCGACCAAGTTCATTCCATCGAACATCGCGTTGACGAGCAGCACGTCGTAGTGCTTGTAGGCGGCCACAGCTTCCTCAAGGTCGTCTCGCAGCTTGAGCTGGATGGGCATCCAGTCGGGCGTCCCATGGCGCTGATTGACGACGGCAACCAAGGCCTCAATGCGCTCCAGATATTCGCGGTACTCGGGCACATCTGTTCTGGAAGGCATCAGCTGGGCGATGAAACTGACGTTTTCCCGGAACTCAGGATGCTCCTCCAGGAACACATCGAAGGCAGTAAATCCGCGAAGTACATTCTTGGAAAGATCGGCACGGTCCACGCGGAGGATCAGATGTTTGCGCCGACGCCGTTCCAAGTCCTCTTCGAACTTGAGCGTTCTGGGACGGGCGGCAACTGCCCGGGTTGACTTTGCGTCGATTGGAAGGGGGTAGTCCCTGACCCAGACCACGCGGCCATCGGGAGCGATGACCTTGCCCTCCCCAAAATCCACCTCTAG
>JBAXHG010000031.1:0-12934 GCA_037139015.1 Actinomycetes bacterium | reverse complement strand
GGCCTTGGCACCCTCCATGTCGGGCTTCCAGCCAACAGCGAAGTTGAGATTGACGCACGGGTCCTGCTGGACATTGTTGAGAACTCCATGTCCTCTGAGATCTACGAAATGATGAAGCGGACCGATGAGGCCGCGGTCGTGGAGAAAGCCCACCGCAAGCCCCGCTTTGTTGAGGACTGCGTTCGGGAAATGATCGGCGGGGTCGTTGAGAAGCTGGTTGACCTTGAGGATGAATGCTGGATCAGTTCACGACAGGAAAATCTGGAAACGATCCACCAGCACAATGTGGCAGCGGAACGTCACGGGCTCCTCGGCGACATGCGCCGGGAGATTGAAACCGAAGAGCAGTGCATCTCGACGCTTACGCGCGAGGCTTGGCTGCTCGACGGGCCTCCTCAACAGTCCGCCTGACTCCGAACACGGCATCAACGCCGCTGATGATCGTCACCGCGACGGTCGCGTAAACGAGTCCGTCAACCCAGAAGTTGCGAGTGTCCGTGAGGATCAGCACGAACACCATCAGTACCTGAAGAGCTGTCTTCCACTTCCCCCACGTCTGCGCTGAGACGACAACCCCGTGGGCACCCGCCTGTGCTCGCAGTGCGGTGACGGTGAACTCACGGGCGACAATCACCATCGCCACCCACGCAGCCACGCGACCCAGTGAAACAAGGGTGAGCAACGCGCCAAGGACAAGAAGCTTGTCTGCGACCGGGTCCATCAGCTTGCCAAAAGTCGTTATCGAGTCTCGGGAGCGGGCCAGTCGGCCATCCAACATGTCCGTAAAAGAGGCAACGCCGAACACCGCTGCCGCAAACAAATCACCGTGAGACGTCTGCTGGAGCAGGGCGACGACAAGCACCGGCACTAGGAGAATGCGGATCACGGTCAGAACATTTGGAAGATTGACCTGCTCCATCAATCGGTAACGCTACCGTCGAATCTGACAGAGTCACAGTCACACGCCAATTCGGCGCGCCGCAGACCCAACCAACCCCACTACGACAGGAGCCAAATCAGATGCCATTCGTGCCCAATGTTGTAGAACGCACATCCCGCGGAGAGCGCGAGATGGACCTCTTCTCCCGCCTGCTCAACCAGCGCATCGTCTTCCTCGGCCAACAGGTTGACGACCAGATCGCAAACCTTGTTGTCGCCCAACTTCTCCACCTTGAAAGCCAGGATCCAGACAAGGACATCTCCCTTTACATCAACTCACCTGGTGGGTCGATCTACGCCGGACTTGCGATCTACGACACGATGAACTTCATCAAGCCTGACGTCGCGACCATGTGCGTTGGCATTGCAATGTCAATGGGTTCCCTTCTCCTCGCAGCCGGCGCGCCCGGCAAGCGCATGGCGCTGCCAAACTCCCGCATCCTGATCCACCAGCCATCGGCTGGGTTCGAAGGACAGTCAACGGACATTGAGATTCACGCCAAGGAGATCATCGATACTCGCGGGCGAATTGACCGGATCTACGCGAAGCACACGGGCAAGCCTGTTGAGGAAGTCCACAAGGACATGGAGCGCGACCGCTTCTTCTCCTCAGCAGAGGCAGCTGAGTACGGTCTGATCGACCGCGTAATCCAGTCTCACTAGAACTTCAGCCAACCAAGCTACGGCTACCGAACTGATGCTCGCTTGAGCCGAGGGGCTCAGTCGAGAGGAAACCGCCACGGAAGAGCCGGAAGATCAGGAAATGGGAACTCGTGCCCATACCTGAGTCGTGCAAATCCTCCACGGGGTAGAAGGAGCCATAGTTGACGACGAGCCCAGATTGACTAAGGGGAATTGAAAGTCAATTCGCACAAGCGCATCAGCCCTATGATTCTTTAAGGCTAGCGCCCTCAGCTTCGCAACTAGAGCCACGGACAGTTTCACCCTGACGGACGAATCCGCTTCAGCCGTGCCCGCTACAGGAACCGCTACGAGAGGTTTGCCTCCAAGCATCTTCCGTGTCTTCAGATACTCAACCCCCACCGCCACTGTGCTCCTATAAGGCAGAGCGTGTACGCCGTTAGTCGTGGATGCTGCGCCGACAGTGAACGAGAGGCCCTTTGCAACTCGGACCGAGGCGGGAATGCTGGCGTGAAGCTTCACCCAAGTTCCCGTGTCATCGCCGACCCCAACCTCCGCGTTGGCAACCGTAGGACACAGGGCAACCGCAAAGATGATGGCCGCAAGGGTCAGCTTAAAAACATGATTACGGATCGCCATGATTAGACTGCCTGCCATCCGGGAAGCGAGTCCACACACCACTGGGGGACGAATCCCCAGTTCCCAAGGGTTGAAACGACATTGGTGTTGTGAATCAACACCCAGTAAACCCCGCTTAAGTCCGGGTACTTAGTTCGATACCGCCAACGAATCCAGCCAGAGTTTGCAGGAATTGATGGCATTGGATCCTCGGCGAATCGGTTTGGCTCCCACGGTCCAATATTTGCGTAGAAGGGGCACTGAACTGAGTTGTTTACCGCCGTTCCGTCCTGGCATCTGAATGGAGCGACTGTCTGTCGGGTGCATCCGCCTTGGGCGGCAGTGGCAGCCTCATTGGTGCCGGATTGAAACTCGGACTGGTTGTATCCAACCGACCCAAGTTGACACTTCACCTCTGAAAGTGGTGAAACATCACTCAGATAGTCATCCTCGACCCAGCCACAGCCGCGGAAATGCCCAAATATGTACCCGCCCTGCCAATAGACGTTGTTTGGGCCCGCCTGCTGCGACGAGGTCGCCATTCGTCGAAGGTGTGTTCCCGCAAGGCAGTTACCCACCACGAATCCGCTCGGCGCTGACTGGACGGGCGCGTACGGAACGGAACAGGAGAACGTGTGCCCCGGGATAGCAGCGACGGCGCTAGCGCTCGTACCGACTAAACAAAGTACACCGATAAGAGGGACTAGGACTTTAGAGAGTCTCCCCATGTATTTACTAAAGTTACCACGCCATAAAGGTTTGCGCAAGGACCGCTCGTGCGGTGGAATGTCGATGCGGCCAATATGGCCTAGGCGGTGGCTACCGAACTGGGTGCTCGATCGAACCGAGAGGTTCGATCTCGATCCGTACTGTGTCCCCAGCCGCAAGGAACTGCGGTGGATCCATAGCCATGCCAACCCCGCCCGGCGTGCCAGTCAGGAGGAGGTCACCTGGGTGAAGGGTGATCGACTCTTGGATGAAGTCAATGATCACCGGAATCGCATGGACAAGATCGCTGACAGGGGCTTCCTGACGCTGCTCGCCGTTGACCCAGCACTTTACGACCAGGGAGTCAACATCGGCAATTTCGTCAACTGTTGTGATCCACGGGCCCCACGGGCAGAAAGTGTCTGAGCCCTTGGCGCGAATCCAGTGCGGCTCACTCTTCTGAAGGTCGCGTGATGAGACATCGTCAGCGACTGCGTAGCCAAAGACTTTGCCGCCGTGGCCCATAACGGCAACGAGCTCACCTTCATAGTCAGCCCGTCGCACGATTGAAGGAATCACGACAGGGCCTGAAGGTTTGGTCGAACAGCCCGGTGACTTGGGAAACACGATTGGCGCGGCCGGTGGATCCACGCCGATCTCAGCAGCATGGCTCTTGTAGTTGAGGCCAATGCCATAGATCATTGGTGGCTTGGGGATTGGGGCAAGAAGCGTCACACCGGCAAGCGCGAAGCGCTCTCCAGTCGCCTCGTCGGTTGCGCCCTGCTCAATCCGCTCAAGCACGCTCAAACCGTCAGTAAAGGCAACAACCTCCTCGCCAACAATCTGGCCCGCGCGGGCTGTTCCGTCACCACTGTCAAATGTTGAAAGTTTCATGCCCGCAGCCTAACTGGCTACTAGCGCGGCAGCGATCCTGCCCAGCTCTTCGCGCACAGCCTTGTCGCGTTCGGCAGCCTCGTCATCCGTCCATGACCAATCGGCACCGCCTTCGATCACAAACCGCGATTGCCCATGGTCCTGAATGCGACTGGTGCGAATAGCAACCGCGCAAACCCTGTCGCTTATCTCCATCGGATCTGCAACGACCTCTGCCACCCCGTGAACCGTGACAGCAACATCCCCCTCCGCGAGGAAGCTGACAGCGACCCGGGGTTCAACCCTAAGGTTGGCAAGCGACTGTCGCCGTGCGGCCAAAGCGATCAGCAGCAGTTCATCCCCAGCACGCAATCCGGTGCTGACGGGAATCGCATGCGGGCCATCGCCCACCGTGCTGAGAATCGCGACCGTCCCATCAGCCCAATGCGGCAGGGATGCTCTGTCAGGAAATGGCATGCCCTAACGCCACGGAATTCTGGGCACCCAGGAACGAACCCTGCGCACGAAGTCCAGCTCGGTGTCGGCGGCGATTCGCTGCACCTCAACTGAGCGGGTCGGATACGCCTCAATGTTTCTGGACATGCGCCTCAATCTGACCCGGGTTGCAACATCACGCTGGAACCCGCCGATCGCCTCACCAGCCCCGTGCCCCAGGATGTGAATTCCAGCGACCCTTCCGTTCACGGTCACAACGACAGCGCGACCAACCTGATCTGCATCCGTTCTCCCCTTGTGGGAGAGGGTCAGGTCGCGTTCGAACCGCTGAACGCGGCGCCTTGGATACCTTGCGAGAGCCTCGGCAAAAGTCAGGCCTGCATGTCCAAGCTCTGGCTCGGTGAACACCACCCATGGGACGCCTGCCGCGCGCCTGCCAGCGCCCGGGATCGCAATGTCACGGATCGCCTGAGCTCCATCGTAGGAAGCCGTATGGGTGTGCCCACGACCAGCGACATCACCGACCGCATAGACATGCCGTGCGCTTGTGCGGGAGCGTTCATCAGTGAGGATGCCGTCATCCCCATGGTCAATTCCCGAGCCTTCAATGTCCAGTGCCTCAAAGTTAGGATGTCGGCCGCAACAGACAACTAGATGCGGAGACTCAAAGCTCCGCTCCACCTTTTCTGACTCCGGGTCCGTTGGATCCTCAGGGGGCAGTTCAACTGTCAGGCGACTGGTTCCCCGCTCTATCTGCGCGGCCTCAATTGCGGTCGCGCTGCCAACTATTTCCACTCCGTCAGCCTTCAACCGTTCCTCAACCAGCTCCGCGAGGATCGGGTCCTCTGCGGGAAGGATTCGCTCATAACGGTGGACGAGCGTCACCTTCGTTCCAAGTTGAGCGAAGGCTTGGGCGAGCTCCACTCCGGTCGGCCCTGCGCCCAGAATCAGCAGATCCTCCGGTTGCTCTGGCAGCTGCCAAAGGGTGTCTGGTGTCAATGGGTCAGCAGCGGCAAGTCCCTCGACCTCAGGGATCAGAGGGCGCGAACCTGTGGCAATGACTATTCGGCGGGCACGGATCAGTTCGTCACCAACCCTGATCCCGCGCATTCCCACCAGAGTCGCTGGGCCCTGCCGAATATCAACGCCAAGCTCTCTGAAGTGCTCAAGGTTGTCATCTGTTGAGGCAATGGAGTCCTGGACCTCTCTGATTCTTTTCCAGACCTGAGCCCGGTCAACAGTTACCTCACCTACCGTGATGCCAAGTCGACCAGCGTCCCTTGCGGCCGAGGCCGCCCGCGCCGAAGCGACGAGGCTCTTGCTTGGAATACACCCTGCCCAGAGGGAGTCGCCGCCCGCCTTTCCACGGTCAACAGCAACCACTCGCAGCCCAAGGGCAGCAGCTGTCCTCGCGGCCGCGAGGCCGGCTGAGCCGAGGCCGATGATTGCAACGTTGTAGGGGCGACTTCTGGCCATGTCCATTGATGGTCGCACGCTCGCTAGGCTCGTGCCTCAAATGCGCGCAGCGATTCTCACTCAGCTTGGGGCAACTCCTCAAGCAGGGGACTTCCCAGAGCCCGACGCTGGCGAAGGCGAAGAGGTTGTTGAGGTGGCGCTTGCGGCAGTCAACCCCGTTGACCTTTCAATCTCATCGGGGCTCTTCTATGCAGCAATTCCACAAGTGCCATCAGTTGTCGGGCGTGAGGGGATCGCAAGGCTTGAGGATGGATCACTCGCTTACTTCGGAGGCTGCATTCCCCCTTACGGATCGATTGCAGAGAGAACGCTTGTGGAAAGCGGATCCCTCGTTGAGCTTCCGCCTGGCGTTGAGGCAGCGCCCGCCCTCGCCTGTGGGATCGCGGGCCTTGCCGCGTACCTGTCGCTGACCACACGGGCACGCATCGCAGCGGGCGAAAGAGTCCTGATCCTCGGGGCAGGTGGTGTCGTGGGACAAGTTGGCGTCGTGGCTGCCAGAAAGCTGGGCGCAAGCCGGGTTGTTGCAGCAGCCCGCGGAGCCAAATCCCTCCTCCAGGCGGAAACGCTTGGAGCCGACGCGACCGTCGAGCTTGCTGGGAGCACGGAGAGCATCACTGAGTCCATCCGTCAAGCTTTCGGGGGCTCCGGGCCAGATGTGGTCATTGACCCGCTCTGGGGCGCTCCTGCGACTGCTGCTGTTGAAGCAATGGCATTCGGGGGACGTTTGGTCCAGCTTGGTCAGTCAGCCGGAACAGAAGCGACTTTCAACTCCGCCACAGTCCGTGGCCGCTGTCTTCAAATCCTCGGGCACACCAACTTTGCCTCATCCGCTGACGAGCGTCGGGACGCTTTGAACACGATGTTCAGCTGGGTCGCCTCGGGAGAACTTGACATCCCGTCAGAAGTTCTGCCCTTGGACGCAGTCGGCGAGGCATGGCGGCGTCAAGCCGACGGCCCCGGCCTGAAGCTGACAGTTGATCCCCGCGCCTGACCCAGTGGGTCAAGGCGGGGCATTGCTGTTCCTTACCCGGTGAAGGAACTTCCTGAGCCTGCGGCACCCGGGTCAAGCCTGAATCCGTAAGTCCCGCCAATGTGGTGGAACCACGCTTCGGCCTTCGCGATCGTCCAGCTTGCGGGAAGCTCAGCTGAGTTGATGGTCTCCGAAGCGAGCTGCATTGCCCGTGAGCATGTTGCACTGCCTGTCGCACTGAGCACGTAATTGCCTGCCGGAACAGAGAACCCACTGATTGTCGTGGTCGCGCCAACCTTGAAGTTGGTGGAGCAGATGCTCTCACCGGCCTGCGGATAGGACCCAAGCACGGCACCGAGACCGGTCAGCTGAATAACCCTGAAGCCATTCGTCTTTGAGCCGTCATAGAAAGTCTTTGTTGATGTGCTCATCGTCCACGGCGCTGGCAAGGTCCCCGCGTAGTCATTGTTGAGGAAGTAGGCAAACCACGCTGACGCTTGTGGGCAGGTGATCTTCTGGGAGCCCGTCAGACGGTTGATCCGATAGTTGCCCTTGGGAAGGCTCATGGCCCCGATCTTGTCCGAGTGCAGCACGGCGAATGATCCTGGGCAAGTAAGGCTTGATGGAGCAGGAGTCGGTCCGGGCGCCGGAGTCGGAGACTTGGCAGGCGTTGCAGTGAACTGCTTGCCGGCCTTGACTGCGGCGAAGGTCCGGGTCGCACCGGATTGCTTGAGGCTCCAACCACCGGGAAGTTTGCCGTCCCAATCCTGAAGGAACTGCGCAAAGAGGGTCGAGGCCTCTGCGCAGGTCACATTGGTGACCGTCATGTTGTACGGGCCCGCCGGGAAGGTGACGGTTCCAATCTTGTCGTTGTGCAGAACGCTGAACGTGGCCGGACATGCCGACGGTGATGCGATAGCTGTATCGCTTTGCACCTGAACTACGGCGATGGTCGCGATGGCTGCAAGAAGAGAGGTAAGGATCACGATTTTGCGCATGGGCCGAACCTAACAGCCGAGCGGGTCAGGCGCAGCGGTTATCTACGAGACAGAACTTCCCGGGCCGCCTTGAGCAGCCCGGGTTGGTCCGAAGTTCAGACGGAAAGGACTGAATCAAGCCGCTCTTCAAGAGCAGCCGCAAGAGCGTCGCGCGAACGACCCTCTTCAAACCTTGCCACGAGCTCGGCGAGGAACCCCTCAATAACCAAGCGCCTGGCCTGATTTTCTGGAAGTCCGCGTGAGCGGAGGTAAAAGATCTGGTCCTCATCAAGCTGTGCGATCGCGGCTGCGTGAGTACAGCGAACATCGTCAGCCTCAATCTCAAGCCCTGGGATTGCATCCGCGTGTGACCCCTTGCTGAGCAGCAGGTTGCGGCTCTCCTGGAATGCGTCCGTCTGCTGGGCTCCAACATCAACCCGGATCATTCCTCTCCAGACTGAGCTTGCCTTGTCATTCAAAACACCACGGAAAGCAAGGTCACTCACGCAGTTGGCAGCGGCGTGCTCTTGGAATGTGTCGAAGTCAAGATGCTGGTTTCCGCGACTTGCGTAGGCGCCCGTGACCTTGCCATGGGCTCCCGGGCCAGCAAGGCGGGAAGCCATGCGCACGCGGCCCTTTGCGGCACCAAAGCCAAGTGCAACCCAGTCAAGTGTTCCGTCCCGGCCAATCTCTGCCTGCTGGGTTCCAAAGACGTATGACTTCTCTGACAGTCCCTGGACTCCGACATAGCGCAGGTTTGCACCGTCGCCGACATGCAGCTCAACAATCGTTGTCATCAACGCATCAAGGTCGTCTGTGGATGAGAGCACTTGGTCCCAGACCTCTGCCTTTGATCCCTCTTCAGCAACAATCAGGGTTCGCTGGTTGAGCGTTGTCCCCGAGGTTGCCTGAACGATTGTGGCCTGAATAGGACGCTCAAGCTGAACGCCCTTCGCGATGTGAACAAACAGTCCACCGCGGCCATCGGCTGCGTTGCGTTCCACGAATACATCCTTTGTGGAATCAACAAGCTGGCCCGGCTTTCCGGCTGGCACAAGGCCGTCGGCAATTGCCTTCTCGAGGCTTGTGACGGTGACTCCCTCAGGAAGACCGTCGGGAAGCTCGATGGTCGTGCCATCCACCTGAACAATGCGGATCGCATCATCAAAGTCAGGGACGATCTTCTCGGCTCCAGCAGCCCCGGCATCGCCATCACCCGTGTCTGGATAGGCGGAAAAGTCAAGCTTGCTGATGTCAGTGAATTCCCAGCCTGCGCGGCCCTTAAATTCTGGAAGTGGAGCGCCGCTCATCCGATTGACCCTTCCATCTGAAGCTCAATCAAACGGTTCATCTCGACCGCGTACTCCATTGGGAGTTCCTTCACGATCGGCTCAATGAAGCCGTTGACAATCAGCTTGCCGGCCTCTTCCTCTGTGAGCCCACGGCTCATCAGGTAGAAAAGCTGCTCGTCACCAACCTTGGACACGGTGGCCTCATGGCCAACGGTCACATCATCATCCCCGATGCGAATCGTCGGGTAGGTATCCGAGCGGCTGTGCTCATCAAGAAGCAGCGCGTCGCAGACAACCTTTGACTTGGAGCCGTGCGCGCCCTCTGCAATCTCGAGCAGGCCGCGGTAGCTGGAGCGTCCGCCGTCCTTGGAAATTGACTTGGCGAAAATGTTCGATGTCGTGTTGGGAGCCGCGTGGACGATCTTGCCGCCCGCATCCTGATGCTGACCCTTGCCTGCGAACGCGATTGAAAGAATCTCGCCGTGGGCCCGTTCACCAGTGAGGTAGACGGCTGGGTACTTCATCGTCAGCTTCGACCCGAGGTTGCAGTCAACCCATTCAACTGTTGCGTCAGTCTCAGCAACAGCGCGCTTGGTGACCAGGTTGTAGACGTTCTGCGACCAGTTCTGGACGGTCGTGTAACGAATCCGTGCACCAGGCTTGGCGATCAGCTCAACGACGGCTGAGTGCAGCGAATCAGACGAGTAGGTGGGAGCAGTGCAGCCTTCTACATAGTGAACATAGGAGCCTTCGTCAGCGATGATCAATGTCCGCTCAAACTGGCCCATGTTCTCCGTGTTGATGCGGAAGTAAGCCTGAAGGGGCATTTCGACCTGAACGCCCGGTGGGACGTAAACGAACGAACCGCCCGACCAGACCGCGCTGTTTAGCGCCGCAAGCTTGTTGTCGTTGTTGGGAATGATCGTGGCGAAGTACTCACGAACGAGGTCCTCGTGCTCACGGAGCCCTGTGTCCATGTCCTTGAAGATCACGCCCTGCTCTTCCAGATCCTCACGAATCTGGTGGTAGACGACCTCTGACTCATACTGGGCGCCAACGCCGGCAAGGAACTTGCGCTCGGCCTCTGGAATGCCAAGGCGATCGAAAGTGTTCTTCACATCTTCTGGCACGTCATCCCATGAACGCTCGACACGCTCTGAGGCCCGAACGAAGTAGTGAATGTTGTCGAAGTCAACATCGGCAAGCATTGGGGAGCCCCATGTAGGCATTGGGCGGGCAAGGAAGTTGTCGAGTGACTTCATGCGGAAGTCGAGCATCCACTGCGGCTCATTCTTGAACGCGCTGATCTGCGCTACAAGCTCGCGGGTCAGTCCCTTGGGTGCCTTGAAAAGGTAGTTCTCCGGATCGTGAAAGCCGAACTTCTCGTCGTAGTCGGAGTTGATCTCACGGAGACCCTCGTTCTCATCCGGTTCAACTGCGGCTGCTGTTGCTGCGTCGGGACCTTGCGTCATGTCAGTCGACCTCCAGGGTGATCGTGTTCCCATCAACCTTCACGGCGAAGGTATCTACGGGCTTGTAAGCGGGCAAAGAAAGTGGTTTTCCGGAACGGAGGTCAAATAGCGCTCCGTGGCGTGGGCATTCGATCGCACAGCGGTCTGTGTCGATCTCCCCTTCGGCCAGGTCGCCGTCATCGTGTGAGCAGCGGTCTTCAATGGCGAGCAGCTCCCCTTCGCAGTTAACGACGAGGATCTCCATGTCTTCCCAGGCAACGGTTTTACGCTCGCCTGGTGGGAGTTCGGAGACTTCGCAGACTGTGATTGTTTCTGTCATCAGATAGAGGCTTTCCCAATGTCCTACCGCAGCGGTAGGAGATGGACTTGGGAGTCTAGCGAGAGTCCGGGGCACAGCGCGGCTGAGTTCATCGCCAGCACGGCCGAAAGCGTAGACTCGCCGCCAATGCGCGCACTTGTGATGACAGAGACAGGCGGCCCCGATTCGCTGCAACTCGGCGAATGGCCAGAACCTGAACTGATTGACGGCTTCGCGAAGATCGACGTGTCAGCTGCGGGGGTCGGATTTGTCGACATGCTGATCACCAAGGGCGAGTACCAGATCAAACCTCCCCTTCCATTCGTTCCGGGCACGGAACTGGTCGGCATTCGGCGCGACACAGGCGAGCGTGTAATCGCCTCATCCCTCTTTGGTGGCTGGGCAGAGACAGTGCTCGCCCCGCTTGTCACGACCTTTCCCATCCCCGACTCGCTCAGCGACGAGGCCGCCGCAGGTTTCACGATCAACTACCAAACCGCCCACCTTGCATTGGTCCGTCGTGGGCGGCTTGCCGAAGGTGAAACCGTTTTGGTCCATGGCGCGTCAGGCGGCGTTGGCGTTGCGTCAATTCAAGTGGCGAAGGCGCTTGGTGCTGGACTCGTCATCGCCACTGGGTCAACGGAAGCGAAGCGCTCCGCCGCCCTTGAAGCGGGCGCCGATCACGCAGTGGATTCTGGTGGCGATTGGATTTCCGAGGTGAAGGAACTGACCGGAGGCCGTGGCGTTGATGTTGTCGTTGACCCTGTTGGCGGAGACATGTTCGACGGGTCTTTGCGGTGCATGGCGCCGTTTGGCCGGGCCCTTGTCATCGGTTTTGCAGCAGGGCGGATTCCAGAGGTGAAGGTCAACCGCCTTCTTCTCAAACACCTTGATGTCGTTGGTGTGAACTGGGGTGGCGTTATCCCAATTGAGCCGAACCTTGCCCAAGCAGCCCACACTGACCTGATGAAGTGGTTTGAGGCTGGACTGCTCAAACCCCCTGCCGGGCCTGTGTTTGATCTTGAACATGGCGCCGACGCAGTCCGGTTCGTCGAGGACCGTGACTCAATTGGCAAGCCTGTAATCCGTATCCGCTGAGTCGCGACGCCCCGAAGCAACTCAAGCCGAGGGCAACCCTTCGGCTAGTTGTTTACTCAGCCGTCAGTGGGCGGCTTAGCGACGGGAGAATCAGTCTCCCAGTCCACTGAGCCACCAACGGCTGCGCTCTTCAAAACCTTGAGTGAAAGCAGCGCGCACTTCAGCCTGGTCGCACTGATGTCAATCCCGAGCAAGTCCAAAATGGCGGACTTGTCAAGACGGGCGACATCATCAACCTTCATCCCGACAATCTCGTCACTGATCAGCGACGCAGAAGCTTGTGAAATAGCGCATCCGTCACCGGAGAACGCGACCGCGGTGACCACGCCGCTTGCATCCGCATTCATCTGGACTTTCAGGGTGTCGCCACAGAGTGGGTTGTTGTCCTGAGCTTCCATATCGGCAGGGTCAAGCTCGCCCCAGTTATGGGGGCGCTTGTAATGCTCAATTATCTGTTCGCGGTAAAGCTCTTCTTCCATGTCAGTCCCCAAAGATTCTACGGACGTCGCCGAGCGCAGCAACAAGACGGTCAACATCCTCGCTGCTGTTGTGAACCGCGAACGAGGCCCGGGTAGTTGAGGAGACGCCAAGCTCGTCCATCAGTGGGCCGGCGCAGTGATGGCCTGCCCTCACGCAGACTCCTGCGCGGCCAAGGATCTCCGCCACATCGTGTGGGTGGACGCCGTCAACGGCAAAGGTGACAAGTGCACCCCTGTCGTCCGCGCTGGCCGGACCAAAAACCTTGATGTCACCCATCTGGGAGAAGGCGCTGAGTGTCTGCTCAACGAGTCCATGCTCATGGGCGCGAATCTCATCAATTCCAATTTCGTCAATCCAGTCGAATGCGGCTGCCAGCGCTGTCGCCTGAACGAATGGCGGAGTTCCAGCCTCAAACTTGAACGGCAGATCATTCCAAGTTGCGCCCTCGCGGGTGACAGTGCGGATCATGTCGCCGCCGCCCATGAAGGGCGGCATCGCCCAGCCATCCACGGTGATTTTAACGTCATTGCGCGGTAACGTAACCTTAAACACGCCCTCTTGAGTGTTGAATGTGCCCTTGAGTCCCGTGATTATTGCAATGGCCGGCGAGACATCCAGCTTCTTGATTTCAGTCT
>JBAXHG010000030.1:0-13125 GCA_037139015.1 Actinomycetes bacterium | reverse complement strand
GCATCCCTGCGCGACGCGCTCGGGGCTGTGCTGAGTTCTTCCTCCAAGTAGCCAAGCCTGATTGAGACAAAGCGGGTTCAGAGTTGCTTCGAGCGGTCTTCCCGGAAGACCGAGATCAACCTGGTGGGCATCTCGTTTCTATGCGATTGGTCGCATCGAACGTGTCAGGTGTGTCAGCTCCAACGCGCTCTCCCCGGGGCTGGCAACGCACCGAGGGTCGCCAGGCGGATGGGAAGTTCTGCTGGGTTCATGGGGAGCGCCCGGGAGGTGGGTGGAGCTTCGACTTCATCGCCTGCCGTCACGGCTACTGAGGCTTCGAATTGCTGTGATGCGTGAGGTCCGGTCCCCATGGAAGGGATATGAGAAACATCCTTACTGGAGCGAGGCGAGGCCAATCCGAGCAGTCAATTGGGCGGCTGTCAGGCGGGTCTATCTGCCCGCCGGATCGGTCGTGGCGGTCGCCATTGTGTAGTAGTTCGTTGCTTCAGGGCGAAATTCGGCAAGGCACGGTAGAATCACCTTGTGATGCAAGGGCGATCAAGTGAAGATTCAACGGTTGAACTTGACTCGCGCCAAGATCCCGGTTTGGTCCGGTCGCTCGAAATGGTGGCCCCAGGAACAGCCCTCCGGGACGGACTGGACAACGTCCTTCACGCCCGTACCGGCGCCCTGATTGTTATTGGGGATCCTGAAGAGCTTGCCCAAATGATCTCCGGCGGGATCCGCATGGACATTGACTACTCGCCAGCTTTTCTCTACCAGGTGGCCAAAATGGACGGGGCGATCGTGTTGAACCCGAGCGCCACAAAGATTGTCTGGGCCAACGTTCAGATGACCCCTGACCCGACGATCATGTCGAGTGAAACAGGCACGCGGCATCGGACAGCTGAGCGGATGTCAAAGCAAGCTGACGCGTTGGTGATTGCAGTGTCGCAGCGCCGTGAAGTTGTCTCGCTTTACACCGATGGTTCGAAGTACATCCTTGAAGACATTCCCGTTGTTCTCGCAAAGGCCAATCAGGCATTGGCCACGCTTGACAAGTACCGCAGCCGTCTGGACCAAGTTTCAACGCGTCTGACCGCACTTGAGTTTGAGGGAAGCGCAACCCTCCATGATGTTCTGACCGTGCTTCAGCGAAGCGAGATGGTCACACGCATGGGAGCGGAGATCGAACGCCACATTGTTGAGCTCGGCAGTGAGGGTCGTCTGATTGAGATGCAGCTGGATGAAGTGCTCACAGGAGTCGCTTCAGACAAGGCAGCACTCGTCGACGATTACGTCACAGAGATGGGCCCGGATGGACTGGCCGGGGTCATGGAGCAGCTTGCACGTCTTTCACATCAGGATCTTCTCGATTTCGGACGGCTCGCAGAGCTGCTCGGGTATGACCGCAAGGTCAACACGATCGACCACGCTGTTGCCCCTCGGGGTTACAGGGTGCTTGGTCGGATTCCACGACTCCCGAAGCTGGTTGTCCAGCGGATCGTCGAGGCCTTTGGTGGCCTCGAGGATCTGCTTGGAGCTGCCGAGGGCGAGCTGGAATCAATCGAGGGAGTAGGAGAGCTGCGCGCCAAGGACATTCGCGAGGGACTGCGCCGGCTTCAGGAAATAAACCTCGTGGACCGTTATCTGCAGATTTGACCCGCGTTCCCATTCCGGGATCGCGATGAAGAGGAGGACACAATTCCCAACAGCACAGTAGCCGCAGCTCAGCTTGACGACCTTGAGCTCGAGGTCGAGCTTGTAAACATCATCTTTGAGATTGGTGACTCGGTCGTATACCCACACCACGGGGCGGGTGAGGTTGTCTTGAAGGAAGAGAAGACGGTTCTCGGCGTATCGCGCGAGTACCTGACCATCAGGATCCAGCACAACGACATGACCGTCATGGTTCCAAGCGAGAACGCCGCCAGGGCCGGTCTCCGACGGGTCATTGATCAGAAGACAGTCAAGAAGGTCCTTGGGATCATCGGCAGTGAATGCTCCGAGATGCCCAAGAACTGGAACCGTCGCTACAAGCACAACAAGGAAAAGCTCAACACCAGTGATGTCTGTGAGATCGCTGATGTGCTTCGCAACCTTGCCGTGCGTGAGGCTGACAAGGGTCTCTCCACCGGAGAGAAGGCTCAGTTCACAAGGGCGAAGAAGAACCTTGCCTCAGAGCTTCAGTACGCGCTTGAGATGGAAGACACTGAGGCAGACGCATACCTCGACAATCTGCTCGCCAAGTCCGCTGGACACGACTCGCCCGCTCCCGTAGGCGACTGACCGTCAACGGACAGGATTTGAGACTGTGGCGATCGCACTGATCGTCGCTGCAGGACGCGGCGAACGCCTTGGAACCAGTGGTCCCAAGGCGTTCGTGTCTGTGGCCGGACGGCCGATGATCGCCTGGAGCATTGATGCGTTTCGCGCCTCTGGGTCAGTCAGGGAGATCGTGGTTGCCCTTCCGCCCGGTTGGGAGCCATCGGAATCTGAGGCTGCTGAGCTGGACGGATGCATCCGCTGCGAGGGAGGCAAAGACCGTTCACTTTCAGTTCGGGCTGCACTTGAAGCAGCCAGTGCCGGGGAGGCCGATGAGCCGGTTCTGGTCCACGATGCTGCGAGGGCCCTTGTCGAGCCACATTTGATTGAGGAGCTTGTTCTGGCAGTGGCCCCAGGGGCCGGATGCCAAGCCGCCATTGCAGCTTGTCCAGTCACCGATACCATCAAGGTTGCTGATGAGGGTGGTTTCGTCCTCTCAACGCCGGAACGTTCAACCTTGAAGTCCGTGCAGACGCCCCAAGCGTTCTCGCGGAATGTGTTGGAGCGTGCTCTGGCGCAGGACGACGGGGTGCTTTCAGCGGCGACCGACGACGCTGCGCTCGTTGCGCAGCTGGGAATCAAGGTGCTCCTCGTGGACGCACCAACGGAGAACTTCAAAGTGACTGAACCAAAAGATCTTGAATTGGCAAATCTGATTCTTTCCCGGCGCACTGCCGGCGGGAGTAACTGACCGTGCCGCAACGCTTTGGGATTGGCTATGACGTTCACCCTCTGGCTGAAGGCCGGCCCATGGTTGTTGGGGGTGTGACGGTTGAGAGTCCTGTTGGTCCGGTCGGTCACTCCGATGCTGATGTTCTTTGTCACGCGGTCACTGACGCGTTGCTTGGAGCTGCGGCCCTCGGCGATATTGGCTCCCACTTTCCGGACACGGACCCTGAATTTGCCGGTGCTGACTCTGTGGCCCTTCTTGCGGAAGCTGTCCGGCGAGTAGCAGCGGCCGGTTTCACACCCTGGAACGTGGATGCGACCGTCAACCTTGAACGGCCCAAGCTGGCACCCCACCGTGACGCGATGCGCGCAAACCTGGCCGCAGCGTTGGGTATTCCCGTTGACCGTGTGAGCGTCAAGGCAACACGCGGTGAAGGTCTTGGTTTTGTCGGGCGTGGTGAAGGAGTTGCCGCCTACGCGGTCGTGTCAACAACTGACATTGATGAGCCCGTCTGATGGAACTGCGGACTTCGTTCTCCCGTCAGGCACCTGAGGCTGTTGCAGCAAGCAGCAGCGGTGATGTCAGGCTTGGCTCAAGGGTGGGAGCACTGGGCGCCCGCGAGGGTCTTGCCACGATCCTCGGGCTGATCGGGATTCTTGTCCTGACAGCGCCAGCGTCTCGACTTACCGTTCCTGTTGGCGCTCCAGGCTCGACTCTTCCTAATTGGATTCTCGGCATTTTCAGTCCGATGGCTGACACGGGCCTCTGGTTGGGCCGTCCCGCCGTGGCCGGGGGGCTGGTTCTCGCGACGGCCGCTTGGCTGCTCGTTGTCCGCGATGTTGACTCTGTTCCGCTCAGAACACTCGTCTGGGCCATTGGGGCTATCTATGTTCTGCTGCTGCTGGCACCACCTTTGTTCTCTACCGACGTGTTCACCTATCTGTCAGCTGGTCGGCTGCAGGTGCTTCACAGCGTCAACCCATACCTTCACGGGCCGGTCGTCCGACCGCAGGACCCTGTTTTCGGTTGGACGGGGTTGATCTGGTGTGACACGCCAACCGTTTACGGCCCGATCTTCACGCTCTTTACGGTGGCTCTGACGCCGCTGGGAGTCGCAGGTGGACTCTGGGCGCTGAAACTCGTCGCATTCGCCTCAGCAGGCGCCTGTGCGTGGCTGACGTACAAGATCGCCAGGGACCTAGGCCGTCCTGCTGCCCAGGCAATGGTTTTCGTTGCTCTGAACCCGGTCTTGCTCGTTTATGCACTGGGCGGGGGGCACAATGATCTGCTGATGCTCGCTGTGGTTCTCGCTGCTGTTCGTCTTGTTGTTCAGTCGAGGCCGCGCGCTGCTGGTGCTGCACTCGCGGTGGCGGTGGCGGTGAAGGCGACAGCTGGGCTGGTGCTTCCTTTCCTGCTGATCGGTGCGCGCAAGAGCGTTGACCGGGGGACTCGCGAGGCACTCCTGGGATTCACCATGGTCACGGCTGCCGTTGCGGCCGTGGCGACCCTGTTCTACGGCGGACAGTGGCTCACCGTGCCCGCGACCATCGCCGATGGCACAGGGCAACACATTGGAGAGCTGCGAAGCGTTCCCGGCATCTTTGCCGGCTATCTGGGCCTCGGTCAGGTTGGCGTGGTCCCGAGGACCCTGCTGTTCCTGGTGGTCCTGTCAATCATTGTCTTGTCTGCCCGAGCCGCCCTGCGTACCAAGAACGGATGGATCGGCGGAGCAGCGGTGGCGATTATTGCCTCGCTTGCGCTTTCAACTCAGCTTCACCCTTGGTATTTGATCTGGTGCCTGCCGTTTGCTGCACTCAGCGGCAACAGGCGCATCCGCGGTGGTGCGATTGCACTGACCGTCGGAGTGATTGCCATTCAGGCAATTCGCTGGCTCGCGCCGCTCGGCGTCGGCTGGGCCCATTCCGGCTGAGCGTTACTCAGACTCGAAGGTCCACGGCTCTCGGTTGATTGAGCCAAGGTCGAAGCGCTCAAGCAGCTGATCGGAAGTGATGGCTTGCTCGGTGTTGTTGCAGAGGCCAAGGCTTGCCCCAAGTTGGGCGAGGGCTGTTCCGTCCTGACCCCAAGACTCCAAGGTGGTGGAGCCCACCCGTTTGGAGAGCCGACTGCCTGACGGGTCAAGGACAAGTGGAACATGACACCAAGTTGGCCGGGGGCTGGCAAGGGCGTCGTACAAGGCTGCTTGGACTGGCACCGATGACGCAAGGTCATCTCCCCTGACAATCTGGTCGACCCTTTGACTTGAATCGTCGACTACGACAGCAAGGTTGTAGGTGAACGCTCCATCTGCCCGCTGAATGATCGGATCACTTGACCTTCCAACTTGTGGGCCAAGAATCATGTCGTCCCACTCGATCTCCACATCGCCCAGGTCCACACGAAGTGCGGGCTTGCGCCCGTCGTCCTCAAGTCGCTCTTTGCGCTCTGCCTCTGAGAGCTTCCGACATGTCCCCGGGTATGGACGCTGTGGGTCATGCGGGGCTGCAAGCGCCAAGTCTGCGCGGGTGCACCAGCAGGGGTAGAGGTCCAATCCAGATGCTCGAAGCGTGCCGATTGCTTCCTGGTAGAGGTCAGTGCGGAGGCTTTGGAAAACGGGTTCTTGAGGCCAAGTGATGCCAAGGCTTGCGAGATCCTGCTCCTGCCCAGTGGCGGTCTCGGGGCTGCAGCGGTCCGCGTCAAGGTCTTCAAATCTGAGCAGGAGCTCACGCCCGGTGTGGTGGGCGATCAACCATGCGAGCAGAGCTGTGCGCAGATTGCCAACGTGGAGGCGTCCGCTTGGGCTTGGCGCGTAGCGTCCAAATCCATGGCTTTGGGGAGTCGGTGATTTTGCCATTAGTGGTGGAGTCATCCCGCGGGAGGCTAGAGCGCCTCCGGGCATTTACCCTCGAAAGTAATGATTCCAGTCCGCATCCACGACTCGCTTACAGGCGACCTCCTTCCGCTCGAGCCTCGAGAGGGCAACAAGGTGGGCATTTACGCCTGCGGCCCGACCGTCTACGGCCGGATTCATGTGGGAAATGCTCGCCCGTTTGTGATCTTTGGGATCTTCCGACGCTTCCTCAATGCCTCTGGCTATGACGCGAAGCTTGTCTGCAACCTGACTGATGTAAACGACAAGATCTACGCTGCCGCCAACGCTGCTGGGGTTGGAAGTCAGGAGCTTGCGGATCAGATGGCAGCCCACTATCGGGCGGACACGGATGCCCTTGGTATCGGCCGGCCGGACGCTGAGCCGCTGGCAACAGGTCACATGCACGGGATCATCAGTCTGATCAGTGACCTGATCGAAGCGGGGCACGCTTACGAGGCTGCGGGGGATGTGTACTTCGATGTTCGCTCCCATGCTGCCTATGGGGAACTCTCCCATCGAGACATTGATCAGATGGACCAGGGAGAAGGGGTGGAGGGGTCGCAGATCAAGCGTGACCCCCTTGACTTTGCGCTCTGGAAGGCCACCAAGGCGGGTGAGGACACTTCCTGGGATTCGCCTTGGGGAGCAGGTCGGCCCGGCTGGCATATTGAGTGCTCGGCCATGGCGGAAGCAGAGCTTGGCGTGGATTTTGAAATCCATGGCGGTGGCAGCGACCTTGTATTTCCCCACCATGAGAATGAGCAGGCGCAGACCGCTGCTGCTCGCGGCAAGCCGCTTGCCCGGATCTGGATGCACAACGGCATGGTGCGCTTTGGTGAGGAGAAGATGGCGAAGTCCGTTGGCAACGTCCTGCTTCTCCATGAGGCCATCGGGTCTCACGGGCGTGACGCTGTGCTCATCTGGCTTCTGGGCGGCCACTACAGGCAGCCGCTTTCTTGCACTGAGGAGCGCTTCGCGGAGGCAAATGCGCGTGCCGCACGTATCCGTGAGGTTGCCCGCAAGGTAGTGCCAGGACCTTCTCCTGACTCCCTTCGTCCCTATAGAGAGCGTTTCTTTGAGTCGCTTGCCGATGACTTCAACACTCCTGCCGCCTTGGCTGAGTTGTTTGGCTGGATCCGCGAGGTCAACAGGGAAGGCGAGGGTGTTGGCGGTGATGATCTTGTTGAGATGCTCTCCGTGCTGGCACTTGAGAATCTGTTGGTCGAAGTCTCCAGTGATGGTCCTGACGCAGAGTCGCTTGAGTTGCTGACCGCCCGTGAGTCCGCGCGATCCGCCAAGGATTGGGCGGAGGCCGACAGGATCAGAGACGACTTGCTTGAACGCGGGTGGGTTGTGCGTGACGGTGGAGCTGGCCCCGAACTGATTCCCGCCCCGTGATCATTTACGGCAGAAACGCTGTGAATGAGGCCATTGCCGGCCCTCGCAGCGTTGAACGCGTATGGGTGTCATCCCGTGGCGCTGAGGCAGATTGGCCAAAAGGCTTGAAGGTTGAGGCTTCAGACCCACAGGCGTTGGAGAACAAGTGTGGGTCGAGCGAACACCAGGGCGTCGTGGCAGAAGTGTCGGAGTTTGCCTACACCGACCCCGCTGAGCTTCTGGCAATTCCCAACGCCTTGCTTGTGGTGCTTGATGAGGTTCAGGATCCTCGCAACCTTGGCGCCATCTGCCGAGTGGTGGAGGCAGCAGGCGCTGATGGGGTGATCATCCCCAGGCATCGAAGTGCGGAGGTCACACCAGCGGTCTGTCGTTCGTCCGCCGGCGCTGTCGAATACCTGAAGATCGCCCAAGTCCGGAATGTGTCTGACTTTCTTGCTGATGCCAAGGATGCTGGCTTCTGGTCACACGGAGCTGCCATGGATGGAGCGGAGAGCTGGGACGCCGTTGATTGGACGGGTCCTGTCGTGCTTGTTATGGGATCTGAGGGCAAAGGATTGCGCCCACGGGTTGCCTCAGAGTGCGATCGCTTGGTTGCCTTGCCCTTGGTGGGCCGCATCGAGTCTTTGAACGTGGCGACTGCCACAGCAGCACTGCTTTACGAAGCGGTACGCCAGCGCCAAGCCTGACCCTTTCGACCGGGTCAAATAACTAATGAAAACGGCCTTCTTCAAGGTTCGTAACATTTCCGCTTGACAAAAGTGCAGTGCTATGGAAAGCTGACGCCTTGCCATAAGGTTCTACCTCAGGTTTAGACATGAGGTTCGGAGCTGGGCAACTATCAAGAAGCAGGGCGCCAGGGGAGGCAGTGCGCCGACGACCATAACGGCATAAGCCGTACGAAAGGACGATCGGATGTCTCCAGCTACACAGAACTACGTTAGAAAGTCTCAGGCTCGACCTAAGGTTGATGACCTCTTCCTTATTGCCCTTGCCAAGCAGGGCGACGACAGGGCCATGGACCAGTTGGTCCGCCGTTATCACGGATTTGTGCGTCTCAAGGCGTCCTCCTACTTCCTTGCTGGAGGTGACTCGGACGACCTGATTCAAGAGGGTCTTGTTGGTCTCTACAAGGCGATTCGTGACTTCCGAACGGACCGCGAGTCGAGCTTCCGGAACTTTGCCGAGCTCTGCATCACCCGGCAGATCATCACGGCCGTAAAGACCGCTACCCGCAATAAGCACACCCCTCTGAACCAGTACGTTTCTTTCTCTTCATCACCGGGTGGCCAGCAGGGCGAAGGAGAGCCAACGCTCGAAGAGTTCATTCCTGGTCCAAAGGTTGACGATCCGGCAAGCCGTGTCATCTCCGCTCAGGAGTTGCGCGCACTTGTTGACTGTCTCTCCGCAGAGCTTTCTGAGCTTGAGGCCGAGGTTCTCGCCCTCTATCTCGACGGTCGTCCGTATGAAGAGATCGCAGAACGGACCGGCAGGGACACGAAGACTGTGGACAACGCCCTTCAGCGTGTCAAGCGCAAGGTCAGCGTCCACATTGAGTCACGCCGAATCGCAGCCTGAAGCTTTAGACCACCTCCAAACCCCTTAGAACAGGGGCTTGCAGCTGGTTGTCTGATTCTCGATACCGCTCCCTTGGTGGCTCGTTTGGTCACTAAGGGTCAGCGGACTTCGCTCCGCCGGGCCTGAGCGCTAGGATTGCCGACAGATGATCCTTGCAATGAGCCCAGCAGTCAGTTACACCATCGGCCTTCTCGCCACGTTCCTCGGAATCGGCGTGCTTGTGAACGTGGTTCTCGTTGTCGTAGGTATCGAGATTGCCAGTGAGCGCCAGCAGAACCGCGCCATTGAAGAGCAACGCGTAACCGGCTGAGCCACCTGCTCCGGGCTGCTGCAGCCCGACTGAAGTTCACTACTAGAGGTCCTGCAGAGCCAGCGCTTGCTCAGTGACTTCGAACAAACACGGACGGATCCAAGTGGGCAACCCGTCGGCCGTATTCCACATGTGATCCAGCCCAAACCGCTGTCACCTTGCCCGAGTCTGTTGTGTACCAACCTGGGCAGCCAGCGGTGAACACCATGTTCTGGAAGCGCTCTTGGATCTCTTCGTTGAATTCGCGGTTGACATCCTCACGGACCTCCAGCGTTACTCCCGTTGTACTGATGAAGTCAATGGCCTGGCGAATCCAGTCCGCTTGGCGCTCAAACATGTAGACGAGAGTGTTGGTCAGGCTGCCGGTGTTTGGCCCATATGCCATGAACATGTTGGGGAATCCGGGGGTTACAAGCCCAAGGTAGGCCTCTGGACCATCAGACCAAGCATCACGGAGGTTCAGTCCGTCGCGGCCTGTGACTTCCATGGGGGCGATGTACTCAGTTGCCTTGAAGCCTGTGCACCAAACGATTACATCGGCATCAACGCGGCTCCCGTCCTCACAGACAATGCCGTTGGCGTCCACCTGTGCCACGCCTGAGCGGACGACGGACACATCCGGGCGTGCGAGCGTTTCGTACCACTCAGAGGAGAGGAGGATCCGATTGCAGCCCAGCGGGTAGTCCGGGGTACAGGCTGCCGCCTTCTGGGGATTGTCAAGGACTTTGGCGATGTGACGGCGGAGGATTCGCTCCCAGACCTTCCTGACCGGATTCATGCTGTTCAGCACCAGTGGATAACGCGATTCGAAGTAGAGCCAGATCAGGTTGTGGTACGCGCGCAGGAACAGCGGGACTCGCTTTCCAAGCGTCTTTTCGAGCTTGCTGGGGGCCCAATCCATCTTCCCAACTACCCAGTTGGGGTTGCGCTGGACAAGGCTCAGATGTCCGACCCGCTCGGCGATTGCCGGAACGATTTGAATCGAGCTTGCTCCCGCTCCCACAACAGCGACGCTTTTGCCTGTCAGGTCAACGGACTCGTCCCATTCAGCTGAGTGAAATTGAGCGCCGGCGAAGGAGTCCCGCCCTGGTACATCTGGAAGCTTGGGTTGGCTGAGCTGGCCTGTCGCGCAGATCATCACATCCGCGTCAAGAACTTCACCATCAGCCAAAGTGATGCTCCAAGTTGAGCTGCTCTCGTTGAATGTGGCGCTGTCTACCGATGTGTTGAACCGGATGTGAGGTCGTACGCCGAACCGTTTAGATACATCGCGCAGGTAGTCGCAGATCTCAGCGTGGTTACCGAAGCGCCGAGACCAGTCCGGGCGCAGGTCATATGAGTACTGATAAATGATTGAGGGCACATCACAGCGCGCGCCCGGATAGTGGTTTGCATGCCAGACGCCGCCGACATCAGCCTGGCGTTCAATAACGGTGTAGTTGGTGTGCCCGGAGCGCTGCAGCTCGATTGCCGCCGCAAGCCCCCCAAATCCGGCGCCAATGATCACGACCCGTGGGTCTGTTGAGGCGGCGTTGCCATTCAGCGGAGCGTCCATGGCTGGAAGTCTCGCGCATCAGAGCCAGGTTGGGGGACTCGGAGGTTGTCAGGCCGCAACCAACGGCTCAGGGCAACTACAATGCCCTTGTGCCCGCCCTCCGCCCCGAGCGGCGCGGTTCTCTTAAGGAGTCCACGTGCCCGCACTAGCCAGATTCTGCGTTCGTCGCGGAAAGCTTGTCATTGGCCTCTGGGTTCTTCTCCTCGTAGCCGTTGCCGGCATTGGTAAGGCTTTCCCGGCGGTCTATTCCAACACGATCAGCCTTCCTGGCTCCCAGTCGCAGAAGGCAGGTGACCTGCTCAAGGCAGGCTTCCCTTCTCAAGCTGGCGACCACTCACAGATTGTCCTGAAGGTAGACAAGGGAAGCATTTCCGCCCCAGCAGTGCAGAAGAGGGTTACTCCGATGCTCGCGAAGGTGGCGGCCCTGCCACATGTGACAGGTGTGGTCAGCCCATACAGTCACCAGGGAAAGGGGCAGATCTCCAAGGACGGGAAGATCGCCTTCGCTCTGCTCAGCTTTGACGAGCCGGGGAACACTCTTCCCAAGGCTGCAACCAAGAAAGCCATGACTGTTGCGGGAGAGGCCAGAGGCGATGGGCTTCAGGTTGAGCTTGGCGGGCACGCAATTGAACAGGCGGAGCGCAAACCACCAGCTGCGACTGAAGCAATCGGTCTCTCTGCGGCGATGATCATCCTGCTGCTGACCTTCGGATCGGTAGTAGCGATGGGCCTTCCCGTGCTCACCGCGCTGTTTGGGCTTGGCGTGGGGCTCTCGCTGTTGGGGATCCTGAGCCATGTGCTCGACACCGCGGATTTCGCTCCACAGCTGGCGGCGATGGTCGGGCTCGGGGTTGGTATTGACTACGCGTTGTTCATCGTCAGTCGGTTCCGAGATGCGTATGTGGAGAAAGATGGTGACCTGGTGGAATCGATTGTGGCCGCCATGGACACGGCGGGACGCTCCGTTCTCTTCGCCGGGATAACAGTGGTGATCGCGATTCTCGGAATGATGCTGCTTGGCATCAGCTTCCTCTACGGCGTGGCAGTGGCCACGTCCATGGTTGTTCTCGTCACGATGCTGGCCGCCATCACACTGACTCCTGCCTTGCTTGGTTTCAAACGGTTTGGTGGTCGGATTGGTGCCAGCCGGAGCAAGCGTGGTCGCGAAGAGAAAGAGGGGGCAATCTGGGCGCGATGGGCAGATGCTGTGGTCAAGCGCCGGTGGCTCTGCGCGATTGGCGGCACCCTAGTTCTCGTTCTTCTGACCATTCCAGCGTTTGGAATGCGGCAGTTGCATAACGATGCGGGTAACAACTCGGCAGATCAGACGACCCGCAAGGCGTATGACCTGTTGGCCGAGGGCTTCGGGCCCGGTTTCAACGGACCGCTTGACATTGTTGTGAAGCTCAACGGCCCCAAACAGCATTCTGCGATTGGCGAGGTCTCAAAGACAATCCAGACGACCCCTGGAATTGTGGCTGTAACACCACCACGGATCAGTAAGACAGGTGACTTGGCTGTCGTGACCGCCTACTCGGCGACCAGCCCCCAAAGTGAAGCGACGACAAACCTCGTGGACCATCTTCGAAACGATGTGACTCCAAAGCTTGCTGCCAAAACTGACACTGAGATTCTCGTTTCCGGGTTTACGCCAGCGACGGTTGACCTCGCGAACATCTTCAGCTCAAAACTCCCACTCTTCATCGGGGTGGTTGTCCTTCTGTCGGCCATGCTCCTGACGCTCGTCTTCAGGTCCCTGCTCGTTCCGATCAAGGCAGCTGTGATGAACCTGCTTTCAATTGGCGCGGCACTGGGTGTCGTAACTCTGGTGTTTCAGGAAGGCTGGGGGGCGGGCCTGCTTGGCATTGAGCCAGGGCCGATTGAGCCGTTCTTGCCGGTGATGATGTTCGCCATCATCTTCGGTCTCTCAATGGATTATGAGGTCTTCATTGTCTCCCGCATCCGCGAAGAGTGGACTGAACACGGGGAACCACGCATGGCGGTTCGAAACGGGCTTGCAGCAACCGGTCGTGTGGTGACGGCTGCCGCGACGATCATGGTCTGCGTGTTTGCAGCGTTCATGTTTGGCGGGGACAAGGTGATCATGATGTTCGGCCTTGGCCTTGCGACAGCAGTGTTCCTTGACGCGTTCCTGATCCGCGTGATTCTTCTTCCAGCAGTCATGGACCTTGCGGCGAACGCAACATGGTGGCTGCCCGGCTGGCTTGACCGCCTGCTCCCCAATGTTGGGATTGAGGGGGGTCGCGGAAACGACAAGCCGGAGTCCAAAGACTCCTGAGCACGAAAAAGGCCGCCCGGTGTAACCCGAGCGACCTTGAACGAATCTGAATTTGCCCTTGCGGGCTTGCTTTAAGCCTTGTAGTTGAGCGTGAACTTGTATTCCACACTGCCCTGATTGGCAGCCAGGAGCGTGCAGTCGAAGC
>JBAXHG010000029.1:0-13899 GCA_037139015.1 Actinomycetes bacterium | reverse complement strand
CTCAGGCTTGGCCCTCGACCCCGCCGGGAACTCCGGTGTTGGTCGAGTACTTCGGTTGAATCTTTGTGTCGGGACGGATCGTGGTCACCGCTTGGGAAATGGCAATTGCCGACTCGGCAAAACCGGTGGCAATCAGCTTCAGCTTGCCGTCAAAGGTCGTGATGTCACCACAGGCCCAGACATTCTCCAAGCTCGTGTTCATCAACGGATCAACAACCAACGCGCCCTTCTGAACCTCAAAGCCCCATTCCTTCAACGGACCAAGGGCAGTCTTGAAGCCGAGCTGAAGCAGCACGGCGTCAGCCTCGTCAACCACGGTCTCAAGAGTGTCGTCACCGACAGGTCTCAAAGTGACCTTTTCAACTCCATCAGTTCCCTCGATCTCTGAGATCTCATAAGGAATTCGAAGAGTCACGCGACCAGCTTCAACCTGCTCCATGACCTGGGCGATTGTCGCCTCATGGGCGCGGAAGCCATCACGGCGATGAACCAAGGTGATCGACTCGGCAGTGTCAAGCAGGTTCAGCGCCCAGTCAAATGCGCTGTCGCCACCACCAACAATCATCACGCGCTTGCCGTTGAAGAACTCCTTTTCGCCAACCAGATAGTGGGCGCCGCGGCCCTCCCAAGGGGTCATGTCAAAGCCCGGGAGCTTCTTGGGCTCAAACGCGCCATGGCCGCCGGCGATCACGACTGCGCGAGAGCGGATCTCGCCACGGTCAGTGTGAAGCACGACAATCCGACCCTCGTCGTCCTCTTCCCAACTGATCTTCTCGGCAGTTGTCTCCAGGTGAACGGGAACATCGAACTGGTCAAGCGCCTGTTCTCTGAGCTGCCCGACGAGGTCCTTGGCCATGATCTTCGTGTGGCCAGGAACATCAAAAATCCACTTTTCGGGATACAAGGTGGTCAGCTGCCCGCCAATTTCAGGGAGCGAGTCAATGATCCTCACACTGGCCTCACGCATTCCAGCCCAAAACGCAGCTGAAAGGCCAACGGGGCCAGCGCCGATCACGGTGATGTCAAGAATCTCATTCGGGTCAGGGGCGGTGGCGCTCATCATGTTCCTTATACGGGGGAGGTTGGTCAGCCGACGACAACATCGCCATCAAGCGCGCCAAGGACGCGCTCCAGCGATCCGGCGACACAAGTGAATGTTGGTGTGTCACGAAGGGTGTAAATCGCAGACTCGGTTGTCCGAAGGCGCTGCACAAGGTCAAGGAAATCAGCTGGGTTGTCAGTCTCGAACGCAACAACAAACTCCTGATCGTCAAGGCCAAAGGAGTAGGAGGTGTTGAGGTCAACCATCGGGAATTCCTTGCCGACGGTGATGTGCTCTTGCATGATCCGCCAACGCTCGTCTGCTGGCAGTTGGAACCACTCACGGGTCTTCACGAACGGGTAGACAAAGAGGTACTTGGAATGTCCCTCGCGGATCTCAAGCCTGTGCTCATCGGAGTACTCGGACTCCTTCGTCATCGCAAGGTAGGAGTAAGGGATCGTGCACCACTTCATCAGGCCGCTCTGGTTGAGCGTTACATGCAGCTCATGGATCCGTTCCAGGTTCTCCGCCTGACTGAGGATCAGCGCGTCACAGTCGCCACGCGTACCAACGGTTGAGAACGCCCGGATCAGGTGTCCGTCAGCGAAGTCCTCGCACGCTGCCATGAACTCCAACTTGTGCTCACGGCGCTCCTCCTCAGGGAGTCTGCGCCAAGCCGGATCAACCTTGAGGAAAGTGAATTTGACTACATGGCGTGAAGGCATTCTCGTCTCGGTTCCTTGGTGGGGGATCTCCGCTGAAGCTGTCCGTCAATCATAGGGAAGCCACAGTCTCAATCCGGGGCGGCCCGCTCCCGCTGGTACGCTCCGCAGGTGCGTATCGCGGTCGTTTCGCCCTACTCCTGGACCTACCCCGGGGGAGTTATGAGTCACGTCGAAGGGCTCGCAGGGGCCCTGATGGACGCAGGTAATGATGTGCGCGTATTTGCGCCGCTTGACCCGTCCACACGGAGGTCCAAGTTCTTCCACCGTGGAGCTGAGCCGCAAGTGCGTGCAGTCCCCGAATGGCTCGTTCCAGTCGCCGGGACAGTTGGTGTTCCAGCGAACGGAGCGGTCTCCAACCTGATGATCAACCCATCGGGCGCCGTGAAGCTGCGCAGGGAACTGAAAGCTGGAAAGTTCGACATCGTTCACATCCATGAGCCCGTCGCACCAGTAATTGGCTGGGACTCCTGTTCAGCCCCGGCGGGAGCGCGAGTTGGGACATTCCACGCATACGCGGAGAACTCTGCGTCAAACGGCGTTGCAGTCGCCTTGGGCGGCGCCGCAAGGCTCAACCACCTTCACGCACGAATTGCCGTTTCGCATGCTGCGGAGTGGACGGCCAAGCGGTTCTACGGCGGTCGCTACACGGTCATTCCCAATGGCACTGCTGTTCCAGCTGCGCGACCAACAAAGCCGCAGAGGGGCGACGCACTGCAGATTCTGTTCATCGGACAAGCGGTAGAGCGCAAGGGACTGCCAGTACTGCTCCGGGCGTTTGAGGCACTCCGGCAACACCTTCCCGTAGAGCTGACACTCGTCGGTGTAACCCCAGAGCAGCTTGAACCAATTGTCAATGACGCAAGGGGAATCCGGGCGCTTGGCAAGGTTGACGATGCAACGAAACTGGATGAGCTCCGTAAGGCGGACTTGCTCTGCGCACCGTCCTTGGGCGGAGAGAGCTTTGGCATGGTCCTGACCGAGGCTTTTGCCGCCGGAACGCCGGTTGTTGCTTCTGACATTGCCGGATATCGAGATGTGGCAACCAACGGTCTGGATTCAGTTCTGGTCCCACCCGGTGATGCAGTGGAGCTTGCGCTGGCCCTGCGAGACCTTGGCGACGCTGACAGCAAGCTCTTGAGGTTGGGCGACGCGGCCTGGGAGAGCTCTCACCGCTTTGGCTGGGCAACAGTGGGCGAGCAGGTTTCGGCCGTGTATGCCACGGCGCTGGAGCATCCTGAGCCCGCAACCAGAAGGGAGAGGATCGGCGTATTCACCGGTTCACTTCCATCCGACTTGGGGCCAGTCGTCAAGCCAAAGCGCACTCCTCCGCCTGATGACACTCCTGAACGCAAGAAGCTGAGAGTCAGGGCACGAGTCCGCCGAGGGCTGATCGGAGTTGCCGCGGCCGCAGCTTTTGCAGCCTCCGCGTTTGCGCTCAATCGCATTGGACTGGACCGGGTTGCCTCAGCACTTATTGGCTCAAAGCCATCGCTTGTCCTCTTGGGCCTGGGAATCATGTGCCTGTCAATGGTGTTCCGGGCGGTTGCCTGGGATGCCACTCTCAAGGCAGCCCTTCCGGGCTCACCATTGAAGCTCGTGGATGCCATGCGAGGAACCTTCATTGGGGTGCTCATGTCGGCCACCCTGCCCGCGCGACTTGGTGAACCTGCAAGGGCAATGATCGTCTCACGCCGTGCTGGTGATCCACGGGTCACATTCCCAGCTGTCCTGGGAACGATTGTTTCCCAGACGATCCTCAACCTCGTAGCCCTTGTTGGACTGGGAGTGGTCATGTTCGAGTCCGTCCCACTGTTCCATGGACACGCAGACGCTCTCGTCGCCATTTCAGTCTTGCCACTCATAGTCGTGGCCTGCATCCTTGTCGCGCCTGTTGTTCTTGCCAGCGGGAGAAACGCCCGGTCACAGAAGCTCAGCGCACTATCGGAGAAAGCCCGGTTCCTGATGGCAGAAGTCCGTCGCGGACTGAGCGTCTTCAAGAACCCGAAACTTGGGACCATTGCGACAGTCATGCAGCTTTCCGCATGGGTACTGCAGTGGCTCTCGTGTTACGTGCTGCTTGAGGCGATGGGGCTTGGAAGCGCAGGACTTGGAGGCGCGGCCGCGGTGTTATTCGCTGTCAACGTGACAGCTGCGATTCCAGCCACTCCGGCCAACCTTGGCGTCTTCCAAGCAGCCTGTGTGGCCGTTCTGCACGGCGGATATGGCATCTCATCTGCTGACGCACTCGGATACGGAATCGTCCTGCAAGTGGTCGAGCTTGTCACCGCATTCCTGATGGGCGTCCCAGCCCTCCTCGGTGAAGGCCTGACCTGGCGCGAGGTCAGGCTTCGGGCAATGCACAGCCGACCAATCGAGATTCCGCTGCGAGATCCGAAAGCAGCAGCCAGCGTAGACAGCTGACCGACGGTCGCTGGATCAGGTCGCTCAGTCAGTTGCAGCGTCCGGATCAAGATCCGGAAGTGCGCCGCCACGTTCGCCAAGGGCGATGACCTCATCGGAGACTGGCTCCTTGGGAACAAAGCCACTCTTCATGCCGAAGTACACGGCCTGCGGGTGGTGGGTGACGATCGCAAGAGTTGACTGCTCTGGTGAAACGGCGTAAGCGTCGCTCAAGGAAAGGCCGATCGTTTCGGCTCCCAGGAGACGGAATACCTTCTCGTGCTCAGACTGGTCTGGGCAGGCTGGGTAACCCCATGAGTAGCGGCGTCCCTGGCCTTCGCCAATTCCAAGGTTTGCGCGCACATCCTGATGGAGCCATTCTGCGGTTCCTTCAGCGGACTGAACTCCAAGTCCGTGCGTGAAGAGTTGTTCGGCGAACTCGCCCTCCTGCTCCAGCTGACTCAAAAGCTCTGTGGCAGCATCGCCGACGGTCACTGCCTGAAGGGCAACAACGTCAACCTCACCGGAGTCGGCTGGGCGGAAGAAGTCCGCAAGGCAAATCCGGTCGTGCTTGGGCTGGCGTGGGAACACCAGGCGCTCAAGTTCCTTGCTGTGATCATTCGGATCGAGCACGACAACCTCGTTGCCCTCTGACACGGCTGGGAAGTACCCGACAAGGCCCTTGGGGTGAATCCAATTCTGCTCGGCCCACATACGCTCAAGCCGAGGCTGGAAGTTCTCTTCGATCAGCTCACGCCATTCCTCACCCTTCACTCCGCGGCCACCCCAATGGAGCTTGAACAGGACATGACGGTCAAGGTGGGGGAAGAGCTCTTCAAGCGTTGGTGCAACTTCACGCACGCCCCAGAAGGGAGGCTCTGGAATTGGGTTGTCGGTGGCTACTGCCGAGCGCACAGACGAGTCAGTGACTGGGGGAGAATTGTCAATCACAACAGGCTTTTCACGGAAGGTCTTGGCCTGCTCACGAATGTCAGTCAGCAACGCGGACTTCGTGTCCTCTTCAACCAGCTGGTCCATTACTGCGAGGCCGGCAAAAGCGTCCTTGCAATAGAAGACGCCGGGCTCGTAGATCTCATCTGAAGCCTTGCCCTTGGGGTAAAGGACGCGGCGACCAAAGTCACGGTTGATGGCAGCGCCACCAATCAGCACGGGGAAGTCAAGGCCTTGGGAGTGAAGCTCGTCAATGCATGCTGGCATCTGCTTGGAAGTTGATACGAGCAGAGCGGACAGGCCGATGGCTGTTGCGTTGTGCTCTTTCGCAGAGTCAATGATCGTCTGGATTGGCACTTGCTTGCCAAGGTCAACCACGGTGTAACCGTTGTTTGTGAGGATCGTGTTCACAAGCGACTTGCCAATGTCATGGACGTCGCCAAAGACCGTCGCAAGGACAACGGTGCCCTTGGTGTAGCCCTCAATGCGGTCAAGGAAGTTCTCAAGGCGTGCAACTGCCTTCTTCATTACCTCTGCTGACTGCAGCACGAATGGGAGGATCAGCTCGCCGGCACCAAACTTGTCGCCGACTTCCTTCATTGCCGGAAGGAGAACCTCATTCAATGTTGGAACGGCACCGATCTTCTCAACACTCTTGTCAATCCAGTCTTCAACACCATCCTTGCGGCGGCGGAGAATGTGGAAGTGAAGTGCCTCTTCGGGGGTCATGCCCGCGGTTGGGTCGGCAACTTCCTCCTCGGGAACATCGCCCATGGATTCAAAGTGCTGAATGAACTTTTCAAGTGCATCTTCTGCCCGGTCAAAGACAAGGTTGTCAGCAAGCTCACGCTCCTCAGCGCTTATTTCGCCATAAGGAGTGATGTGGTTTGGGTTGACCATCGCAAGGTCAAGGCCCGCGTCTACAGCGTGGTGAAGGAATACGGAGTTCAGGACCTTTCGTGCTGGTTCGCCAACACCAAACGAGACATTCGAAACACCAAGTGATGTCTTGACGCCAGGCAGGTTCGCCTTGATTTCACGGATGCCATCAAGTGTTGCGACTGCTGACGGGCGCCATTCGGGATCACCCGTAGTGAGGGTGAAAGTCAGGGCATCGAAAATGAGTGCTTCGGACGGAAGACCATGGTCACCGCAGCAAATGTCGTGAATGCGGCGTGCGACCTCCAACTTGCGCTCGCCCGTCTTGGCCATCCCAACCTCGTCAATGGTCAGTGCGATTACTGCCGCACCGTGCTTGCGAGCCATTGGCAGGATCAAGTCCATCTTGTCCCTGCCAGCTTCAAGGTTTACCGAGTTGACAATTGCGCGACCGGGAATTTGCTCCAGGGCAGCTTCAATTACATCCGGCTCAGTTGAGTCAATCTGAATGGGGGAGGTTTGGGTCAGGGAAATCCGCTTGACCAGCTCAGCCATCTGCTCCGCCTCATCCTGACGCTCGGTCAAGGCGACGCACACGTCAAGAACATGGGCTCCGCCTTCAACCTGGTCTTCGGCGATCTGGACAAGACCGTCGTAGTCGTCGGTGAGGAGCATTTCCTTTGCCTTGCGTGAGCCCTGTGAGTTGACGCGCTCGCCGACAAGGGTTGGCCGCGGCTCCTGAACCAAAGCGGACGCAGTGATCATTGAAGAAACGAATGCTGGACGCGGGGCGGGGCGAGTGCTTGGCTTCTTGCCCTCGACTGCCTTGGCGATTGCCTCAATGTGCTCTGGCGTTGTGCCGCAGCAGCCACCGACAATGCTCACGCCGTAGCGGTCAACGAACTCTGCAAGCGCTGCCGCCAGAGGTTCTGGCTCGTCGGGGAAGATCGTTTCGCCCTCTGGGCCCTGAAGTGGAAGGCCTGCATTGGGAATGCAATGGAATGGAAGGGGAGAGAACTCACCAAGGAAGCGGACTGCGTCGCGCATGTCTTCCGGACCCGTTGAGCAGTTGAGGCCAATGACGTCAACTTCGAGCGCGGTGAGCGTCGTCAGCATGGAAGAAATGTCGGTGCCAAGCAGCATCTTGCCGCCGTTTGGAAGCAGGGAGACGCTGATCATCAGCGGCAGTGTCTTGCCCGTGTTCTCAAACGCTTCGCGGGCGCCGAAGATTGCTGACTTGACTTCAAGAATGTCCTGTGCGGTCTCAATGATGATCAGGTCGACGCCGCCTTGAACGAGTCCTCGGGCCTGCTCCTCAAAGACTTTCTGAAGCTCGCGGAAGCTGATTCCACCAAGCGTTGGATCGTCTGAAGCGGGAAGGAAGCCTGTCGGGCCGATTGAGCCTGCAACGAAGCGGTCCTCGCCGACTGCCTTGCGGGCGATCTCTGCCGCCTTAATGTTGATCTCGAGCGTGTGCTCTCCAAGGCCCCACTCGTCAAGCTTGATGCGGGAAGCCTGAAAGGTGTCTGTCTCGACGACAATCGCGCCAGCGTCAACCATTGACTTATGAACGCCTTCGATCACATCAGGGCGGTTCAGAACAAGGGCCTCATGGCATTTGCCGGCAAGGCCGCCGTAGTCGGCTTCGGTGAGGTCGACCATCTCGAGGGTCGCACCCATTCCGCCGTCAAAAACGACGATCTGTTCTTTCACTGTCTTAAGGAAGTCGCGCATGAGAAAATGACACTACCAATGGGCCCAATGCAGGACATTCGATGCGGGCTTTCTGGCGTGACGGCGCGATGCCAACTTGTGGTTTTTCCGAAGGGGAATTGACAGTTGTTTTCGCAGCGCGCGCCCGCCACTTGCTCAGGATTGAAGAACAACAACGGCTGGCGCAGGTTGGCGTCACCGATTTTCAATCAGAGGAGACGACATGGAAGCGTCAACCCACCATCATCATGAAGTAGAGACACGGAGTGGCTGGTTCACGTTTGCCGGCTTCATGTTCATCATCGCCGGAGCGGCAAACCTAATGTGGGGGTTTGCGGCCCTTGACAGCAAGCAATACCTGTCAGAGGCAGGGCTCCTGTTCAGCACGCTCACCTTCTGGGGGTGGATCTCAATCATTTGGGGTGTTGCAGCACTCGTCTGCTCGTGGGCGCTTCTCACAAGGTCGTCAATGGCAGTCGCCATGGGAGTGAGCATGGCAACGCTCAGCGCAATCTTCTGGCTGTTTGCGCTGCCCGTACTGCCCATCTGGTCCCTGGTGATCATCGCAATTGACGTGTTGATCGTTTACGGCCTTGTTTCAAGTTCAGAGTCGGAAGAACACTGACCGCAGCGGCAGCGGCGAGGGAAGGGGTCCCGTTGGGGCGGGGCCCTTTTCATGTCGCTGGCATTTCCCCAAGCGGGCGGATGAGAAGAATCTCCGTCGCTCGCCTGAACGGGAGTAGCTTCGAGTCATGACTACTCAACGGGTTCTGTTGGTTGTAACTCCAAGCATTGAGATGGACCGTCTTGTTGAGGAGGTACCACCGGAGTCGCTACGTGACGCAGAGCTCCATGTGGTCGTTCCGGCGGTTGCGAAGTCCGCGATTTCCTACTGGTTCACGGACGATGAGGCAATTGACAAGGCGCGCGAGGTTGCGGCTGAGGCTGAAGTGGTACTTGGCAGCCGGGTTTCATCCATTGAATCCGCTGCTGGTGACTCCGACCCGGAGCTCGCAGTCCGCGATGCACTGGTGGACTTCAACCCCGACCGGATCATCGTCGTGCACGGGGATGACCATCCGGGATACCGGGAATCAAAGCTTGACGACCTCGACGAGCGGATCCATCGCAACGTCGAGGACCATCTGCTGGCCGCAGCCTGACAAACCAACCCGCCGAACCCCAGCCCGGGCTGGCAGTCGCTCACTTCTTCTGCTGCTTGCGGATCGCCGTCGTGTAGGGGTCAGGGGGGCCGTGTTGGAACAGCACCACTCCGCTTGAGATGGTGCCTGCCAGTGAGGCTCCAACTATCTGGCCCGTGATTGGAATTCGCTGCCGCTCGAACTCGAATGGGTTTGAAGCCCTGTAGGAAGTGATTTTGAAACGTCCTGCTGGGATTGAAGCAGCAAGCGGGAAGAAGCCGACGGCTTTCGCAGGTGGGAAGACACCGTCAGCGCCTCGAGCGGTGCACCACCAGCACGAGCTCGGTTCGCCAGCCCGGATCGTCACAACCTCAACGCTGACCGGGTACTGCCCACTTAGAACTCCGAAGGGCTCAAGCCCTTTCATGTAAGGCTGAAGTGCCTGCCAGTAGGGATAGTTCTGAATGATGATCAGCCGTCCATGGAGCGGCGCGGGCCCAAGTGCCGCGGCGACGGGTCGCCAGTCAAGGCGTTGAAGGCTAGGCGTGGCTTCAATTCTGATCACCAAGGCCAACATCACTCCGCACACGAGGGCAATGACCGTGATTGCGGCCTTGATGCGAACAGCCGCGATGGCCGCCGCTGCTGCCACGGCCGCGATGGGCCAAATAACGATGTAGTACCGGGCAAGTACCCGGTCGCCGCCGACAAGCAGGAAAGCGCTCAACAGCAGGGCAGATGCGAGCAGGATCCAACCAACATTGCCCAATGCCTCCCTTCTCTGGCCGGTCTGTCGGCGACCGATGACCACCAGGGCGCAGCCCATCAACAAGCTAAGTGCGGCGCAGGTGTACAGCGGCACGCCAAAGTTTGCTGTAGCGGTACCAGCCCAAGGCTGTAGGAACAGCTGGGCGAAGCGTTCTCCGAGTGGGATTGAGGCGATCCAGTCGGTCATTCCGTGCCCGGCTTGCTCCATCGCGAGGTTGAAGAGAGCCGCTGCCGCCAGAAGCGGTGCCAAGCCAGCCAGTGCAACTTGCTTCCAGCGATTGCGATCAGTCGTGAGCAGCGCAGTGAAGGTGGCAATTACGACTGCGGCAGTTGAGTATTGGGTTGCTACAGCGGCCGCTGCTGCCGCCGCCCATCCGACCAAAGCCAGCGTCCCTCCACCGGTGACCCGATAGGCATACGCGGCGAACATCAACGCGCAGAGTAACGCGGCGAGTGAGTATGCCCGGGCCTCTTGGGAGTACCACCACATGAATGGTGAAACGGCAGTCAGCGCCGCAGCAAACAGGCCGGCTCGCTGACCAAAAAGCCTGCGTCCACCAAGCCAGACCGCGGGTACTGTGAGTACTCCAGCCACGGCAGGAGCGAAGCGAAGCGCGAACTCCGACGACCCGAAAGCTTGGCGCGAAAGCCAGATCAACAAGTAGGACAGCGGCGGAGTTGTCTCAAGGGCACTAACACGGTTGAAGAGGTGAGTCAACGAGCCACCGGTGATCCGCCATGTGAAGGACTCGTCAAGCCATAAAGCCTGTGCGCCGATCCCGATGAACCTTACGGCCGCTGCAACCGCGCAAATCCCAAGCAGCAAGAGGACCTCATTGCGTTTCGGTTTTGGCTGCGTGACCAACAAGACAAGGTAAGGGTACCCGTTGGGTTGGTCTCCACTAAAGGGGTGATTGAAAGGGGAGCAGAAGACATTTGCTGCTGTTTAGGTCACAATTGCTCGATGCAAGTTTCTCCCGACCTTGACGTACTGATCATCGGTGCAGGGATAACCGGAATCGGGGTTGCCTGCCAGCTGGAACGCAACCTTCCCGACAAGAGCTACGCAATCCTTGAATCGCGCGAACGGCTGGGGGGTACATGGGATCTGTTCCGCTATCCGGGTATCCGTTCCGATGTGGACATGTACACATTCGGGTATTCGTTCAACCCCTGGCGTGACCCGGTCGCGATCGCTGAAGGCGAAGCGATCCGCGGGTATCTAGGTGAGACAGCCGACAGGTTCGGAGTGACGGACAACATCCGTTTCGGCCACAGCGTTACAAGTGCCGACTGGTCATCTGAGAACTCCATGTGGACTGTCAAAGCATTGGATGCGTCAACGGGCGAGTCGGTGACGTTGACGGCACGGTGGATCTTCAGCGCGACCGGCTACTTCCGTTACGACCATGGCCACACGCCTGAGTTTGCCGGGATCGAGGACTTCGCAGGGACGGTTATTCACCCGCAGAAATGGCCCCAGGAGCTTGACTATTCGGGCAAGCGGGTCGTGGTAATCGGGAGTGGGGCAACGGCCGTCACGTTGATCCCGTCAATGGCCGGAACGGCCGAACATGTGACGATGTTGCAGCGTTCGCCCACCTACGTGATCCCAACGCCTAAGCGGGACCCGGTTGTCATGTTCTTCAGCAGGTTCCTGTCACCGGATCGGGTTTATGCGATTGCTCGACGCAAGAGCATCTTCACTCAGGAAATGGTTTGGAACATGAGCAAGAAACGCCCGAATCTTGTTCGAAAGTGGATCATCAAGACCGTGACCAAGCAGCTCCCAGAGGGCTATGACGTGGACAAGCACTTCACCCCCAAGTACAACCCGTGGGATCAGCGCCTCTGTGTTGTCCCTGGCGGAGACATGTTCCGGGCCATTCGCAAAGGGACAGCCTCTGTCGTCACCGATCAGATCGACCACTTCACAGCGAATGGGATTCTGCTCAAGTCGGGGGAGGAGCTTCCTGCCGACATCGTTGTCACTGCGACCGGGCTGGACTTGCTGGCCCTCGGCGGCGTTGAGTTCTCAACAGACGGTGCTCCGGTCGAGATCTCGCAGACAATTACCTACAAGGGCATGATGCTCAGCGACCTGCCCAACCTCATGTGTTCCTTCCCTTATCCACATGTTGCGTGGACGATTCGGGTTGAGGTTGTTGCCGAGTACTTCCAACGAGTCCTTGAATACATGGATAAGACTGGAAGGGATACGTGCGTTGCGGTCAACAGTGACCCCAACCTCAAAACCCATCCTTTTGGGGATTACACCTCCAACTATGTTCTTCGGGCAAAGCATCTGTTCCCTCAGTCGGGTGACCGCGAGCCATGGGATTTGGACTTGAAGCTGCGCAGGGATGCCAAGGCGTTGCGGACCGCTGCGGTTGAGGACGGAACGCTCTCGTTCAGCCGTTCAGCAGGCAGCGCCTCAACAAGGTGAGGCAGGGACTGCCCGTAGCCGCTTCTGCCGAGGGTACTTAGAGTACGCTCTCATGTGCGCTGCGTCACAGTAGCGAGGAGTGCAACTTAGGGAGAGAACTTGAAGAGATCGCTCAAGGCGCTAGCGGGCCTGTTTCCGCTTGTAGCCATCGCCGCATTGGCGGTCACTTCGGTGACCTCGGCCTCCGGCGTCAACGCCCAGATGGCATCCCGTCAGGCCATGGCCACGGCGCTTTCTACATCTACAGCCCAGCCTGTGATGGCACCCCCAGCAGCGGGGTATACGAGAACCAGGTTTGAGATTCCCGTCACGATCAAACCGGGCGCAAACATCAATAAGATCCTCGCCGCCACGGTACCCAAGCCTCCAGGTGACTTCTACCTGACCCGGATGGCACCAAACCTGGTACTTCAGGACAAGGACAGCAACGCCTCAAACGATCGCGTGCCGCGGACCGACATCATCCATTTGCACCACATGGTCTGGATTGACTTAAATAACCACTCCGGGTCCGGCAGCTTCACAACTCCCTTCGGAGCTGGTGAGGAAAAGACAATCATTCAGATTCCTGCGGGTTACGGCTACCCCGTTTATTCGAACCAGAAGTGGATCGTCAACGACATGATTCACAACCTCACGCCGGGAACGGTCAAGGCCAAGATCGTCTATGACCTTGATTGGACTCCGATGAGCTCAACCTTGGGCAAGACACTTACTCCCGTCTACCCACTCTGGATGGATGTTCAGCGCGGTCAGGGATACCCGGTTTTCAATGCTTTCAGCGGGACGGGTACCAACGGAACTGTGACCTATCCGGACCAGATCACCAACCCGTATGCGGGAATCAGCTACGACCGCAGCATCTGGAGCAACAACTTTGACATGACGCTTGTTGGCACTGCCGGCCATGTCCACCCTGGTGGCCTCTATACCGATCTGCAGGTCATCCGTGACCCACTGGCATCACCTGTGCCGGGCACGACCACGCCAACCAGTCCTCAGCCGGGCACGGTGGCCAACTCCGCACGGCTGTTCCGTTCCAACGCGACCTATTACGACCCAGCAGGTCCGGTTTCGTGGGACATGTCGATGCAGGCAACCCCTTCCACATGGAAGATCCACATCAAGCCATATGACCAGATCAAGATCAGTGCGACCTATGACTCCACCAAGAATGACTGGTACGAGTCAATGGGAATCATGGTTGTTTGGGCAGTCATTGGCGGAACTGCCGGCGTTGACCCCTTCACCACTTCAGTCAACTGGAACGGCGGCAAAGTGACGCACGGCTCCTACTTGGAGAACAAGAATTACGGTGGTAAGACGGTCACGCTCAATGACGTGAGCAAGCTGACTAGCGGTGTCACTCCACCGGGCAACACAATCAAGATCAAGGATTACGTCTACCAGTACGGTGACCTGAGCAGCACGGGTGTAAGTGCCCGGCCGCCGGTAATCAAGCGTGGACAGTCGCTGAAGTTCATTAATCAGGATGCGGGTGCAACTGCAGCGCTGACGGACGTCTACCACTCGATAACCGACTGCAAGCTTCCGTGTAACAAGGACAGCGGTGTCTCGTATCCACTCGCTAATGGTCCGTCAACCTTTGACTCAGGTCAGCTTGGCTTTGGCTGGGTGATTCCTGGCACTCCCGCTGCGCAAAGGTTGAGTTGGGACACGCCCAAGGATCTCTCGGCGGGTACCTACAGCTACTTCTGTCGAATTCACCCCTTCATGCGTGGAGCATTCAAGGTCATTAACTAGCTTCGGACCGCATTGGTTCCTCTCCGCAGGTGACGTGATGTCGCCAGCGGGGAGGAGTTGAGCGAGGGC
>JBAXHG010000028.1:0-13921 GCA_037139015.1 Actinomycetes bacterium | reverse complement strand
CTGGAGACCGCCGAAGAGCTTCTGCTTGACATTGCAAAGGTTGGCCTGACAAGTTCTTCAGACCTCCAACCGCACTTGGACACGGAGAACGAATGGGAAGGAGTGCTGGCCCGGGACCTGTCCACCAGCGGTCTCTACTCAGTCGCAGCCCACCTTGAGGTGGAGGCCCTCTCGCTCCTGGTCATCAGCAACGTGGGCGGGTCAACCATTGACGACGACGACCTTGAAGCTGCTGTCACCAGAGCCGGAGTTACTGCCGAAGCGATCCTCGCCGCATCCTGACCGCAAGCCCCTGACATGGCTGCCACGGTGGGAAACCCCACCGCTTGGCGCCACACCGTGACCTACTTGGCTTTCGGCTTCGCCTTACCGGCCGCAGGCTTGCGCTTGGGAGCGGCCTTTGACTTGACTCCCGCAGCAGACTTGGCCTTGGACGAAGCTGAGCTGGATGCCTTTGACACAGCGTTCTCCAGGGACGAGAGCCGCTCTTCAATTCCGCCAAGGCCGTCAGTGCTCAGAACTCCCTCAAGCCTGTCAAGCGCATCTTCCACTCCCTCGAGCCTCTGGCCAACCGAGCGAACCCGGCGTGTGAGGCGTGAAAGGTCAGCAGCGGTTGGAAGATTGAGAGCTCCAAGTGCGGCTTCCTGGGCCTGATTGGCCCTCTCTCTTGCCTCAAGTGCCCGTCCGAGAGCACCTGTGAACAGAGGGTTCTCCAGAAGATCACCCACAACCTTGCCGATTGCTTCTTCTCCCGAGCGCTGGATGCGGTCTTTGAGTCCTTCGTCATTAGTGCTGTCGGTCATCTCAATTGTTCCTCTCGAGGCGTGGGATTGCTGCGTGGATGCGTGTCGGCGACGATAGCGCAGGACCGGAGCGGCAGACTTGGCTGGTTGCCTTCACTGGAGGTTGTGAAAATGATGTTTCTTTCCGTCCCAACTGACGTCCCGAGCAGTCCTGAACTGGTACCGTTCACGTCTGGCATCGCTCAGGCGATGCCATTGGAGAGAGACAGACTTTTTACTTTATGAACAGCAAAACAAAGACATTCCGCTTCCGTATGGCCACGGTCACCGCCGTGGCCTCTCTATCCGCCGTGTTGGCATTTGCGATTCCGGCTGGGGCAGATCGAAAGTTTGAGATCGTCCTGAACGGGCAGGCAACTCCAATGGTTGTGACCGTCAACGACACAGACTTGATTGACAATGCCTACTTGGCGACGAAGTTCTCACTGAACCCGGCAGACATCGTCTCCTTCAAGGATGTAACCCCCAAGCCTGAGCCCAAGCCAAAGCCGAAGCCAAAGCCGAAGCCAAAGCCGGTCAAGCCGCATGCTCCCGTCAAGCACAAGCCTTCCGCCCGACGGCCGTCGCCAAAGGCTCCTGCAGCTCTCACCATGGGACTTCCCGGCCTCACTCCGTTGGGAACACCAGGTGAACTGATCTCCCAGTTCAGCGTTCCGCCGTTCCTGCTTCCGATCTACCAGGCTGCCGGCATTGAGTACGGAATTCCATGGCAGGTTCTCGCAGCCATCAACTCCATCGAGACGGACTACGGCCGCAACCTTTCAGTATCCAGCGCTGGCGCCCTTGGTTGGATGCAGTTCATGCCGGGAACGTGGGATACCTACGGCGTGGACGCAAGTGGAGACGGCAAGGCCGATCCTTACAACCCTGCTGACGCAATTTTCTCCGCTGCCAAGTACCTGAAGGCCTCCGGCGGCTCAAGCGATCTGCGCAAGTCAATCTTCGCCTACAACCACGCAGACTGGTATGTCAACGACGTCATCCACCGTGCCCGGCTTCTCGCCGGCCTGCCGAATGACCTTGTCGGTTCCCTCACGGGGTTGGCAGAAGCGATGTTCCCAGTAGATGGCAAAGCTTCGGCTCAGGCCGCCGCTGCATCAAACGACACTCCAACGAGCGTGAAGATCTCGGCAACCCCGGGCGCCGCAGTTGTGGCTGTCGCTGACGGCCGCGTCACGAAGATCGGGAAGTCAAAGAAGTCAGGGCACTTCGTCACCCTCGAAGACGCCTTCGGCAACACGTACACGTACAGCGGGCTCGGAACAGTCTCCCGTCGCTATGTAACCCGTCGTGAAGTGTCCGTCACAGCCCGCCAGCTCTCCAAGGAGCTGCGCCTCAGCCTTCACGGCGAGCCAAACGCAAACGGTGACTCAACTACTACGAGCGACCCGCTTACAAACGACGCTGAGTCCCGCAGGCGTCTATTTGCCAACCCTGCCCGACCGCTTGCTTTCAAGGCCGGTGGCGCTGAGCAGATCGCTGAGGCCGCAGGCCCCGCTTCCCTGAGCGACTGGTTCACAGTCCCAGTCAACATCGCCCGCAAGAACGCTGTAATCAAGCCGCTCAAGCCAGGGTCAACTGTGATCGGGGGAACAATCCTCGGTCGCGTTGCAACAGGTGGCGCCAAGGGAACCATCTCGTTCGCGATCCGTCCTGCCGGCAAGACCGCTCCACAGATTGACCCTGCCCCCATCCTCGCCGGCTGGAGGCTGCTTGCTGCCAGCACGCACAGCACAGCAGGCCTTCAATTCGCAGCAGCTGGCAACTCTGCCCCGACGATCGGGCAAGTGATGCTGATGGGCAAGAGCGACCTCGCCCGCCGTGTCCTCAGTGACTCGCGAATCACGATCTACGACTGTGGCCGAGCAGACATTGAAGCCGGTGGCATTGACCGCCGCGTCCTCGCGGTCCTTGAGTTCCTCGCTGACAACAAGATGAACCCCACGGTCAGCTCTCTCCACTGTGGTCACCCCTACCTCTCCAAGTCGGGCAATGTTTCAGAGCACTCCGCAGGCGCGGCCGTTGACGTTGCAGCAATCAATGGCGTTCCCATCCTTGGAAACCAGGGAGCAGGGTCAATCACGGACAAGGCAGTGCGCCTGCTACTGACCCTCCAGGGCAGCATGCACCCACATCAGATCATCACGCTGATGACCTACCCGGGCACGGACAACACGCTTGCTCTTGCCGACCACGATGACCACATTCACATCGGCTTCCATCCGGAAGGTGGAACCGGAACGCTGCTCACCACCAATGGCCAGGCAATGGAGGCGGGTCAGTGGTCAGCACTGATCAGCCGTCTCCACAAGGTTGCGAACCCTCGCGTCACGGCGACCCCGTCGAAGTTCGCCACACAGGGTCAAAGCCGCGGCTGACAAAGCCCCCCAACGGCAGTTCAGATTTGTCCAGTTCGACTTCACAGGGTCGCTGGGACTGCCTCACGGCAGGTGGGTCGTTCGGGACGCGGCCGCAGACGAAGCCTCATTCGTTCTGGTTGTGAAGGAACTCCAGGCGGCTCCCCGCAAGCGAGTGCGGAAGATCATCCGTCCGCCGGAAGCAACATCGGTTCAGCTGACCCGCATCACAGTGATTGAAACTGGTGAGGAGTCAGGGGACCCGCTCTCCCCCAAGTCAGCACGGGCAGTGATTGACCGGGCACTCCACTCACAGGCGATCGCCGCCACGGGCCACAGGCACGTCACTGCTACACCCGAACCAATCGGACTCCGCCAGGGGATCGGCAGAGGCGCAGAGGTTGCCGAGAGCGAGTGGTACGAGGCCGAAGAGCTTGCCGTGTCCAGCGCGCCAAAGAAAGGCCGACGCAGGCCGGCTCCGACCGAAGAGAAGTTCGCGCAGCTGCTTGGTGGCCGCCAGGCAATCCCGGCCTCCGCCCTCCTGGCGCTCAGGGCTCGACAGGATCTTGAGGCCGGTCGCACACGTGAGGCCGCCCTTCAGCTTGAAGCTGCCATTACGACCGCGAGAGTTGAACTTGGGGGAGTTGCTGATGAGGCCTCAGTAGAAGCTCTCGTAGCCCACGCTGTCTCTGCTGCCGCAGCTGCTGAAGCGGCCAGGGCCGGGGATCTGAATGAAGAAGCCCTTGATGCTGTGACTATCGCCTTGGAGCGCCTCGAACAGGCACTTCGCAAGGCCGCTGCTTCATACAGCTGACAAGGCGGCTCAGGCCAGCGCTGCGACCAGCTGCTCAAGCTCGACAACCACATCTCCACCCAGCCTGAAGTCAGCATCCGCGTCAAGCGGAGTGGGCCCCTGAGTCATGATTGCGATTGCCCCACCGCCAGCCTTGGTCACCTGTGGGAGACCAGCGGCCGGGTGAACCTCCAGCGAACTTCCGATGCAAAGGATCACATCTGCTTCAGCCGCCAGCTGGGATGCCTTGAGCAGCGCGTCTTGGGGAAGCATCTCACCGAAGAGCACCACCCCGGGACGGATCATCCCGCCACAGATACACCGTGGAACTCCGTCACCTGACCCTGACGCAAGCTCACGGACCTCATCGAGTTCAACTGTTGTCCCACATGTCATGCAGCGGGAAGTCTGGATCGTGCCGTGAAGCTCAACCAGCTCCTGCGTGCCAGCAGCAAAGTGAAGGCGATCAACATTCTGTGTGATCACCGCATCAAGCAGCCCACGCTGCTCAAGCTCTACGAGTGCCATGTGGGCCGGGTTTGGCTTGACTGCCTGAAGCGTGGTGAACCGCTCCGCATAGAAAGCCCAGAACATCGCAGGGTCATTCAAGAGCACGTCCACATGCGCGACCTCCATCGGATTCACGTTCTCCCAGAGACCCGTTCCCGGAGTCCTGAAGTCTGGAATGCCAGATGGTGTGGAGATTCCCGCGCCCGTAAGCGCAACGACCGAGTCAGCCGACCGAATTCGATCGGCCAGTGCCTCAATCACTTCGGTCACTGTCCCAAGACCTCTGACCTGATGCGCGCTATCGCAGTACCAATGTCATCCAGCTTCGGTGAGAGTTCTGCTGAGAGGCGATCGCGCTCAGCCAGACCAGCTTCGGTTATTGCGTAGAACCTGCGTGAGCGCCGCTCCGGGTGCTCCCATGACCCTTCGAGCATTCCCTTAGCCTCCAACTCCCTCAAGAGCGGGTACATGGTGTTCGGGTTGGCTGCGACGACACCACCTGTGATCTCACCCACCCGGTCAATCAGCTGGTTGCCATATGAGGGGCCTGACGAAACCTGATGCAGCACCAGGAGCGACAGGAGGCCGCCACGGCGGAGTTCTCCGACAAGTGGATCAGCACCCCCGGAACCGGCTTTCCGCCCACGCGTCGCCTTCACCCCGGAGGGATCATCCGGAGGTCCTGCTCCGACGGCATCGGCTGCCGCTCGCCTTGCGCTTGCTGAACGTTCATTCACTTGGGATCCATCCTACGGGGCCGCAAGCGCAAAACGGCCCCGGGCAGATGCCCGAGGCCGTGATTGCTGCCAAATTGACTTGAGCGATGCTCAGGCAGATGCTCCTGCTGTTTCCTCAGCACGCCGTGGGAGAAGAGTCTCCTTAGCAATGACAAGGCGCTGGATCTGGGAAGTGCCTTCATAAAGCTGCATGATCTTTGCGTCACGCATGATCTTCTCAACTGGGTATTCCTTGATGAAGCCGTAACCGCCGTAGACCTGAACTGCATCCGTGGCAACTTCCATCGCGGTGTCAGCTGCGAACCGCTTGGCATGTGACGACTCGATCGTGTTGCGGGCACCCTGGTCGAGCAAGACTGCTGACTGCCATGTGCCGAGGCGCGCAAGGTGAACCTTGGTTGCCATGTCAGCGATCATGAACTGGATTGCCTGATGGGCTGCAATCGGCACGCCGAACTGAATGCGCTCCTTGGAGTACGAAATCGCGTGCTCCATTGCCGAGCGGGCAATGCCTACTGCCATGGAAGCAACACCTGGACGGGTTCGGTCGAGGGTCATCATCGCGAGCTTGAAGCCACCATTCTCCTGACCGAGCAGGTTGGCGGCAGGGATCTCGATGTCGTTGAAAGAGACGGTCGCGGTGTTTGAAGCGCGCTGACCCATCTTGTCTTCCTTCTTGTCGACTACAACGCCCGCGTCACGCGGAACCACAAATGCGGAGATTCCGCGGTGGCCTGCATCCTTGTCGGTCTTTGCGTAGACGGTGTACCAATCTGCGTATTCACCGTTGGTGATGAAGCACTTCTGACCGTTGATGACGTACTTGTCGCCCTGCTTGACGGCAGTTGTGCGCATGCTGGCCACGTCTGAACCGGCGCCTGGCTCTGTCAGACAGAACGAGGCAAGCTCGCCGCCTTCGCCAAGTCGGGTGAGGTACTCCTTCTTGATCTCATCGCTGCCACCGAGCATTACCGGTGCTGCGGCAAGACCGTTACAAGCGATTGAGGTTCCGATGCCGGAGCAGCCCCAGCCCATTTCCTCTTCAATCAAGGCTCCCTCGAAGTAGCTGGCACCTGGGCCGCCGTACTCCTCTGGAAGGTGGCTGTTCATGAGTCCAAGTTCCCAAGCCTTCTTGAGCACGTCCTTGGGCCATGTGCCGTCCTTGTCGTACTCGTGTGCGACCGGGCGCATTTCCTTCTCTGCGAAATCATGGGCCATCTCGCGAAGTGCGAGCTGCTCATCAGTAAGGGTGAAATCAACCATTGTTTGAAGCTACCTCCGGGTTTGAGGCGGCCGGATGGACCCGGACGCCAAAAGATTGAATGGCAAGTCAACGAACTGGGGAGTAAGCCTACCGCTATGTGGAGTAAGGCTCAATCCCGAACCAACGCAGATGCGCCATCAGTTACGGGCCATGCGGCTCGGGGGAAACTCAGGCGAGCCAGAAGGTGACGCCGAATACGACGTACAGGGCAATCAGCTGCAGGCCTTCAAACCAAGTTGATCGTCCACGGGCCGTGACGAATCCGGCCACAACCGTGGCGATCAGCAGGGCTGCCAGCTCATAACCATTGAACACCAGTGCCATGGGGAAGTCGCCGATCACAAGTGACGCGAGGGCAATCACCGGCGTCACAAAGAGCGCGATCTGCGCTGCTGAGCCGACTGAGATGTTGATCGCGAGGCTCATCTGGTCCTTCCTTGCCACCGCCACTGCAACCCAATGCTCCGCTGCGTTACCAACGATCGCGACGACAACGATGCCGATGAAGAACTCCGATGCGCCCATGGCCTTGGCGGCCTCTTCAAGCGACCCAACGAGGATCTCGCTCATCCAGGCCACGAGCCCACCCGCAATACAAAGCATGGCGACGGATTTACCTACGGTCCAAGCTCCCTTCACATGTCCCTGCGCCGGATTGAAGATGTCCTTGTGTGTCCGCAGGGAGAAGATGAGACCTGCCGCGTAGGTCAGGATCAGAATCACGGCAACCACCGTGGTCAAGGTCTGCACGTCGCCTCCTTGGAAGTCGACCGCCTTGTTCAGGTCGTCAATCCCAACCGTTGGCAACCCCAGACCATTGGCGTTCACCAGTTCCCAGACCGCGGGCATTAGGAGCGCGCCGACGGCCAGAAGCAGCATTCCCGACTGGGCGCTGGCTGAAGTTCTGTTGAACCGCTGTTCGCCCGACCTCAGGTCTGGTCGCAACCCCCCGGCGAGCATTGAAGCCCCCAGTACAAGCAGGACATTCCCGAGGACCGAACCGACCAATGACGCCTTGACAACCTCTTGGAACCCTTGGGAAAGTGCGACGAGCGCGATGATCAGCTCCGGGGCATTACCGAAGGTCACGTTCATCAGACCTCCAACGCCTGGCCCTGACCTCGCAGACAGGTGCTCGGTGGCACGTCCCATTACGGCTGAGCCTGGGATCAGCGCAAGCGCCGCAGCGATAAACACAGCAACCTGAGATGCGCCTGCGAGATGAAGCCCTACCGCCACAGGAAGTGCGACAACAAGTGGAACGATCCACTTGGGCATCAATCCGGACGGAAGTTCGTCCTCGGCAACCATGTCGCTCATCCTGTCAGAACCTTGTCGCAGAGTTTTGCTGCCTTCACGTTTGGAGCCTTGGCGACGCATGATTCAAATCTCTTAGCCTTGGGATCGGAAGGTTTCGCCCCCAGCGACCCGCTTCCCGCCCCAGAGACGCTGGCGATCAGGCCGGTCAGCTCAGAGAACTGTCGCGCGGTCTTTGGAATCTGGATTTGCTGCGGCTGGTTGAGGTCAGTCAGGGTCACGAGAAAACGAAGCTTAGTTGGCCGCTGCCCGTCAACTGCCCCGACGTCAACCGTTACATCAAGCTTTCGCAGCGCTCCGTCCTCTTTTCCGGACCAGACATTCAACTCTGCGGTCTTTACAGCCTTCGCGAGCTTCCTCTGGGCTTGAGCGGTGGCGGCTGGAACATTCACGACTCCAGCCCCAACCCCACCGGCAGCGCCCAGCAGCGACCCGAGGTCGGCAACAAGCTTCGTACCGTCAACACCTGCTCTGACATGAACAGTCTGAGTCCCGCCGATCATCTCATCGCCAACAACCTCGGGATCCTTCAGCCAATCTGCCGGCCTGAACCCAAGACGGTCAAGTAGGGAGCCAGACGACTTCATGTCCTTGCCCAGGTAGGCCGACTTGAAACTCTCAAAGACTTTCGCAGGCATCGCGTAGGAAATTCCGGCAATGCCCAGCCACATGGACTTGCCGTTGCTAGTTACCTCAAGCTTGACTTTGCGCGCGCCCAACTTGAGTCCCGTGTCCATCTGAAAGCTGGGGAGGGTGCCTTTCCCGTTGCTCGAGAACGGGCCCTTGAGGGTGAGAGCCAGCTCCCCGCTCTTCCCTGTGAGGCCAGCCCCGTCCAACTGAATATCGGCATCAAGCTGCCCCGATGAGTACTTGTGGGGCTGTGAAAACGTGCGATTGAGGACCTTGTTGGCCTCTTCCGAGGAGCCTCCGCAACCGGAGAACAGACCGGCAAGGAGCAGTCCCAGCAAGGCAGAGCGAAGCAACCATCGGTGTGGCGCACTTGAAAGGCTCTTTTGGAGGGGCTCCTGCACCTGACCCGAGGCTAGCACCGAGCCACTAAGATTGGACCATGTTCCGCAGTGCCCTACGGGTCTTTGCGGTTCCTCTGGCCATGCTGGCGGTGGGTCCCATCGCATCGGCGGAGGCATCGCAACAACCACTCCTGAAAGTCGGCCCCAACGGCCAGATCACGGCTGGGCAAGACCTCCTGCCCATGGACATGGACTTCGGAACCGGAGCAGACCGCCCAGTGCGAAACACCCCGCAGGGCGTCCGGGCCACGGCCGCGACGGCAACATCGGCGGTCGCTTCAACCATCCTGAACATGCAGAAGGTCGGTCAGATCACAGCGCTTCAGGCGAGTGACGCAATAACCAGTTGGACCGCAGCAATTCGCACACGACGCAAGCTTCATGGAAACGCGGGGTTGGAGCTGGGCAACATCATCTCCATCGTTGTTGGCATTCACAACCGCAAGGCGCTCACCCCCTCCCGACTGCCCGAGCTGATGCTGATCGTCAAGCGCAACACGGAGTTCTTCAGCAAAGGGAAGATGCCCGCTTACCATCAGCGAGTCCAGTTCTCTGGCAGCGACATCGTCTGGCAGTACTACCCCGGACAGGGGCTTCAACTTCAGGTCCTCGCGACCTTCGGGGTTGCCAATGGATTGTGGCGGGCCAACCTGCCCGGTCATCTGAAGGCCCTGATGGACGAGATGCTGTCGCTCCGGGTCAAGCGTGCTGGCGGAACAGCTTGGGAGTACATGTTCAATTTTGACGGAGGAAGTCCGCCGTGGACCAGCGCCATGTCACAGGCCACGGGGATTCAGGCGCTCTCGCGGGCGGCCGTCAAGTTCTCTGACCCGAATTATCTTGCGGCAGCCAACTCCTCCCTGGCGATTTTCAGGAAGGCGCCTCCAAGTGGAGTTCGAGTGGCCACACCGCTCGGCCCGTGGTACCTCATGTACTCCTTCGATCCGTCGCTCAAGATCCTCAACGGATTCCTCCAAACCCTTGTGGGCTTGAACGAGATGGCAAACAAGGTGAGCAGTGGTGATGCCCGTGAACTCTTCGATGCGGCTGAGCCGGTTGCCCGCGCAGCAGTCCCCCACTTCATGTCAAGCGGCTGGTCGTATTACAGCCCGGGCGTATGGTCATCCGAGAGCTACCACCAGCTGACACAGGGATTCCTTGCAGAGTTGTGCCTGAGGACGACACGACCGACTTACTGCACTGCCGCAACCAAGTTCACAACCTTCCTCGATCAGCCACCCCGTCTTGCAGTCAAGACTCGCAGCCTCAAGCGGGGAAGCGCGGCAAGAGTGAAGTTCTGGGTCTCAAAGCCTTCAACTGTCGCAATCAGGGTTTTGGCCTCTGGGAAGACAATCCGCACTGCAACCATCAGTTGCGATCCCGGCAACCACAGCCTCGGCAATATCCGGGTTCCACGCGGAGCCAAGACCATCACGGTCAGGGCCCGCGGGACGGACGCATCCGGACGGACGCGCACAGTGGTTGCTGCGCTCTCCGGCACAATCCGCTGAAGGCCCCCTCCATGTCCGAGCCAAAAGACTCAAAAGATTCCGAAGCTCTCTCTGCCCTCTTGACGCTCGCTGCGCGTCTCCGCGACACCGCATCTGCGGTTGCCGAGCGGGCTGACGCTGCAGCCCACGGGGTCGTAAACCGCCCCACCAACACGGGTGAAGAGGGCAACACAGGGTCAGCGGAGGAGTCTTGGGCAAGCGCGGACTTCGGTGCCCTAGTTGACTTCATGCGCCTTCTGGGAGAGACCGTTCCGGAGGACCTCAAGCGGCGGCTTGACGACTCCAGCCGAGAAGCGCTGCTCGCATTACGCTCGCTGATCGACTGGTATCTGGAACGGGACATTCCGCAGACTGGCGCAGAGAATCCCGAGTCCAGCGACCCAGCGTCGTAGAGTAAGGCCCATGGAAGAAGCAACCACTTGGGTATTGACCTCGTCTCCGGACAATCACACTGCAACCCGCGAAACTGGGTTCAGCGTCATTGGCCTGAAGGAGCGCAACCGCAAGCGCGCCGAGCGCATTGAGCCGGGGGATCGAATTGTCCTGTACCTCACGAAAGAGATGACCTTCGGAGGGTCAATCATCGTCACGGGTGACATGTTTGAGGACCGAGCGAAGATCTGGCCGGGAAAGCCAGGCAATCCGGACCCTTATCCATGGCGCTTCCCCACTGAGCCTGAGGTTGTGCTCGCGCCGGACCAGCATGTCCCAGCAGAGAGGCTGAAGGACACCATGGCGCACATCCAGAAGTGGCCTGCTGATCACTGGAAGCTCGCGTTCCAAGGTCAGATCCGTGAAGTGACCAATGCCGACGCGAAGCTCCTGCTCAAGTCACTTCGCGCCGCACAAAGTGCCTGACGGGAACCACCGTCCCCAGCTGTTGGAGAGAGCAGCTGACTCTGTTGGAAGGGGTATCCGAAGGCTGATCAACTCCTGGAATGGTCTGGACGCAAACCAGCGCCTTGCGGCCGTTGCAGCAGCCTTTCTCCTGACAACGCTTGTAACGCCTTGGTTCCAGTCAAAGGAGTTCAGGGGCAGCAAGGCCGTCTCCTACTCACTGACTGGGTTTGCCGCGTTCACTTTCGTGGAAGCGTCCATCTTGCTTGTCTGCGGGGCAACGCTCGTGATGCTGTTTGCCAGGGGCGAGCGCCGGGCGTTTCACCTCCCTGGTGGCGATGGCGGGGTTATTGCTGTCGGTGGTGCCTGGTGTCTGATTCTCCTGATCTGGAGGGTCCTGGTCTCTCCCCCAAGCCACGTCGGCGTTGACACGGGAATCGAATGGGGATTCATGCTGGCCATTGCGGGAGCCGTGGCACTGATGGGCGCAGGGCTCAGGATCAAGGCCGCTCACATCCCCGAGCCAAGGATCCGACGGACCCGGCGAACGCAAGCCGACCGGGGTGGCGCTGCAACCATCGCGATTCCAACTGAAGAGTCGGCGGAGGCACAGCTGCACTTTGGTGGAGTAGAGCCACCACGTCGCTCCTCCACCCCTCCAGCCGAGCCTGCCCTGGGTGAACCGGCAGACGACCCGACCCTGGAACAGCTGTCAATCCCACTCGATGACATTCCCACTCAGAAGCCAAAAGGCCGGCGAAGGTCCGATCGCTGACCCCCACGGGGGTACAACCTGTCATTCTGGCGCCGTGTCCAACACACCCAAGACCGCAGAAGAACTTGCAGGCCGCTTGACAGCGGATGGCTACCTTGCCGACACGCAGACAGCGCTCGTAGCCTGGCTTGCAATCAAACTGGGCAAGCCCGTTCTGGTTGAGGGTCCAGCTGGCGTGGGCAAGACTGAACTCGCAAAGTCACTGTCCCGTGTTCTTGAGCGTGACCTGATTCGCCTCCAGTGCTACGAAGGGCTGGATGAGGCCAAGGCCCTCTACGAGTGGAACTACCGCAAGCAGCTGCTGCGAATCCAAGCCGAATCCGCCGACAGCGGCTGGGACAAGGTTCAGGACGACATTTTTGGCGAGGAGTTCCTCCTCGAACGTCCATTGCTTGAGGCGATCACCTCTGAGGAGCCGGTTGTGCTTCTCGTGGACGAGATTGACAAGACCGACCAGGAGTTCGAAGCGATGCTTCTCGAACTTCTCTCCGATTTCCAGGTTTCGATCCCTGAGCTTGGGACCATGACCTCACGGTCACACCCTGTCGTTCTGCTGACGTCGAACAACTCACGTGAGCTGACCGAAGCCCTCAAGCGCCGCTGCCTGTACCTCTGGATTGACTACCCGGAAGCCGAGCACGAGCTCGCAATCATCAGGCTCAAGACCCCAGACCTTCCGGCTGCTGTCGCTTCGCGTCTGATCGAGCTTGTCGCTGAGATCCGCGGCTTGGACCTAAAGAAGCCCCCATCGATCGCTGAGAGCATCGATTGGGCTCGAGCACTTCTCCTACTTGGCGCCGACGATATTGACGCCAAGGTTTTCCGCGAGACGATGAGCGTGATCGTCAAGCACCGCAGCGACCTTGACACGGTTGCGGAGCGTGTTGGCGTGAAGCTTGACGGCGGCGATGCCGCGAGTGCCAGCTGACTCTCAGACAAGCGCTGGGTTCGATTCGAACCTGCTCGCCTTCACTCGGGAGCTGAGAGCCGAAGGTGTAGCCGCGGGAACTGCGGAGCTTCTGGATGCGGCAGCGGCAATTGGTCACGTCCAGTGGAGCGACCGCGCGGCCGTCCACGGCGCCCTTTCAGCCACCCTTGCCAAGTCACCGGAGGACTTGCGGATATTTGAGGTGGTCTTTGAGAGGTTCTTCTTCCGCAAGGCCGAAGAGACCGCACTTCAACGCGGAGAGGAAGTCGCAGGCAAGGACCCGGGCGGTGAACAGGCCCAACGGATTGACCTTGAAGCGCTCAAGCAGCAGATCGCCAAGGCACTCCAAGAAGGAGACGAAGGGAGCCTCCGAGACATGGCGCGCCTTGCAGTTGCAGCCTTCGGCCAGACACAGGGGGCAGCGGAGTGGTCGGAGTCGACGTACAGCGAATCAGGCGGGCGCTGGGTCTTCGCTCGGAGCCGCAGCCTGACCTTCCGCCAGAGGACGCAAGGGCTGAGGGAGTCCCACGTGATCGACTTCGCGAGTTTGAGCGCGAGGTTCGCCGTGAGCTTGAGCGCCAGATAATCGAACGCACTCGCAGCCTTCCACCTGCCCGTCCGCTTGGAGACCTTCAGCGCGGCCTTCCGACTGGCCAAGCAGCTGATCTTGCCGAGATTCACAAGGTCGTGGCGCAGCTTCGACGCAAGCTTGCAACCAGCGGGCAGCTCCTCAAGGGACAGCGTCAGAGCTCTGCGATTGATGTGCGCAAGACGGTCAGGGCGTCACTGCAAACGGGCGGCGTTCCAGTAGTCCTTCACCAGCGGCCGAAGCGGCCAAAGCGCCCTGAGATCTTTGTTCTTTGCGACGTCTCGACTTCAGTCACCTCAGCATCAATCTTTTTTCTTGCGGTCCTCCACGCGCTTCATGACTCGTTCAGAAAGATGCGCTCATTCGTTTTCATCGAACGGATCAGTGAAGTCACAGAGCTGTTCGACAGAGAGCGGGACTTCAAGAAGATCTCCCGTGCGATCACCAGTGACGCGGGTGTTGCCGATGT